>JAFAYE010000001.1:1551388-1861666 GCA_019240525.1 Candidatus Eremiobacterota bacterium
GCGCAAGCAGCGTGCGGCATCGCGCGCGCCGGCGACGTCATTGCCGTCTCGGAGACGGCGGTGGCGATTGCGCAAGGGGAGTTGCTCGCCGCCGAATCGGTGCGTCCATCGAAGTTGGCTTTCGTGCTTTCGCGTCGCGCCGATCCAATGGCGACGATCAGCCAACCCGAATCGATGCAGCTGGTCATCGATCGCATTGGGGTGTGGAAGATTGTCGCTGCAACCTTGCTGCAGCTTCTGGGGCGGCTCTTCGGCCGGCGCGGTCTCTTCTATCACATGGTGGGTGACGCGATCGCCGCCGTTGACGGCTACACCGGAACGATGCCGCCGTACGAACGTGCAATCGTCTTCGCGCCGCGCGATCCCGACGGCGTTGCCGAAACAGTTGCACGGCAAACCGGCGTCGCCTGTGCCGTCGTCGATGCGAACGATCTCGGGACGGCAAAAGTGCTCGGTGCGTCAGGCGATGTGCGTCGCGCGATCGTGGCCGCCGCGCTCTTTGACAATCCGCATGGCAACAGCGACGAGCAAACGCCGCTGGTAGTACTGAAATGGCGCGGACATGGCGAGAATCCATTGCACCGCGGCAGCGAGTCATGAACGCTCCGCCGATCGTACTGCTCGTCTGGGCGCTTTTCGGCTTCACCATCGGCATTGCCGCCGCAACGCTGCTGCTCGGCGCCTTGACGCGTCTCCACGTACGTCAACATGCGTACGAGGATGCCCCGCAATCACATCAAGAGAAAACGGGAACGCCGACGATGGGCGGCCTGGCGTTCGTTATCGTCTTGCTCGCGGCTTTGGCCGTGGTTCGCACGCCATCGTTCGTCGATCTCGTTTTTTTCGTGCTGCTTTGTGCCGCGATCGGCGCCGTGGACGACTCGCTGAAGATTCGCCACGGCGCCAATCGGGGCTTACCTGCTCGGACGAAGCTTTTGGCGACCGCGCTCGCCGCGACGATGTTCTTGCGCGTGATCGACGCCGGCTCGAGCATTCGCGACGTTCTCTTTCACGTAGGAACGTTCGCGATCGTCGCTCCGCATTGGCTTTGGCTTCTGCTGGGCATTATGGCGATCACGGGCACGATCCACGCCGTGAACCTGACCGACGGTCTGGACGGCCTCGCCGCTGGAACGATGATACCGCCGTTGACCGTGATCGCGTTGGCCGCGGCCGCAACCGGGATCTCCGCCGCGGCGATCGGCGCCGCGGCAGGAGCCGGCGCCTGCGCCGCATTCCTTCTGTATAACCGTCATCCGGCGCGGCTCTTTATGGGCGATACCGGGTCGCTCGCGCTCGGCGCTCTGCTCGCGGGGAGCGCCATTCTTACTGGCGAGATGCTTTTGCTGGTGGTGATCGGCGGAGTTTTCGTTGCCGAAGCGCTCTCCGTGATTGCCCAGGTTTCATACTTCAAAGCCTCCGGAGGCCGCCGCATTTTCCGCATGAGTCCGCTGCACCACCACTTCGAGCTGGCGGGGTGGCCGGAGACGAAAGTAACGATTCGGTTTTGGCTTGCATCGTTGATCTGTTCGCTCGTCGGATGGGCTATCGTTCGGTGAGCGGGATCTTTGGATTCGATGCCGGCGCAAAGATCCTGATCATTGGTCTGGGCCGAAGCGGACTCGCCAGCGTCGAGGTACTCGCCGAGCACAACGTCGCGCTCTATGCGACCGACGAAAAGCCGGTTGCCGAACTCGCCGAACCGATCGCGGCGGCGCAGTCGTTTGGCGCGCGTTTCCTCGAACCCGCGGAGCTTGCCGGCGTCGCCGGCGAGCTGGCGTTCGCGGTTCTTTCGCCCGGCGTTCCCCCGACGTCGCCGGTCGTGCGCGCGATGCACGAGGCAAACGTTCCGGTGCTCGGCGAGATCGAGCTTGCATACCGCCTTTGCAACTCGCCGATCCTGGCGGTGACCGGCACGAAAGGAAAATCGACGACGACGTCGCTGATCGGACACTTGCTTCGCAGCTGCGGTCGCTCCGTGCGCGTAGGGGGCAACATCGGCAATCCGCTCATCAAAGAGATTCGCGGCGCGGGGCCCGACGATTGGATCGTTGCGGAGGTTTCCTCGTTTCAGCTGGAAACGATTCGCTCGTTCAAGCCGCGCGTTGCGGTGTTGCTCAATCTTCTGCCCGACCACCTCGACCGTTATCACTCCATGGAAGAGTATGCCGAAGCAAAGTATCGCATCTTTGCCAATCAATCGATGATGGATTGGTTCGTCGGAAATCTCGACGACCCCAAGATTCGAGCGCTGCACTGGCGCGGCGGCGGCACGCGCGTTCAGGCACGCCAGCTGTGGTTCACGCTCGATCGCCGGGAGCAGGCCACGTTGTACGTGCGCGACCACACGATCACGTACGCTCCGATTGCCGGCGACCCACGTCCCGTTCCGCTCGTCTCGCTGGACGCGATTCCGTTGCCTGGCGAGCACAACGTACGCAACGTCATGGCCGCGCTTCTGGCAGCACTCGCCGTGGGCTGTACGCCCAGCGAGCTTCGGGAGGCAGTCGGAACTTTTCAACCAATGGCGCATCGGCTCAAGACGATCGCCGAGATCGAGGGCGTTCGTTACGTCGACGATTCAAAGGCAACGAATCCCGCATCCGTAATTGCCGCATTGGAAACCTACGACGGCCCGATCGTCTTGATCGCCGGCGGCCGCGCGAAGGGGACGGAGTTCGCGGCGATGGGAAGCGCGATTCGAGAGCGGGCGGCGGCGCTCGTCGCCATCGGTGAAACGGCGTCGGAGATTCGGCGTGCGGCCGCGGGCGTGGATGCCGTCGAGGCGACGTCAATGGAAGAGGCGGTGCGGCGCGCTCGGGAGTTCGCCCGGCCCGGCGGCGTCGTTTTGCTTTCGCCCGGTTGCGCGTCGTTCGACATGTTCGACTCGGCCGAGGATCGCGGCGAACGGTTCGCCGCGGCGGTAGAGTCGCTCAAGGAGCCGGCCGGTGCGTGAGACGGCGACGCTGCAATCGCGACGCGAGTCACTGGATGTCGTTCTCTTCACGAGTGTTGCGGCCTTAATTGGGATCGGCCTCGTCATGGTCTTTTCAGCATCGAGTGCGACCGCCTTCGCGATGCACGGCGACATTGCGTATTATCTCAAGCGCCAGCTCCTCTGGCTCGCCGTGGGCTTAGCCGCCGCGTATGCCTGCTATCGAATCGACTATCATCGCCTGCGCCGCGTCGCGCCCTATCTCTTGGTCGCAGGCATAGCAGGGCTTTGCCTCGTCTTCGTGCCGCACGTCGGATTGGGCGTCAACGGGGGTCGTCGTTGGATCGGGACATCGGGTTTCAGCCTCGAGCCCTCGGAGTTTGCCAAGCTCGCATTGGTGATCTATCTTTCTGCCGTTCTCGCCGCGCGCGGCGACCGCATCGTCTCGCTTTCGCGCGGTCTGGTTCCGCTTTGCGTCCCGGTCGCGATCATGGCCGTGCTGGTATTGAGAGAACCCGATATGGGAACGGCGAGCCTGCTGCTCTTTATCGCGTTAGCGCTCTTCTTTGCCGCCGGAGCGCGAGTCGTGCATCTCGCGGCGGTCGTGGTGGCAATGGTTCCCTTCGCCGCGTTGACGGTGCTGGCAAGCCCGTATCGCCGCGCGCGCGTCTTTGCCTTCGTCGACCCTTGGAAGGATCCGCTCAACACCGGTTTTCATATCGTCCAGTCGCTCTTGGCGCTAGGCAGCGGCGGTCTCTTCGGTGTCGGCCTGGGCGCTTCGCGAGCCAAGTTCTTCTATCTGCCCGAACAGTATACGGATTTCATTTTCTCCGTACTCGGGGAGGAGCTCGGTTTGATCGGCACCTTGGCGGTCATCGCACTCTTCGTAACCTTGGCCTATCGCTCGATTCGAATCGCGTTGGCCGCCTCCGATCGTTTTGGGTTCTTCCTTGCGATCGGCTGCACCGCGATGATTACGATTCAGGCTTTCGTCAATATCGGCGTCGTTTCGTCGTCGTGGCCCGTAACTGGAGTGCCGCTCCCGTTCATCTCGTTCGGCGGTAGCTCGCTGGTCGTGAATCTCGTGGCGGTCGCCTTGATCGCCAACGTTGCGCGGCATGCGCCGGGACGCTCGGCGCGCCGCGATTCCAGGCAGATGTGACCGTCATCTTTGCGGGCGGCGGGACGGGCGGCCATCTCTATCCCGCCATTGCAATTGCCGATGCGTTACGTGAGCGCCAGGCAAGAGTCGCCTTCATCGGCGCGGCCGATCGGCTCGAATCGACGATCGTTCCGAAGGCGGGCTACCGCCTTTTCCCAATTGCGAGCCGCTCGATGCCGCGGCGCCCATCGCTCGATCTGTTCGCGACGATAGGAAGCAATCTCAAAGGAATCGCGCAGAGTCTGCGGCTCCTAGCATCGCAACGCCCCGACATCGTCATCGCGACCGGCGGATACGTCGCGTTTCCGGTGACGTTGGCGGCGCGCATCCGTCGGCTGTTGCGACTCTCAACTGCCCCAATCGTATTGCTCGAACCCAATGCGGCGCCCGGATTAACGAATCGCCTCCTTGCACCGATCGTCGACCAGATTTGGGATGTCGAATCGACGGGTGTCCCGATTCGCGCCACGTTACGCGCGTTGCCCCCGCGCGATGATGCGATCGCGCGGCTCGGGCTCGACCCGTCGCTGCGCACGTTGGTTTCGATCGGCGGAAGTCAGGGCGCCCGCTCGATCAACGACGCACTCTGCAGCCTCGTCTCATCGGCGGCACTGCCGCCGGGTTGGCAACTCTTTGCGTTGACCGGTGAGAACGATTATCAGCGCGTGCACGCGACGATCCCGAACGCCCGGCCGTATCTCGACGATATGGCCGACGCCTACGCCGTTGCCGACTTGGTGCTCGCGCGCGCCGGCGCCTCGACCTTGGCGGAACTGGCGGCCTTGCGCAAACCAGCGATTCTCGTTCCGTACCCCTTTGCCGCGGAGCGCCATCAAGAGATCAATGCCGCGCGCTTTGAAGCCGCGGGTGCGGCGGTCGTGCTGGGCGACGAGGAACTGCGCGCCGGCGCCTTTCCCGCACTCTTTGCCCAAACCGTCGAGCCGTCGCGGCTCCAAGCGCTTGCCGCCGGCGCGCAGCGCTTGGGAGGAGCCGATCCATTGAACGCGATTCTTGCCCGGATCGATACCTTGGTTCCACGAAAGAGCTAGGAGCGTGACCAGTTATCACTTCGTCGGAATCGGCGGCATTGGGATGAGTGCGATCGCGCGCGTCCTTCGCGCGCGCGGCGAACGCGTGTCGGGTTCCGATCTCTGCCTCAATCCCCTGGTCGAGGCGTTGCGCGTCCAAGGCGTGAGCGTCGCCATCGGTCATCACGGGCGCAACGTCCGCGACGCGGATGTGGTTGTCGTCAGCTCGGCGATCGATCGCCGGCGTAATCCCGAAGCGCTTGCAGCCGCGCGCAGAGGGACGCCGGTGTTGCATCGCGGCGAGATGCTCGCGCGCCTGCTTGCGGGCCGGAGCGGCATCGCCGTCGCGGGGACGCACGGGAAGACGACCACGACCGCGATGACCTATACCGTACTGCGTGGCGGTGGCATCGATGCCGGCCTCGTTCTGGGCGGGATCGACACATTGCTGGCAACCAATGCCAGCGACGGCACGTCACGGTGGTTCGTCACCGAGGCGGACGAATCGGATGGATCCTTTGCGCTGCTCGAGCCGATGGTCGCGGTCGTTACGAATATTGAAAACGATCACCTCAACAGCGACGACGAACTCCCCGGGCTCGCACGCGCGTTTGCCGAGTTCCTTGCAAAACTACCCGCGCAGGGACTTGCGCTCGTCGGGATCGACAATCCGCTTGCCGAATCGCTGACGGCCCACGACCTGCGCGCGCGCATCCTGACCTACGGCTTCGACCCGCGAGCCGACGTCCACGCCGTTCATCCGACCTATGCCGATTTCGGCTCGCGCTTCGAGGTGATTGCCGAGAATCGTTCGCTGGGAATGTTCGAGCTGCGAGTTCCTGGTGCGATGAACGTGCAAAATGCACTGGCGGCGATCGCAATCGCCAGGGAGCTCGGCGTTTGCATTGAGTCGATTGCGGCGTCACTGCAAGGCTTTCGGGGCGTACGCCGCCGCTTTGAAATTCTAACGTCGAGCGAGCGGATAACGATCGTCGACGATTACGCGCACCACCCGACCGCCGTCCGCGCCACAATCGCCGCCGCGCGAGAGTATCATCGCGGGGAACTCGTCGTTGCGTTTCAACCGCACCGCTATTCGCGCACTGCCTTCTTGGCACACGAATTCGCATCGGCATTGCTCGGCGCCGACCGCATTTATCTCGCCCCCGTCTACGCCGCATCGGAGCCCGCTATTCCCGGCGTGAGCGAACGTTCGATCGGCGAGAGGCTGGAGAGCGCCGGTGCGGCGGTCCGCTACGTTTCGAACGTCGCAGAACTCGAAGAGCGTTTGTTCGACGAAACCGCGTCAGGCTCGCTCGTGCTGATGCTCGGCGCCGGCGACATCACCGACGCTGCCGTCGGGCTGGCACGCCGCTTCGCCGAGCCGATCGAATCTCGTGCCGCTTCGGTAGGCGCATGAGCCTCACGACCGTCGGTGCCCTCCAGAGCCTGATCTCTGAATCCGATCGCGGCTCCCTTCGCGAAATTTTCGGCGAGCGCGTGCGCTTCGATGAATTGCTCGCCCCGTACACGTCGTGGAAGATCGGCGGCCCGGCCGACGCATTCGCGACGGTGCAGAACGTCGACGAGCTCGCTGCGCTTCTGCGGTTTTGCCGGCGTCGACGCATGGCGTGGTGGATTATCGGCGGTGGCAGCAACGTGCTCGTCGGCGACGGCGGCGTACGCGGCGTCGTCATTGGGTTGGCGGGCGATTTTGCGCGCGCGCGCGTACGCACTGAGGGCGAACGCGTCATCGTCGAAGCCGGCGGCTCGGCCGATATGGCGCTGGTGACCGCGAAGGCGGCGTCAGCGGGCGCTGAGGGGATCGGTTCTCTGGCGGGAATCCCCGGCACGGTCGGCGGTTCGCTGCGCATGAATGCGGGAACCGACCGCGAGATCGGCGAGTTCGTACGCGAGGTTTGGGTGCAATCGCCCAGCCGCCCCGAGCCGCATTCGACCAGCGTGCGCTATCTGTACCGTCACTCGACGCTCGACCGCGACGTCGTTGTTTCGCGCGTCATTCTGGAGTTCGCGGGTTCGAGCGCCGGCGACGTGCGTTCGGAAATGCGCCGAAGGCTCGTTGCGCGTAAACGAACGCAACCGATCGCATTGCCGAACGCGGGATCGTGCTTCCGCAATCCTCCCAGCGATAAAGCGGCGCGCCTGATCGAGGCCGCCGGCGCCAAGGGATGGCGCGAAGGAAATGCCCAAGTCTCGACGCTCCACGCGAATTTCATCAACAACCTCGGCGGTGCGACGGCAAAAGACGTCGCGACGCTACTCGCGCGAACGCGACGGGCGGTGCGCGATCGCTGGAACGTCGAGCTGCAACTCGAAGTGCACTTAGTTGGAGTCTTCATCGATGCAACGTACTAGCGCGAGCAAAGAGCGAATCGCCGTTGTGATGGGCGGCAGCAGCGCCGAGCGTGAAATTTCCATTCGCTCGGGATCCGAAGTCGTGCGCGCCTTGCGTACCTTGGGCTATGACGCCGAATCACTCGAATACGACGACCGGTTTCTCGACGCATTGCGCCAGCACAAGCCCGATATCGTCTTCATCGCGCTGCACGGGCAGGGTGGCGAGGATGGCCACGTGCAGGCGCTGCTCGAGTATCTTTCCATTCCATACACGGGAAGCGGCCTTGAAGCGGCGGCGCTTTCGATGGACAAGCACCTCACGAAAAAACTGCTCGCAGCGGAAGGACTGCCCACGCCGGTATGGGACCTCTTCGATCTCACGGGCGGCACGTTGCCATTGCTCCCGGGGTCGCTCGATCTGCCACTGGTCATCAAACCGCGCTTCGAAGGATCGTCGGCCGGGGTTTCGATCGTGCACACCCACGAAGAATGGACCAGCGCCATGCTCGAGGCGTCAAAGTCGTACGCGCAGATCCTCGCCGAGGAATATCTCGACGGGCGCGAGTTCACGAGTGCCGTCTTGGGTGAAGAAGCGTTGCCCGTTGTCGAGATCGTCGCCAACCGCGACGGCTTTTACAGCTACGATGCAAAGTACGAGCCGGGCGGAAGCACGCATATCGTCCCGGCGCCGATCGATGAGGATCTCGCCGCGCGTTTGCAGATGCTGGCGCTCTCCGCGCACCGTCTCTTGGGTTTGCGCGACTACTCCCGCAGCGACTTTATCGTTACGCCGGACCAGCGGCCGCATCTACTAGAGATCAACTCGTTGCCGGGATTGACCCCGGTCAGCTTGGTGCGCGACGCTTGCGCGGCCATCGGCATTTCATTTGAAGCGTTGATCGAGCGGCTCGTCGGCTATGCGCGTTCCCGAGCGGATCTGCGCGACGCCGTCGCTTGATCGCCGAACGTTTCGGCGTCGTCGGCGATCAGGAGATCGAGCCGCGAGTTATGCGCGGGCAGACGTTTCGCAACCGGGTAGCGCGCGACGAACTCGGGGTCGTCGAGGCGCTCGGCGATTCGTCGATTCTCTAACTTTGCGTTGATTTCGGCGTAGCGTTCCGGTTTGGTGCGCGATCGAATCCAGGCGGAGACGTCGTCGTCGGAGCGGGCCCGGGCGATCGCGGCGCGCAGCGATGCTTCGGGAATTTCCAACGCATTGAGCAGGCTTGAACTGAAGCCGGTGATCTGATATTCGCCGATATTGCCGCCGGGGAGGGTAGCCCGCAGCTTGTCAACCGTGCGAGCCATCATCAGCACGTCGAGTCCGGGCAACAGCTCACGCGGGCTGCGTGGAGGACGTTTCGTGAGGTCGAGCGCATCCATTGGGACACTTTTCAACCAAGCTGCCAGCCAACGCCTCCGTCACAGGCCGACTGCCGACGGAGTAGAAGCTTTGCGGCCTGGGAAAACCAAGGCCGTTGTAACTAACCGTTTATGGAGGAAATCCTTGCCAACCGTTGTCGATCGTGGCCTTGAGGGCGTCGTCGTCGGGTCCACGCAGCTCAGTAATGTCGAAGGAGGGATCGGGCGCTTAACCTATCGCGGTTATAACATCGACGATCTCGCGCCGAACGCGACGTTCGAGGAGATCGTGCATCTTCTGCTTTACGATCATCTTCCGAACCGGCACCAGCTCGAGGCGCTCAAGCGCGAGATCGGTTCCTGCCGCTCGCTGCCCGAGCCGTTGCTGGCCGCGATGCAGAACGTTCCGAAGACCGCCTGGCCGATGGAGGTGTTGCGAACGATCGTCAGCGGCTTGGGACTCTTTTCGCCCGTCAATTCGCAAGGCGAGCATCTTTCCGACGTCCACACCGCGATCGAACTTATCGCCAAGCTGCCGACCATCGTTGCCGCATGGGATCGCATTCGCCGCGAGCTTGAACCGGTTGCGCCGCGACCCGATCTTTCACAAGCTGGTAACTTCCTCTACATGCGTACCGGCAAGGTGCCACACGCGATCGAAGAGGATGCGCTCGACACCTACCTCGTGCTTCTCGCCGACCATTCGTACAACGCTTCGACCTTTGCGGCACGCGTTGCGGCGTCGACTCGCGCCGACATCTACGGGTCGGTTACGGCGGCGCTTGCGACCTTGCAAGGCGACCTCCACGGCGGCGCGGCGACCGCGGCCTTCCGCACGCTTAACGCGGTAAAGTCTCCGGAAAACGCCGAGCCGTACGTGCGTGACATCCTGGACCAAGGAAAGCGTATCATGGGCATGGGGCATCGGGAATATAAAGTGCGCGATCCACGCGCGCGCCATCTCGAGGCAATGGCCAAAGAACTGGCGGAGTACGTTGGCGGGGATCGGTGGTACGAGACGGCCCACGCGGTGGAAGAGGCCAGTCGTAAAGTCTTGCAAGAGAAGAAACCCGGCAATACGATTTACGCCAACGTCGACTTTTACACCGCGCCGGTGCTCGCCGATCTCGGCATCCCCGGCGACGAGTTCACGTGTCTCTTTGCCTGCGGACGCATCGCCGGGTGGACCGGCCACATCCTCGAACAGCTCGCCGACAACCGGCTCATTCGGCCGCAAGCGACGTACGAAGGACCGACACCGGGACCGTACGTTCCCATCGAACAACGCCATTCGAACGGCGCTCGCGGATAGTCGATGCAAGTGGTGCCGGCGCTCGACTTGCGCGGCGGCAAGTGCGTTCGCATGAAGCAAGGCGACCCGACGACCGAGGTGCAGTACGATAGCGATCCGGTCGAGCGAGCGCGGGCATTCGTCGACCTCGGCGCGCGCCGCCTGCACGTCATCGATCTCGACGGCGCCTTTGGCTCGGGTGAGAATCTGGCCGCGGTCGGGCGAATTTGCAAAGCGGTCGACGCCCCGGTGCAAATGGGTGGGGGTCTACGCGCGGTGAAGCACGCCGAAGAAGCCTTTGCCGCCGGCGTCTCGGAGATAATTCTTGGGACGCTGCTCGTTGAGGACGAGCGTCTGTCGCGCAATATCATCAATCGTTTCGCCGGCAAAGTCATCGCCGGCATCGATGCGCGCGGAACGCAGGTGGCGATCCACGGCTGGCAAGACCGCGCGCCGGTCGATCGCGACGCGCTCGTGCGCCGCGTTGCGCAGTGGGGCGTTTCGCGCATCATCTTTACGGAGATTCGCCGCGATGGCATGGGCGAAGGCTACGACATCGACGCGCTCAACGCGGTGGCGAATGCAGCCGATGTGAAGGTGATGGCCAGCGGCGGCGCACGCAACATCGACGATCTGCGCGAGCTCAAACGCTCGGTCCCGGCCACCGTCGACTCCTGCATTGTGGGCAGCGCGCTCTACACCGGCACGATCGATCTCGAGGAAGCGATCGCCGCTGTCGCTTAGACGTACTCGCGATGCGATTCGCTCGGCAGCCGAGTCACGATTTCGTAGTTAATCGTTTCGGCCCACGCCGCCCAGTCGTCGGCGGCAACGGTCGTTGCGCCATCGCGACCGATTAACGTGACGATCGAACCGACGTGAGCGTTTGGCGCGAGCGTGAGGTCGATTTGCGTCATGTTCATCGCAACGCGTCCGACGATCGGGCAAAGCGCGCCGTCGACGGCGAACGCACCGCGGTTCGAGAGCGATCGCGGAACGCCGTCGGCATACCCAACCGGCACCACCCCAATGCGCATGTCGCGCGCCGCGTGGAAACTTCCACCGTAGCCGACCGAGGCACCGGCCGCGATCGCGCGTGTAACGATGAGCTGGGAATGAAACGAAAGCGCGGGGCGCAGGTCGAGCGGTGTGGGGCCCATTGCCGTTCGTGTTTGGAGCGATGGCCAAAGGCCGTAGAGCGCAATTCCGAAGCGTGCCGTATCGAGGCGGGTCTGAGGCCACAGTATTGCAGCCGCCGACGCGGCGATGTGACGAACCGGCGCGATCGAACGCGAATCCAAGAGCGGCTTGGCTTGCGCGAGCGCGCGCTCGAACTCCCTGAGTTGATGCATGGTATACGGAGAATCGAGCTCTTCGGCCGAGGCGAGATGCGAGAGAATGCCGCCGATCGAGAGCTCGGGAATGCGCAACAGGTCGTCGAGCGCATGGGCGAGCTCGTGCGGCTCGAAGCCTAGCCGGTTGAGATCGGTGTTCACCTTGACGTGCACCGTGGCAACGCGACGGCGTTCGTGCGCCGCCGCCCCGACCCGACGGGCAAAACCGCCGGCGTTCCAAAGAACGAGCTCGACCTGCGCTGCGACGGCATCGTCGAGCGCCTCGGGCGGGATTGGTCCCAAAACGAGAATCGGGGCCGAGACGCCGCCGTCGCGAAGCGCAAGGGCCTCCTCGATGGCGTAGACGCACAGGCGTGCAGCGTAGGGCTCGACCGCGCGCGCAACCGGCACCAGACCGTGGCCGTAGGCATTGCCCTTAACGACGAACGCCGTCCGCTGCGGGCCGACCAGATCGCGAAGCACCCCGGCGTTATGCCGCAGGGCGCTTAGGGAAATCGTCAAGCCGCCGATCACGAGGCGGTCCATTCGGCCAGCCTCCGCAGTGGCCTGGCGCTGAGGGCACTGCTCCTCTCCTCCGGGCGCGAAACCGCGCGAAGGCCGCTTGCACTCGTACGGAGAGTCTGCTAATATGGCACGGCTAGCGCTCTCGCGCCAAGAGTGCTAATCGCGCTAGTCCAGACAAAATTCCATATGGAGGGTTTCCGTGAATCTCAAGCCCCTGTTCGATAACGTCGTTGTTGAACACGTAGAGCAAGAAGACAAGACCACCGGCGGCGTCTTCCTTCCCGATACGGCCAAGGAGAAGCCCCAGGAAGGCGTTATCCGCGCAGTCGGGCCGGGCCGCGTGACCGACAAAGGCAGCGTGGTCGAGATGAAGGTCCACGTCGGCGATCGCGTGCTCTATCGCAAATACTCGGGAAGCGAAGTCAAGATCGAGGGTACCGAGTACCTCATCATTCCTGAAAAAGACATTCTCGCCATCGTCGACAAAGTGCCGGCCGGCGTCTAAAGGAGTTCAAGTTTAATTATGGCTGCAAAGCAACTCGTATTCGATGAAAGCGCGCGTCGCGCGCTCGAGCGCGGCGCCAACACGCTGGCCGATGCCGTCCGCGTGACGCTCGGCCCTAAAGGCCGCAACGTCGTGCTCGACAAGAAATTTGGCTCGCCGACGATTACCAACGACGGCGTGACGATTGCCAAAGAGATCGAGCTGCCCGACGTTTTCGAAAACATGGGCGCTCAGCTCGTCAAAGAGGTGGCGTCGAAGACCAACGACATCGCCGGCGACGGCACGACGACCGCGACCGTACTCGCCCAGGCGATCATACGGGAAGGTCTTCGCAATGTGACGGCGGGCAGCAATCCGCTGCTCATCAAGCATGGAATCGAGAAAGCCGTCGACATCGCGGTCAAAGAGATGGAAGCCTTCAAGAAGGACGTCGACACCAAAGACAAGATCGCACAAGTCGCGTCGATCTCGGCAAACGATCCGGAGATCGGTGAGTTCATCGCCGACGCCATGGAGAAGGTCGGTAAGGACGGCGTGATTACCGTCGAGGAATCGAAAACCCTCAAGACCGAGGTCGAAACCAAGGACGGCATGCAGTTCGATAAGGGCTACATCTCGCCGTACATGGTAACGGACTCCGAACGCATGGAGGCCGTCCTCGACAATCCGTTCATCCTGGTGACCGAGCGAAAGATCTCGGCAATCGCCGATATCCTCCCACTCCTCGAAAAAGTCGTCCAGGTGCAGAAGCCGCTGCTCATCATCGCGGAGGACGTCGAAGGCGAAGCGCTCGCGACGCTCGTCGTGAACAAGCTTCGTGGCACGTTCACCTCGGTTGCCGTCAAGGCCCCGGGCTTCGGCGACCGCCGTAAGGAAATGCTCAAGGACATCGCAACCCTCACCGGCGCTACCGTCATCTCGGAAGAGCTCGGCTTGAAGCTCGATAAGGTTACACCCGATCAGCTGGGCCAAGCCAAGCGAGTAACGGTCACCAAGGAAGAGACGACCATCGTCGACGGCAACGGCAAGGCCGATGCCATCAAGGGCCGGATCGAGATGATCAAAAAGCAGATCGAAGAGACCGACTCCGACTTCGATCGCGAAAAGCTGCAAGAGCGTCTTGCCAAGCTTTCCGGCGGCGTTGCCGTCATCCAAGTCGGTGCGGCAACCGAGACGGAACTCAAAGAAAAGAAGCACCGCATCGAAGATGCGCTCTCGGCGACCCGCGCGGCCGTTCAGGAAGGCATGATCCCCGGCGGTGGCGCGTCGCTGCTGCACGCGATCAAAGCGATCGACAAATACGAGCCTCCGAAGACGAACGGACATGCGTCGACGTGGGCCGATGAGAAGATCGGCATCAACATCATCCGTAAAGCGCTTGAAGAGCCGGCGCGGCAGATTGCCGACAACGCGGGCTTCGAAGGCTCGGTTCAAGTCAATGCGGTTCGCATCAAGAATGCGCCGTTCGGCTTCGACGCGATGAGCGGCGACGTGGTAGACATGTTCGCTGCCGGTATCGTCGAGCCGCTCAAAGTGACGCGCGCGGCGCTGCAAAATGCCGCGTCGATTGGATCGCTGATCCTTACGACCGAAACGCTCATTGCCGATAAGCCCGAACCCAAGAAGGAGCCGGTCGGTGCTCCCGGAGGCGGCGGGATGGGCGGCTACGACATGATGTAGTTGATCGCCCAAGCGCGACAACTCGAAGCTGAAAGGCGCGTCGTAAGACGCGCCTTTTCTTCTGTTTACCGCAGATCGAAGATCATCGTGATCGTGTCGGAATAGTTACCCGCGCTCACGTGACGTTGCGGGTAGCTGAGGCGCGCAAAGATCAGCGCGGTATACGTTGCCACGGTCCTATTGACGACCACCACGGTCGTTCCGTCCGTTCCGTCGCCCCACACGGCATTGGCATTGCCGCTCGCATAGAGGTCGTATTCGAGCGTGTCGGAGGCGTCGGTTCCATTGCGCCACATTTGCCGGCGCCGGCCGAACTCTGCGGAGTTGCCGGCCGTGAGCGCGATCGTTCCCAAAAATTGTGGTGGACTGCAGCGCAGGGTGACGACCGTCGTCGCGACCTGATCGGTGCCGGCGAGCGGATCGTAGGCAAAGCGCAATGGAACGGTGACCGTCGAGGTGCACGAGGAGACCGGCAATCCACCGCGCCGAACGATCGATCGAAACTGCACGCCGGCGGCGGTGGCACACGTCGACGCCAGGGTGATGAAAGCAATCGTTATGACGATGGTTCGACGCACGTGTGCGCGCCTACGTCGAGCGTGAACTCGGACGAACTCGAAATGACCAAGTCAAACGAACACGGAGCTTCGTCAGCATATGTAATCGTCCCTCGATAACGACCGGGCTGCAAGTTCTCAAAGTAGAACTCGCCATGCTCGCCGATGTCCGACGAAAATTTTCCCGTCGCGCCGACGATCTGAAGAACGCCGTACTTCGGCGCCACCGTCTTGCCGTCGTACCGCAGCAGCAGGCGGCCGACGATGATCTGGACTTTGCGGACGGTGAAGTCGAGGGCTGCGCCGCTTTGGTTGCGCGGAACGACGATCTTCTCGCTCGAGTCGATTTGATATTCAGGCAGGGTCCCCAAACCGCCGACTTCCACGCGATTGTCGACGTACGGCACCATGCCGGGGACGACGACGTAGCCGCGCCCGTTCGTCGTTCCCTGCACCGCGCCAGCCAGCGAGACCGGAAGTCCCGACGGTCCGGCGACGTGAACGAGCGTGTACGCGTCTTGTAAGGGACTGGTGAAAAATGCGCCTTGTTTGAAGAATGCGATGCTGCCCGTCAGGCCGGCGAAGGCGCTGGTTCCACCAGGGGCATCGCTCACTTGCTCGATCGCATCGAAGTTCGCGGCGCGGTACTGCGCCGATTCGGTGAACGAGTCTTGGCCCTGTCCCGATTGCGCGGTCGTCGTATAGCCCAAACCGCCCGGCGAGTTGGGCGCCGACGAGCTGTACGTTACCGACGTTGAGGGTGCGCCCTTTCCGGCCGCCGTTTGCGCCTGCAGGTATCCCGAGGTTCCGACGTTGACGTCGTAGCCGGCGCCCAGGGCCCACGTCGTCTGGTTCGCCGTGGCGACTGACGAAAAAAACGAACCGCGGTTACGCTGCGCGGTCAGAATCCAGGTACCTTTCCCGCCCGAGCGCATGTTGAGCGACGCGATTGTTTGATCGGCGGGCGAGCCTTGCGAGTAGTGGCTATCGGCGTGCGTAAGCTCCCCGTAGAGTCTGGGCGAGAAGCGGTACGTCACGCTTTCGAAGGCCGATTCGGTGCCACGGTTCGAGCTTGCGGGCAGCGCGATCGTCGCGAACTCTCGGCTGCGCAGGAGCGTTCCGATCTGCGCGGTTAGGCGGCCCCCCGCGTAGGCCCATGCGGCATATTCTGCGTTGCCGGCGCTTCCGCGCGAATCACTCGCCGCTGCGGCCAAATCGAATTGCCCGAGCGGCGTCCGAAAGCTCGCGCTCGGTCCGCCATCGACGGTGCCCGCGGAAGTCTCGAAGGCGCCCCCTGCCGTCACCGTGTTGGTGACGCCGAGACGATACGCGGCGACCCCCGCGAACGGGCCATAGCCTTCGTCCGGACCGAAGGGATCGAGCCGCAGGAAGCCCAGTTGGTAGTCGTAGCTGGTGACGCCCTTGGCGAGAACGATTTGCGACCCGTAGAACGATCCGCCGAACTGCGTGACGTTGCCAAAGGGATCGTGTAGAACGACATTGGTAACGTTCATGCCAACGGGAAGACTGACGTTCTCCAAGTTGAAGGGACCCGGCGGCAATTCGATTGTCTTGTAGAGGCCGCCGTTGACGTAAACGTCGGCCTGCGTCGGAGCGAGCGCCGTTCCCTTGAATCCCGCCGTGGGGTAGACCAAAAAGTCGGGCTGAAGCTCGAAGTTACGCGAGATCATCACGCCGCCGATGACCACGTTGGTTCCCAGTGGATCGTTCGTCGCAGCATACGTGTCGCCGATCGCGATCGTACGCAGCGCGGTTTCGTCATCGAACGTGAGCGTATCGAGTCCGCGGCGAAATCCCGTGTTTGCGACATTATTGGTTGCTTCGAAATGCGCTTCGTCGCTGCTAAAACCGGCGTCGAAGAACCCGGAAAGACTGCTGGGCGAGTCGCGTGCGAGCGAATCGATCACGTCATACGTCAGAAAACCGCTTGGAATCGTCGTGGGCGCCTGCGTTTGCATCTTTGGGGGCGCCAGATCGAAGGTATTCGCCGACGCCGCAAGGGCACTCGCATCGACGATGCGGATCGCGAGCGTCAATGCCGAAGCATCGTACGCGTACGTGATGGCGGGGGCCAATGCTTTGAGCGAGGCGTAGGTCGTGCCGCCGATAGTAATCGATTTGCTCTCGGCCACTTTGATGCCGGCATCCCGAAGTGCATCGATGGGAATCAGGAAATCGTTATCGTGGAGGATCGCGACGACGACACCCCGGTCGACGCCGCCGACTCGTAAGTCGAGTGGCACCCGCTGTTGCGACGTCTCCGAAGCGGGCGCTGATGTCGGGCTATCGGCGAAAGCCGGCGCGGTAGCGCCGAGCGCCAAAAACACGACGGCGATAATACGGCGACGGCGCGCGGCCGGGCGCCACGGGTTCACACTACGCAGACTCCGCCCGCTACGTCGATGATCTTGGGCGCTACCTTCATGTACGCGGGGGCCGCGATCGTAATGGAGCGAACGGCGCGGCAGCGGTCTTGCGGGGCGTGGAATGAGAACGACCGCGCATCTCCCGCGAGCACCCACCAGCCGCGGAACGGCTGCGAAAAGACGACGCTTCCTGCGGCGTCGCGCGCGATGATTTGGATGGCATCGTCGCCCAGGTGCGTGTTGCCGCTATTAAGCAGGGTAAAGTCCACGGCGTCACGCCGAGCGGTTGCTGCGGTGAGGCGGCCGCCGACGCGAGAAACTAAGGGCTCGACCATGACCGGAACCGTGAATTGCGTTCGAAAGTTCAAGCGCAGCTCGGCGCCGCGAAGACGATCGCCTGGAGGTGGGGCTTGCGGCAGTGCATCGACCACGATGCGATAGGTCTTTTCGACATCTCCCGGCGGAGCGAGCATCGCGATGCGAATCTCTTGCTTTCCATAGCCCGGAACGGTCACAAGCTGCGGAAAGACGATGACGTCGGAAGTCGGAGCAAGCTCGATACGGTTACCGGGGGCGTTGATCCAGCGCGCGGCGGAGATTTGCAGCCGCAGCGGCTGGGTTGAAGGATTACGAATGGTAAAGTCGCCGGCGCGCGCGGGGGGCGCAATGGTGACGTTGACCGGCGCGAAGAGAATATCGGCTTGAACACCGTTGGCTTCGCAGACTGCAGCGAAGCCAACGGTGATGAGAAGCGCCGCAATACGGCTCCGTACCGAGCACTTCATGAGCGAACGCCTACGGAGGGAAGTTGAACGTGAAAGTAACGGTATCGGTATACGTACCGGCGGGTATGTTCTGTTCGCCGGCGCTCGTATCCGGGACGCCGCAGATGCTGTACGTTGTGGTGTTGCCGGTCGCGGGGCCGAGGTTTTCGGGAGTTCCATTCGTGATCTGAATGCCGGCCACGCCGCAAGCGGCCGAATTGTAGAGCAGATAGTTAAATGTATTCGTGCCGGCCGTTGCGACCCAATCGTTCGGGTTACTGCTGTTGGTGTTGGCGCTGACTGGAGTAACCTGCGCATCCAAGCCGGTCGTGCAGATCCACGTATAAGAAGCCGATCCCGGGGTGCCGACGTTTTGGATTGGCTCGTAGGTCATCGTCAAGGTCGCGGGTTGCGTCAAAACGTCGCAGTTGTTCGAAACCGTGGCGCTGACGTTGAGGGTCGCCTGATTTGTCGCGGCGACTGCCGGACTAAGGCTCCCGGCGGAGAACGCAGCAGCGCTGATAACGAGCGCCGCCGCCTTGAAGGTTCGGTTCATGTGTGGATTCCTTTCCACGAGAGATGAGTGAATAATGCCCATGCCTAAGCGTGAGCGTGCTAAGTTCCGTCCCTACAGAACACATAATCCGGAGGGAGAGCTATACTAGCTTCCCTTGCGTACAGAATGCGACAAAAGACGCTCATTGTCAAGAGCGCAACGCAACTTCGATCTGGCGATCCGCCGCCGGAGAGACTACCCCGCCGAAGTTCGCCAGAGTTTCGGACAGAGCAGCGTATCGACCGGGTCGCCGGCGAGGTCGTCGACCATCGCTTCGGTGACATTGAACTGAATGCTCTGCGGCCAGCCCGTCCACGGCAGTGGAAACGGCACGGGAATGCGCACGTAGTGATATTGATGCGTGGGGGTGCGCAGACGCAGCGCGAGTTGCTCCGGGCCCCCAGGTGCGGGATCGGCGTAAAGCCACGCGTAGTAGCCGTCTTGATCGTTCTCGACCGAAACGTTCGTCGGCTGCACTTGCGGAACCGGCTTGTTGCAAATCGCGTCGCTTTTCGCGAAGAGAACGAACGTCGGCGCAACGTAGAGGAACGACTGTGGCGCGGTGCCCGAAAGCAGCACCGGCTTGGACGACGGCGAGGATCTGTCGTTCAACGTTACGCTGACGCTGCGATCGAGTCCGGCGATGAAAAACAGATATTCGGAGGCCGTGCAGCGGTACTGTGGGGCCGCGACATCGAGCGAGTGGACGCCGAATGCGCTATCGAATTCCACGACCGCCTGACCTTCATCGCCGCGCGCTACTCGGTAGATGCGATCGAGCTCGGGACGGCCGAGGCGATCGCTCAAGCGAACGCGTACGGCGATGGTCGTTTCCGGTGCGACACGAGCGATTGCGTTACAAAATGCGATATGTAGGATGACGTGAGAGAGAGGCACCGAGCGCCTCTTTCAAGGCTTCCGAGGAAAGGTCCGCTATCTCGAGGAGCGAATGACGATTAATCCATGCCGGCGCGCGTCGTTAACGACTTCACCATACGCGTGGCCACGGTCAACGGCTCGGGAAGCCAATCCTCGAACCTCGTTCTGACCAACGCCATCGCGCGTTTGGGCATTCCGGTCGCGCCGAAAAACGTCTTTCCCTCGAACATCGAAGGGCTTCCGACGTGGTTTGACGTTCGCATCAGCTCCCGGGGTTATCAATGCCGCACGCGCGACGTCGACGTGTTGCTCGCACTCAATCCTGCCACCTGGGCTCAAGACGTCGCCGGCGTAAAATCCGGTGGTGCGATCGTGCACGAATCCGTTTATCCACTCAACTCCGAGACTCGGCGTGAAGACCTGACCTATTATTCGGTACCCTTTGCGGCGCTGGCGAAAGAACACTTCGCCGATAAGGGCGATCTGCGCAAATATCTGACCAACATGATCTACGTCGGCGTGCTCGCAGAACTGTTGGGCATTCCGAGCGACACGATCGAAGATGGGCTGAAAACACAGTTCCGCACCAAAGCCAAAGCGGTCGAGCTCAACATGGCCGCGGTGCGCGTTGGATTTGACTATGCCGCCGAGCACTTGCAGAAACAAGATCCGTTTCGCCTCGAGCCCATGACTGGCAAGACCGATGGGTTGCTCTTTATGGAAGGCAATCGCGCCGCCGCCTTGGGCTGCGTGATGGGCGGATGTACGGTCGCGGCGTGGTATCCGATCACGCCCTCCTCGTCGCTCTGCGAGTATTTCATCCAATACTGCGATCGCTATCGCGCCGGCGCAGAGAACGGCGACCGTAACGTAGCGATCGTTCAGGCTGAAGACGAGCTGGCTGCGGCGGGCGTCGTTTTCGGGGCGGGCTGGGCCGGAGCGCGCGCGATGACGTCGACGTCGGGCCCCGGGATTTCGCTCATGGCCGAATACGCCGGTTATGGATATTTCGCCGAAGTGCCCGGCGTGATCTTCGACGTGCAGCGCGCGGGCCCGTCGACCGGGCTGCCCACGCGCACGATGCAGGGCGACGTCGCCTTCGCCTACACGCTCTCGCACGGAGACACCAAGCATATTGTTTTGCTTCCGGCAACGGTGCGAGAAGCATACGAGTTTGCCATGGAGGCCTTCGATCTTGCGGATCGTTTCCAAACGCCGGTCTTCGTGCTCTCCGACCTCGATCTCGGCATGAATTCGTGGTTGACTCCCGCATTGCCATATCCCGAAAGGCCCTTCAATCGCGGCAAAGTGCTCTCGGCTGAAGATTTGACGTCGATGAAAGGCTGGGGGCGGTACCGCGACGTTGATAAAGACGGCATCGCCTATCGGACGCTGCCGGGAACGAAACATCCCAATGCGGGCTTCTTCACTCGCGGGACCGGACACGACGAAGAGGCGCGCTACTCGGAAATGCCCGACGTTTGGCAGCGCAATCTCGACCGCTTGAATCGAAAGCATGAAACCGCACGGACCGCGGTGCCGGCGCCGATCGTCGACGAGCAGGGGCGAAAGATCGCCGTTCTCGCTTACGGAACGACACATCACGCGGTCGTCGAAGCACTCGACCGGCTGCGCGAAGCCGGGATCGAGGCCGATTACTTACGCGTGCGCGCGCTTCCCCTTTCACCGGAAGTCGCGACCTTCATCAAGCGCCACGAGCGCGTCTACGTCATCGAACAGAATCGTGACGGCCAGCTCTACGGCGTCTTACGGGCCGAGCTGCCCACGTATTTGATTGGACGCCTCGAATCGATTCGTCACTACAACGGCGTGCCAATCGATGCGCACGTTATCATCGATCCGTTGCTCGAGGCCGAGCGCGCACCCGCTGTGGTTGCGGAATAGCACCGAAAGTCTTTAGGAAAACAATGACGGCAAATCTCAACATCGTCGGACTCACTCGCGAAATCTATAAAGGGCTTCCCACGACGCTGTGCGCGGGCTGCGGCCATAATTCGATCACGAATCACTTGATCAAAGCCCTTTTCGAGTACGGCGTCGAGCCGCACAAGTTAGCCAAGATGAGCGGCATCGGCTGCTCGTCCAAGACACCGGCCTATTTCGTGGAACAGGCCCACGGCTTCAACGGCCTGCACGGTCGCATGCCGTCGGCCGCAACCGGCGCCAAACTCGCGAATCGCGACTTGCTCGTTTTGGGCATCAGCGGCGACGGCGATACGGCGAGCATTGGGTTGGGGCAATACTGTCACATGATCCGCCGAAATCTCGATTGCACCTACATCGTCGAAAACAATGGTTGCTACGGTTTGACGAAAGGCCAATTCTCCGCCACGGCCGACGTCGGATCGACGCAAAAGGGCGGGAAGGTCAACGAATACGCGACGATCGACGTCTGCAGCCTCGCGATCGAACTCGGCGCGACATTCGTCGCGCGTTCCTTTTCGGGCGACGGCAAGCAGCTGGTGCCACTACTTCAAGCCGCCTTTTCGCACCGCGGCACCGCGATTCTCGACGTCATCAGCCCGTGCGTGACGTTTAACGACCACGAGGGCTCGACGAAGAGCTACGCTTACGTCAAAGAACACGACGTCGTCCTGCATACGGCCGACTATATCGCCGGGGGCCGCGAGATCAGCGTCGATTACGAGCCCGGAACCGTGCGTGACGTCGAGTTGGAGGACGGCTCGCACGTACTCCTTCGCAAGCTCGACGTGGACTACGACCCGACCAATGCGATGGGCGCTCTGAAAACGATTCATGACGCGAGCGAGCGGGGCGAGTTCGTTACCGGCCTGCTCTACGTGGACACGGCCGCCCAGGACCTGTGCGAGCGCGAACATCTCACGCGCACGCCGCTCGCGCAGCTCGACGAAACAACTTTGCGAATCAGCCGTGACGAATGGCAGAAACTGATGAGGACGTGAGCGGAGCGGCAATCGCGATCCGCTATTGCAGCGCACTGATTGGCGCAATCATCGCGTTTGAGGCGCTGCCCGCCGCCGCGGCCGTGATGCGCGGTCACGTTTGGGAAGCGACGTACGTCGCCGCCTATCAGCCGACGTTCGGCGTTCAGGGCGTTCCGCACTCAGGTGTCATGAAGTTGAGGTTCAACGACGGCATCATCGCCGGGACGTACGTCTCGCAATCGGTTCGGCCGGATCCGCTCTACGGGCGAACGATCGCGATTAGCGGCAACGTCAGCGCCGGAAATATCACTCTGGTCTTTCAAACGTCGGGCGGGTTTACCGTTCGCGGCACGATCGCCGAAAACGGCGAAATTTCCGGCACGGCGACCATTCGCGGCAGCTTCTATAACTTTCTCGCGAAAGTCAAGTCATCGCCGTAACCCGTCAGCAATGACCGCTCGCCTTGAAGAATTGTGTGAGCGACTGCGGGCTGCCAAATCGGTCCTCGTGCTTACCGGCTCGGGCATCTCGGCCGAAAGCGGTTTGCCGACGTTTCGCGGCGTCGGTGGCTTGTGGCGCACGCATCGTGTCGAGGAGCTAGCATCGCCGCAAGGATTTGCGCGCGACCCGCAACTGGTGTGGACGTGGTACAACGAACGTATGGCCGCGCATCACCGCGCCGAGCCGAATCCTGGACACGACGCGCTCGTGAAACTTGAAGATGCTCTGGGCGATTTCACTCTGGCGACACAAAACGTCGACTCGCTTCACAGGCGTGCGGGTTCGCGCAATCTGCTCGAGCTGCACGGAAGTTTGCGCGAAGCGCGCTGCAGTAACTGCACCGAGCGCCGCCCGCTCGACGCGAACGGCTTGCCTCTGGATGACGTCGAGCACCGTTGTGGTGGACGATTTCGACCCGACATCGTTTGGTTCGGAGAGCCGTTGCCGGCGGCGGTCTGGCGCGAAGCGCAGCTCGCGGCAGCGCGGGCAGAAGTTATTCTGGTCGTCGGCACGAGTGCGGTCGTTTACCCTGCGGCGGCCCTCGCCACGTACTATAACGATCGCGCGTTCGTCGCCGAAATCAATCCTCAAGCAACCGCGATCAGCGGGCGCGTCGCGTGCGCCCTGCGCGGTACGGCAGCCGAGTTACTCCCGCGGATCGCCGATGACCTCGGCCGCGTCCGGTTGCCGTGACCTTCGCCGCAGACTGAACAGATAGTAGACGGGCAGGCCCGAGAGCAAGATCGCGACCCCCACGAGCGTGTCGTGGGGCGCATGAGCGATCGTATCGCCCACGATCGCCCAGGCCGCGCAGAGAAAGATCAGCGTGCTGACCGGATGGCCGGGCATGCGGAAGAACGGCTCTCTGCCCTCGCCCCGCTCGCGCGCGTCGCGATTACGAAAAACGATCAGAGCAATCGCCGCTAAGCCAAAGAAAATGTAATCGTTGCAAGTGACGTAGTTCAGAATCTGGTCGTAGCGCCCCGAGAGGGCGATCACGATGGCAATAACGCCTTGCAACACGATTGCCAGCACCGGCGCGTGGGTGCGGCGGTTGACGCGAGCCAACGCCGGAAAGAATATGCCGTCGGCAGCCATCTGGAAATAGACGCGTGGCGAAGTAAGAATTTGATTGCTCAAGAATCCGAGCGTCGACAGCGCTATGACCGACGCCATGATGCGAAGACCGATTTGTCCGAAAGCCAACTGCGCAATCGCCGAGGCAGGCGTGTTCGTCGCTGCCAGGCCGCCAACGCCGAGTGCGCGCAGGCAGGCCGCGTTGACCGCTACATAGAGAACGACGACGGTTAGTACGCCGGCGATCATGCCGCGCGGCAAGGTTTGCGCGGGGTTCTTGAGCTCCGCGGTCATGAAGCTCGACGTTTGCCAGCCGCTGTAGGCAAAGAGCACGGGAACCATCGCAAGACCGATGGCGGCAAATAGGCCGCCCGGCGCAATCGGGGGTAATGCAGGGGCCGGCGCGTGCACCGCGGTTAGTCCGATGACCGCGAATGCTCCGATCGCCAGAACCTTGAGCAGCATAAAGGTATTCTGGGTCGTCGTTCCGGTGCGAACGCCCAGCGCGTTGATCGCCGTAAACAAAGCAATGGCAACCGCAGCGATCGCCGCCGTTGAAGTCTGCCGGCCGCTCAGGGGCGCGAAGTAGGCCGCAAAGGTGACCGCCGCTGCCGCCATGCCGCCGCTCTGCGACACGAGCAAGAGACACCACCCGAACATGAAGGCGAGTGCAGGATGAAATGCGTCGCGCATGTACGCGTAGAGGCCGCCGTCTTGGGGGCGTCGGGCCGCAAGCTCCGCAAAGATGCCGGCGCCCAACAACGCGATCGCTCCGCCGGCAATCCAAACGAGCATCACCGACGTGCCGCTATGGACGTAGCGCGCGACGACGGAGGGATTCATGAAGATGCCCGAACCGATAATGCCGCCCATGACGATAAGCGCGGCGTCGCGGGTACCGAGGCGGCGCAGCAGTTTAGGCGAAGAGAGTAGCCATGTTGGCATTAGCGACGTTCTTCCTCATCGCTCTGCTCAATACCGTGGCGCAACAGCCGCCCGAAGGTCCGCCGCCGCAAGGGCCGCCGCCGCAAACGCAGGGACCGCCGCCGCAAACCGAGGGGCCGCCGCTCGAAAACGGTGCTTGTCTCGATTCCTCGCGTGCAGTTCCGCGAGTGCTCGCGGCGCCCGTTTCGCGCGCGATGCAAATCGTTCGGATCGATCAAGTGCTCTCGACTTCGTCGATGATGCCGAGCGAGATCATCGGCTTCCTTTACACGACCCAAGACGGCTCAACGTGGCTTGGTGAACGAAGCCCGCAGTACATGTCGCCGGCGGATGCAACGGCGATCAATCTCGTGCTTGGTTCCACGCACGTGCCGGGCGAGAACGTGAATACATTCCCGCCACAGAGCCACTACGGCGTTCCAACGCATTTGCCGCAGCTATTTCGCGTTGCCATCCCGCCCGACGCCGTTAGCGCCCTGCGCATCCAAATGGTCCCGTGCGTGGCCTGGCCCCCGGGCCGGCCGCTTCCCGACCCGGCGCTCTAAAGGCCGAGCAGGCGGCGCATCCGACCGCCAATCTCGGGGGTCTTAGGAACGTAATGGAGTTCGTGGTGCGAACGCGCCTGGCGACGTTTCAACCCAACGCCGACGTCTTTATCGATGAGGAGCGCCGCCGGATCATCGTCCTCGTCGAGATTGCCGGAGCCGATCCCGAGACGCTTCGTGTGGGCTTTGACGAGCGATATTTGATTGCTGCGGGACGCCGTCTCGAGAAGGCGCGCTGGCGTTGCGGATCCTTCGTTCAGAAGGAGATCGTTCGCGGCGAGTTTGTCAAACGAATTGCATTGCCGGTGGCCGTGGAATACGAAGGCGTTACCGCAAGTTACGAGGACGGATTGCTCGTCGTCGTCGCGCCCATCGCAGCGACCGCCTACATGCCGACCTCGCGCACGCAACTCCACGTCATGGTAAAGAGGACCACTTCCTAACCGATGCCCCAAAAAAACGCCAATACCATCGTTTCCACCAACCTGATCGGCATACTGCCGCTTCAGGAGGCCGTGCTCTTTCCCCACACCGTCATTCCGCTCGCCGTCGTCAAGAAGCCCGGAATCGCGCTCGTCGAGGAGGCTCTGCGCGAAGGCAAACCGATCGGTTTGGTCGTCTTGCGCGACCGCGAGGTCGAGGAGCCGGGTCCTGACGACGTGCAGCGCGTCGGAACGATTGGCGTGATTCAGAAGATGCTCAAAGTGCCCGACGGGACGCTACGCTGCATCGTCGCCGGTCAGCAGGTCTTCAAGATCGAACAGTTCACGCAAATTGCGCCGTACATGGTTGCGGCATATACGGAACTTCCGGATTCGACGGTCGAGAACGAAGAGCTCGTAGCGATGCAGCGCAATCTCGCCGGCCTTTTCCAAAAGCTGCTTTCCTATCTTCCACAAGCGCCTCGCGAGATGGAGATGGAGGTCGCCAACATCACCGATCCGGTGGTACTGACGTATTTCGTCGCCTCGACCATGCGTCTCGAAACGGCCGATCGCCAGGCGTTGCTCGAAGAGCGCGACACTGCCAAACGCATGCGTAAGCTCACAATGCTGCTCACCAAAGAGCTCGAAGTGGTCGAGCTGGGACACAAGATTCAGAGCGACATTCAACGCGAAATGGAAAAGAACCAGCGCGAGTTCTACTTGCGCCAGCAGCTTCGAGCAATTCAAGAGGAGCTCGGTGAAGTCGATCCCCAGCAGGCCGAAACCAACGAGCTGCGCGCGAAGATCGATGCGGCCGCGATGCCCGAGGAGGTAAAGAAGGCGGCCGATCGCGAGCTCGAGCGGCTCTCGCGCGTGCCTCAGGCGAGCCCCGAGTACGGCGTTATCCGCACGTACCTCGATTGGCTCGTGACGCTTCCTTGGAACGTCGAGACGGCCGATCACATCGACATCCAGGCGGCGCGCGCGATCCTCGACGAGGATCACTACGATCTGGAAAAGATCAAAGATCGGATCATCGAGTATCTCGCCGTCGGTAAGCTCAAAAAGAAATTAACCGGCCCGATCCTCTGTTTCGTCGGACCGCCGGGCGTCGGCAAGACCTCCCTGGGTCAATCGATCGCACGCGCGATGGGACGCAAGTTCGTGCGCCTCTCGGTCGGCGGCGTGCACGACGAAGCCGAGATTCGCGGCCACCGCCGTACGTACATCGGTGCGATGCCGGGGAGCATCGTTCGGGCGATCCGCGATGCGGGGACGCGCAACCCAGTGATGATGATCGACGAGATCGACAAGGTCGGCGCTGATTTCCGCGGCGATCCCCAATCCGCACTCCTCGAGGTCCTCGACCCCGAGCAGAACATCCATTTCCGCGACCACTATCTCGATTTGCCGTTCGATCTCTCGCAAGTGCTCTTCATTTGCACGGCCAACACGCTCGATACGATTTCGCCGCCGCTGCGCGACCGCATGGAAATCATCACGCTCGCCGGGTATACCGAACTCGAGAAGCTGCAGATCGCAAAACGCTATCTAATCAAGAAACAGCGCGAAAGCAACGGGCTGCGCGAATCGCAGGCGCAGATCAACGATGCCGCGCTTCGCGCAATCATCAACGACTACACGCGCGAGGCCGGGGTTCGAAATCTAGAGCGCGAAATTGGAACGGTCTTTCGCAAGACCGCGCGCAAGATCGCCGAGCACTCACGCTATAAAGCCCGCGTCAAGCCCGAAAACCTTGTCGAGTATCTGAGCAAGCCTCGCTTTTACAACGAAGTGCGCAAGCGCGTCGCTTCGATCGGAGTTGCCACCGGCATGGCCTACACGCCGGTCGGCGGAGACATTCTCTTCATCGAAACGCAATCGATGCCGGGGACCGGCAAGCTGGTCTTGACCGGTCAGCTCGGGGACGTGATGAAAGAGAGCGCGCAGGCAGCCGTGTCGTTTTTGCGCTCGCGCTCGGGCGAGCTGGGGCTACCCGAGGATTACTTCTCCAAGCACGACATCCACATCCACGTACCGACCGGCGCAACGCCGAAGGACGGTCCGTCGGCGGGCATCGCACTGGCAACTTCGATCGCCTCCATGCTGACCGGTATCAAGGTCGATCCGAACCTTGCGATGACCGGCGAGATTACTCTGACGGGACAAGTCTTGCCGATCGGCGGTTTGAAGGAGAAAGTGCTGGGCGCCAAGCGTGCCGGCATCATCAAGATCTTACTACCGCGCCGCAACGAGATGGACTTAGACGACGTGCCCAAAGAGGTGCGCGAGACGATGACCTTCGTTCCCGTCGACGAGCTTTCCGAGGTGTTCCATCACGCATTAGGCAAGCGAATTATCTCGCCGGTACCCCTGGGCGAAGCGAAGATAAGCAACGTCGTTCCAATACGCGGCAACGGGGTAGTGAAGCGCCGCTCGATGCGCAAATCCCGAATCAAACGATAGCGTCGAGAACTCGCTCGCTCAACGCACTTCGAGGCCAAAACCCTCACGGACCTCGCCGATAACCGCGCAGAGCGCGCCGCACGTACCTAGCTCCGAGCTCAGCCGTTCGAGTGAGCTAGGCGCCACACTGATCAGCAAACCGCCGGACGTCTGAGCGTCCGAGAGGGCGACGCGTGCCGCGGCGGGCACGGCCGGCGCAAACGTTGTGAATGCAGCGTGAGTCTCGGCGTTGTGACGCGTTCCCCCCGGCACGATTCCACTCTCGGCGAGCGCGAGCACTCCGTCAAAGAACGGCACCGCGGCGGCGTCGATGACAAAGCGCACGCCCGACGCCTGTGACATGCTGCCGGCATGACCCAGCAGACCGAAGCCGGTGATATCGGTTGCTGCGCGAGCTCCGGCCGCAAGCATTGCCTTTGCTGCGCCTTCGTTGAGCGTCGTCATTGCGCGTACCGCTTCGGTGAGATAGTGAGCCGCGATCGCGCCGCGTTTGAGCGCGGTCGTCAGTATCCCGGTGCCCAGCGGTTTGGTGAGCACGAGAACGTCGCCCGGGCGGGCGCAAGCGTTCGTTACGATGCGTTGAGGATCGACGACGCCCGTTATCGCCATCCCATACTTCGGCTCGGCATCCTTAATGGTGTGCCCGCCGATGATTGCAACGCGAGCGCTGCGCGCAACGCTCGCGCCCCCCTCCAAGATTGACGCCAAAATATCGAGGTCGAGATCTTCGGGAAATGCGACGATGTTGAGCGCGATCAAAGGCGAGCCGCCCATTGCGTAGACGTCGGAGAGCGCGTTGGTTGCCGCGATGCGCCCGAAGTCGTATGGGTCGTCGACGATGGGCGTGAAAAAGTCCACGGTCGAGACGAGCGCGAGATCGTCGCGCAGCCGATAGACTCCCGCGTCGTCGCTGCCTCCGTAACCAACGAGCACGCGGTCGTCGGTGGCCGCCGACACGCGTTCCATCACGCTGCGAAGCTCGGCCGCGCCGAGTTTCGCAGCGCAACCGGCGCAACTCGAGAGTTCGGTGAGGCGGATGCCGAGGGTCTTCATCGAAATCTCTCTTCGATGCCGAGGCAACTGCTATTCCTGCCGGGGCCGGTGATGGTCGCGCAGCCCGTGCTCGAAGCGGCGGCGCTTCCCCTGATCAACCACCGCGGCGAAGAATTCGCGCGGATGCTCGAGCGCCTCGAGCATGCGTTGGCGCCGGCGTTTGGAACGACCCAGAGCGTCGTTCTGCTCGGCAGTTCCGGCACCGGCGGATTGGAAGCGGTGATTACCAATCTCCTTTCACCGGGCGAGCGAGTGCTCTCGTGTGCGGTCGGCGCTTTCGGCATACGCTTCGCGGAGCTTGCGCGAGCGTATGGCTGTATTGTCGAGTCGCTGCAAACTCCGCTCGGCTCGGCCGTTGATCCCGCGGCGCTGCAATCGCGATTGCAAGACGATCGCGCGCGAGAGATCGCGGCCGTGCTCTTGACCCACAATGAAACTTCCACCGGTGTCGCCTGCGATATGGCAGCGCTGGCTCCGATGCTGCGCGCCCACGGTGCGATCTCGCTCGTCGATTCGGTGAGCGGTCTGGGCGCGTCGGAGTTTCGCATGGACGAGTGGGGTTACGATGCCGTGGTTACCGCATCGCAAAAAGGTTTCGCGGCGCCGCCGGGCGTGGCTATGGTTGCCTTAAGCGCGCGTGCGTGGGAGCGCACGCGCGACGCTAGCGCGCCGCGATACTATTTCGACTTGCAGCGCGCGCGTGAGTTCGCCCGCGGCGGCGAGACGCCGTGGACGCCTCCCATATCCATTCTCTACGCGCTCGACGTCGCATTGCAACGTTATAACGCGCAAGGCGCGGCGACGGCCTATGCGCGTCACGAGCGATATGCGATGCGCGTTCGAGAGACGTTGGAGCTCATGGGCTTTACGCTCGTTTCACGACCGGGTGCGCATTCGCCGACGGTGGTTGCGGCCTATCCGCCTCCGGGGCACGACCCAAAGAATCTGTTACGACGCTTGCGAGAGAAACACGGAGTCGTACTCGCCGGCGGACAAGGCGAGCTAACGGGAAAGATCGTTCGCTTCGGCACGATGGGCGACGTCAACGAGAATGACATCACCCGCGCACTCGATGCGATCGCCTTAGAACTTCTTATAAGTGGTGCCGCCGAAAGTACGGCATCACGAACGGTCGCGCGAACCAAGGAATCGTAGAAAGAAGGGCGTCGTCGATCGGCGCGTCGTACGCCATGAAGTTCGGTGCGAGTTTCGATTCGTGCAAGGCCTGGCGGATGTCGGTCGAGAGTGGGAAAAAAAGCGCGATGAACAGCACGAGCCATAAGAGGATCGCGCCTTTCAAAAAACCGACGGCCGCGCCGCCCAGCGCATTTCCCAGGCCGAGCAACGGAAGTTTCGCGATCGTTCCCAGGAGCCGGGCGAGCAGCAAGATGACGATGTAGGTCGCCAATCCGGTCGCAAACATTCCCACGACGTGCGCCGAGCCGGGCCCGAGATTGAACAGGTGCTGAATTTGTGGGTCGAACGCGCCGTTGTAGAACCAGGGCGTTATCAGCGCTGCGGTTACGGCGACGGCGCCGCCCAGCTCCGAAACGAAGCCGCGCGAGTAACCCTTCAAGGTTGCGATGAGCAGCACGATGACGATGATGATGTCGGGCCAAGCGACGCCGGCAATCACGCCCGAAGAGTCGCTCCGTAGCGTGCTCCAACGGCCTCGAGGGCCGCTGCGATCGCGGCGTCGGCTTCCTCATCGGTAATTGTTGCATCGTGCCGCGTTAACGTGACGCGCAGCGCGAGACTCTTGCGGCCTTCCGGCACTTGCGGACCGCGATACTCGTCGAAGACGCAAGCGCCGGTGCAGAGGGTACCGAGCGTTTCCGCGACCGCGGTTTCGATCTGACTGGCCGCGACCGCGGCGTCCACCACGAGGGCGAGATCGCGATAGGTCGAGGGGAAGCGCGACGGCGGCCGATAATGCGGCGTCCGGTACGCCGGCAGCGCGGCGACTTCGATGAGGCAGATATACGCGTTCCCGTTCAGGCCGCGCGCTCGCGCGACCCGCGGATCGACGCAGCCCAGCAGGCCGACGCTTCCGCCCTCAAGGCTCAGCACGGCGGTTTTGCCGGGATGGAAACCGTTGCGCGTGGTAGGCGAGCAAAGGGCCGTGCGGCCCGTCACCTCGCGAAGCAGCGCTTCGCAGTCGCCTTTCAGCCGGAGGAACGCCGAATCGTGCCATGACGGCTCGGTGCCGCGTGGGGACGCGAAACCGAACGCGAGCGCACTCCGTTCCACGAGCCGTTCTCCGTCACGCGAAAAAATTTCGCCGATCTCAAAGACGCGTTGCGCGGCGCCCGTGCCGCCGAGATAGTCGATCAAACCAGGAACGAGCGACTCACGCAGAAAGCGGCGCTCTTCGGAGAGCGGATTGCGAATTTCGATCGCCGTCGAATCGCCGCCGGGCTGCAATGAATGCGTGATGACTTCGCGGTATCCCAGCGCCGCGAGCGTGGCGGCCAAACGACTCTCCAGTTCGTAAGCGGCGCTGGATATCTCGTGCGCCGGTACCGACGGAACGACCGATGCGATCCGATCGTATCCTTCAACGCGCGCGACTTCCTCGATCAAGTCGGCCTCGATGATCAGATCGCGGCGCCAGGGCGGCGGGGTAACGGCGAGCGTCCCATTCTGCTCGCTGACGTTGCAGCCGAGCGCGCGCAGATGCGAGGCGATTCGATCGGCGGAGAGCTCGATTCCTAACAGCCGCCGCACCGCCGCGACGCGCAGAACGATCGGCGTTTCGGCCGCCGTCGCCGGGCCAAAGGAGTGCGGCGGGTAGGCGGTCGCGCCAAGATTGCGCAAGAGCTGCGCGGCGCGCGCCGCACCGAAATCGGTGAGCGCCGGGGCGAGCGACTTCTCGTGTCGTGCCGAAGCTTCGGTGCGCAGGCCAAACGCGGTGCTCATCCGGCGGACGCGCGGGCCGTTGAAGGTTGCAGCTTCGAGTACGATCGCATTTGTGGCCCGCGTCACTTCACTTGCGGCACCGCCCATCAGCCCGGCAAGGCCGAGTACGCGTTCGTCATCGGCGATCACGAGCATCGCCGGCGTGAGCGTTCGTTCGACGCCGTCGAGAGTGACGAGCTTCTCCCCGTCGCGCGCGTTTCGCACGACCAACTTCGAAACCGCGATCTTGCCGGCGTCGTAAAAATGCAGCGGCTGCCCCGTTTCGAGCATCACGTAGTTCGAAACGTCGACCAGATTGTTGATCGGGCGCTGCCCCGCAAGCGCGAGCCGAATGCGCATCCAGGCTGGGGCCGGCGCGACGCACACGCGGTCGAAACGCTGCGCGACAAAGCGCGGGCAATCCGGCGACTCGATCGAAACCACGGGTTCCAGCGCCGGCGGTTCGCTCGCATCGCCGGGATTCGTCGAGGGCGGCAACCTCAACGCAACGGCGTACGAGGCTGCGAGCTCGCGCGCCAACCCGATGACCGACATCGCGTCGGGGCGGTTCGCGGTGATCTCGACGTCGAGCACCTCGGTTCCCAGGCCGAAAAGCTCGACCGCATTTTGCCCCGGTGCAATGTCGTCATCGAGCTGCATGATGCCGTCCTCGAACCACTCGGCCGGCAGGGCGAGCTCGTCCGCCGAGATCATCATGCCCTGCGATGCAACCCCGCGCATCGTCCTGGCTTCGATCGTAAGCTGAGGAAGGCGAGCACCGATTGTGGCAACTGCAATCGTTTGCCCGGCGGCAACGTTCGTCGCAGCCGTTGCGATCGTGAGCGCGGCGTCCCCTCCGACGTTGACGCGGGCAACGAGCAAACGGTCGGCATTGGGATGCTTTTCGATCGTTGCAATTCTGCCGGTAACGACGCCCGTGATGAGCGGCCGTCTTTCGATGCCGGCGACGGGAAAACCGAGCATCGCCAACCGATCGGCGATCGCTTGCGCATCGTCGGGAAGCGCGACGAACTCGCGCAACCAACTTATGGGAACTCGCATCAGCCGAGCTGCGTGAGAAAGTCCAGATCGCTATCGATCAACCGGCGGATGTCGTCGATTTCGTACCGCGCGAGCGCGAGCCGTTCCACGCCGAAACCAAAGGCCCAGCCTGAATAACGATCGGGATCGTACTCGACTTGGCGCAACACGCTAGGGTGAACCATGCCGGCGCCTCCGAGTTCGATCCATCCTGACTCCCCGCACATCGTACACGCTCCGCTGCCCTTGCATTTCGGGCAGGTCGTGTCGACTTCCGCGCTCGGCTCGGTGAACGGAAAATACGATGGGCGGAAGCGGACCTGTTGGCCTTCGCCAAAGAGTTCCGCGCAGAGTCCGGTGAGCATTCCTTTGAGATGACCGAAGTTGATCGCTTCGGCCACGAGCAGCCCTTCGACTTGATGAAACTGAAAGAGGTGACGCGCATCGACCGAGTCGCGGCGAAAACACTTACCCGGCGCTACGATCGCAATCGGCGGACGGTGTTGCTGCATCGTACGTATTTGCATCGGCGAGGTATGAGGGCGAAGCAGCAGCCGGTCGCCGATCCAAAAGGAATCGAAGTTCTCGCGCGCGGGATGGTCGCTTGGAATGTTGAGTGCATCGAAGTTGTAGTAATCCGGCTCCGCTTCGGGGCCAATGACGATCGCAAAGCCGTGGCGCGCGAAATACGCACAACTGTCGGCGATAATCCGTCGTACGGGATGAATTGAGCCCAAGGTTGCGGGTATCGCCGGATACGTAACGTCGATTGACGCCGCAAGCTCGGATTCGAAACCGAGCGACTGCAGCCTCGCGGCAACGAGGTCGAGATGCGCCTCCATCGCCTCGACCGCGTCGTTGATCGTTTTCCCGGCGGCTGGACGTTCGGCGGGCGGCAGCGCGCCGATGGTGCGCCGTACTTTGGTGACCTCGCCGTTTCTCCCAAGGTAAGCGACTCGAATGCGTTCGAGCGCTTGTTCGTCGACAGCGGACTGGGTGGCGTCATCGAAACGCTGCCGGAGATCGCGTAAATCCTGCGCGAGTTCGTTCATTGCTGGTCCAAAGCAAAGCGCCCGGTTCGTTCTACGTTACCGGGCGCCTTCAAACGTTGTTGTATTGCTGCGCGGAGGTGTGTTAGCTCGGCGTTGGAACCCCGTGCAGCCTTCGATAGGCTAGATAAGCGTCGATCGAACCCGTTTGGGCAAAAAGCCTCCAGAAGAGATTGGATGTTGCCATTCGCTTGCAGTCTCCTTCAGGCCGTCGGCTCCGGGGCGGCCACGATTCGCTGAGTATACCATGCGACTTTTAACACCGGTAGTCTTGACTTTTGCACTCAAAATGACTCTCTTGACAGCCTTACGTACGCACCGAATTTCGACTCGCTTCGTAGAGCGCAATCGAGCCGGCGACGGCGGCGCTCAGGCTCTCCGCGCGCCCGGGCATCGCGATGGCGAGCACTCGTTCGCATAGGTCTCCCCACTCACCCAAACCGCGCCGTTCGTTGCCGACAACGAGAGCGACCGGCCCCTGCCAGGTCTCTTCCCTCAGGTCGGGTCCGCCGGCGGCCAAGCCGACCATCCGCACCTTTGCAAGGCTCGCGCCGTGCCGCGCCTCGGTGGCGTCGGCGACGCTCACGGCCAGCCGGAAGAGCGCCCCCATCGAGCCTCGCACCACCTTTGGGTGGTACGGGTCAACGCCATGCGATCCGAAGAGGATCCCCGGGGCGCCGAAGGCGTCGGCGGCGCGAAGCAACGTGCCGGCATTTGCGGGGTCGTTCAGGTCGGCGAGCATCAAAATCGGCGTACCAAGCGTGAAGAGCGCGCCCGGGGGGGTTAACCGAATCGGTCCCACGGCCACGATGCCGGTCGGCGTTGTGACGTCCGATATGGCCGCGAGGGCGCCCTCGTCGGCGATGAAGAGTGGCGTCCCGTCGTCTTCGAGACGGCGCAGCAGCGGGGTCGACTCGTAGGCGGCCTGCGTCGCGTAGAGCTCGAGAATGGGAAATCCCGCGGCGGCGGCTTCGCCGAGCAAGGTCGCGCCCTCAAAGCGAAAGCGCCTCTGCTCGCGGCGCCCTTTGACCGAGCGCAACGCCGCGGCGGCCCGCAGGCGCTGCGCGTGGCGCCCTAGTGGCGCGGCCACTTCGTGCTCAGCGCTGCGCGGGTGCCGATCATGATAAGTCCGGCGAACATCGCGGCGAGTACGATGGCGATTTTGTCGTTAAAGTGATGCGGCACGAGTCCCCGGACCAGCAGATACACTGCGGCGACGAAGACGACGAAGAAATACGCCAGCCACCCCATCTCGACGAGAACTGAAGATTTTTGCGGTGAGCGCACGTGCGTTGCTACGAGGCTTGACGCGGGCCTTCCGCCAAAGGCGGCCGCGATGGACGAATTACCTCGCGTTCAAGCATCGAGCCGGCATTTCGAAGGGCGCGTTTTTAACGTGCGTACCGACGAGCTTCGCTACGGGGACGGCGCCGTCCATCGAGTCGACGTGGTCGAGCACGGCACCTCGCTCGCCATTATCGCGACCCCAGCCCCCAACCAACTGGTGCTCGTTCGACAGTACCGTCATCCCGCCGCGGCAATTCTCTGGGAGATTCCGGCCGGAACGTCAGAGCCCGGCGAGACCCTCTCCGAGGCGGCGGCCCGCGAGCTTCGCGAGGAAACGGGCTATGCCGCTGGGCGCCTTTCGCGGGTCGGTTCGGCGTGGACCACGCCCGGCTTTTGCTCGGAGATCATGCACTTTTTCCACGCCGACGAACTGGTCGCGGGCGAGCCGGCGTTTGACGATGACGAGCGAATAGAAGTTGGTATCTTCTCCTATCAGGCGGCATGGCGGTTGGTCGCTGAGCAAGTCGCGGATGCGAAGACCGTCCTAGCCCTGTATTGGCTACAGGCCGGGGAAGATAAATTCGGAGGCGAGTTTGGTCGATAGTTACAGTAAGGAACGCCCGCACCGTCGCACCGTTGCTACGACGTGGCGGACTCGTTTTGGAGGTATGCATGGAAATACCTAGCGACATTGACGCCGTCCTCAAACGATTGTTGGAGCCCAATCGGGACGGGGAGCTATCCGCATTAGCACCCGAAGATGAAACCTATTTGAATTCGCTGATCGCGTCGGTCCGCAATGGTCGCCGTGCGGTACTCATTGTCGAAGATGCCGACGAGCATCTGCGCTATATGTTCAGCAATGCCACCCGCGCTGAGGCCGTGACGATGCTGGGCAAAGTCGTCGAAGCCACTGGACGCCGTCTCGCCGATGGAGACGACTAGCCAACCAAGGTAATACCGTCGATCTTTCCGCTCGGCGTGACCTCGAAGTCGTAGTGATATTGCGCGCGCGGATAGCGCACCAAAAATTCATACAAGGTATCGCCGTTCGTTTCGGTCGTGCTGGATAACGGCACGATGGTTTGGAGACGTCCCAACGACGCGAAGTTCTCGCGCGCGACGAGGTCGTCGGTGAGGATCGCGCTGAACGACGGCGTTAATTCCGCGCGATCGATTCGCCGTGCGGCTAAGCGTCCAAGCCATTCTTTCGCGCGAGTTACGACGGCGTTGTCGAGGTGCGCCGTCGTTGCCGGCACGAGAATATCGAGAACGCGCGCGGCGACTTCTTCAGGAACCGTTACGCCGCCACGGCTCGAGTCGGCGTTCGAAAAAACGATGACGCCAACGTGTTGTTCGGGTAGCACGGCGTTGAGCGCCCGATAGCCTGAGATTTGCCCATCCGTCCAGACATACTCTTTACCGCCGCGCCGGTCGATCACCCACCCCATTCCGTATTGCGTGGGACCAACGTTTGCCGCCGGTGTGAACATCGTCCGCAACGCGTCGACCCGGAGCAACACGGGCATTTCGATGTCCCATTTTGCAAGATCGTCGATGGTCGAAACCAGTCCCAAGCTGCCATCCAACCATGCGGGATCCCACGCCGGCGCCGCGGCAAAACCTTGCGGCGTTCGCGTGTAACCCGTCGCCCGTGACGCCGCGATGCCGTTATCACCGGCGAGAAACGAATGATCCATGACCAACTGAATGAAGATGTTTTGCTCGAGATAGTCGGAGAGCGTTACGCCGCTCGCCCGTTCGACGATAAGTCCCGCGAGCATATAGTTCAGGGGATTATTGGAGTAGGTTGTGCCGGGAGGCGCCGACGGCTTGAGCTTGTCGACCGCGGCTAAGAGATCGGCAAGCTTGACCGTTTTCGTGGGATCGGTCGAAACGCCGGTAACTCCCGCATAGCTGGGCAGTCCGGACGTCTGCGTGAGCAGTTGCGCGATCGTGACGTCATTGCCGAGGCGAAACTCGGGAACGTATTTGGTCACCGTATCATCGAGCTTCAGCTTGCCCTGCTGCGCGAGCAGCAAGACCGCCGCGGCAGTGAACTGCATCGTTAGGTCGCCGGCATAAAACTCGGTTTCGGCCGTCATCGGCGCGTGCGGCCAGATATTGGCAAAGCCAAATCCGCGGGCGTAAGCGACGCGGCCATCCTCAACGATTCCAATGGCGATACCGGGCGTGCGGCCGCCATGGATCTCGTCGATCGCGATGCGGTCGATGCGGTCGGAAATTGACGGGGTGACCGCCACGACGTTTTGCGCTCGTGCCGGCGGCTCACCAAGTGCCAAAATGGCGACGATTAGAGCCGTCGCAAAGAGAGCGGCCGCACGCCTCATGATGTAAGGACGATTATATATCGTCCGAGCTACTTCTGTGAAGCCGCCTTTGCCAAGTTCAGCAGTTCTCCGAAGGCCTTGCGGTCCGAAACCGCGAGATCCGCCAGGGCCTTGCGGTTGAGCGCGACGCCCGATTTCTTCAAGCCGTGCATGAAGAGCGAGTAGGAGAGACCCTCCCGCCGCGCCGCGGCGTTGATGCGGCTGATCCAGAGCGAGCGAAAATCCCGCTTGCGAACGCGGCGGTCGCGGAAGGCGTAGGCTAACGACTTGAGCAGCGCTTCGTTCGCGACGCGATAGTTGCGCCGGCGTGCGGCGCGGAAGCCCTTGACGAGCTTCATCACCTTGCGCCGGTGTTTGAGGCCTCCGACACCCCGTTTGATCCGTGCCATTGCTTATCGGACCTCCCTTACACCAAGTAGGGGATCGTGGGCGCGAGCCGCTTTAGGTCGCCCTTAAACGTGGGCTGGTCCTTGCGAAAGTTGCGCTTGCGCTTGCGCGACTTCTTGCTGAGAATGTGACCGCAGCCGTCGAACTGGTGACGGTGCATCACTTTTCCCGTGGCGGTAACCTTCACGCGCTTGGCGGTTCCTCGATGCGTTCGAATCTTAGGCACTGACTGGCTCCTTATGAGGTACTGAAAACTTCGGCGGACCGGTCGGCACCGTTCGCGGTGCCAGGATCATGAACATATTCTTTCCTTCCAGCCGTGCTTCGCGTTCCACGGTCGCGAGCGGCGCGAGATCCTCGGCCATGCGATCGAGCAGCCGGCGCCCGAACGATGTGTAGGTGATCTCCCTGCCGCGGAACATGATCGTGACCTTGATCTTGCTTCCGTCGAGCAGCAGACGCTCGGCCATGCGCGCCTTCGTTTCGTAGTCGTGCGTCTCGATCTTCGGTCGAAGCTTGACCTCCTTGAGCTCGAAGTGCCGCTGCTTCTTACGAGCATCTTTATCTTTCTTCGATTGCTCGTACTTGAGTCGTCCGAAGTCGGCAATCTTGCAGACCGGTGGTTGGGCGTTCGGCGAGACCTCGATCAAGTCGAGCCCGGCAGATCGTGCGCGCGCGAGCGCGTCTTCGGTTTGCAGAATCCCGAGTTGGTTTCCGTTTTCGTCGATCACCCGAACCGCACGAATGCGGATCTGATCGTTGACGCGCTGGAGTTTCGCTATCTGTTCATCTCCGAATGAAAAAGAAAAAGGCCTGCCGGAGCAGCCCCATCATCGACCCCGCCGAGAGGCCTCGATAGTGAAGACCGGATCGCTCGCAAGCATCCGGTGAGCGGCGGAAAGCCGCTGCTTCGGCTCGCCAACCATATCACGCCCGGCCGGGGCCGTGTCAAGGGCGATTGCCGACCACGTCCAGCGCTTCGGCAACGCGCTCCAGCAAGTAAGCCACGGCATCGTCATCGACGATGAGCGGAGGCGCGATGCGCAGCACGTCTGGGCGGGTATCTTTGGCTGCGATCCCCCGTTCCAGCAACGCCGCAGAGAGTTCGTCGGCCGCGGGGGTCGTGAGCGCGATACCGATCAACAAGCCGCGACCGCGGATCTCAGCGATGAGCTCGGAGCGGAGCCTTCGCAGTTCGCTGACGATCATTGCGCCGGCGCGACGGGCGCGGGCTGGAAGTTCCTCGGTGACGATCGTATCGAGGGCCGCCTCGGCTACGGCCGATGCCAACGGATTTCCGCCGAAGGTACTGCCGTGATCGCCCGGACCGAAAAGCCGCATAATCTCGTCGTCGGCGAGCGTTGCGGAGACCGGATAGTAGCCGCCGCCGAGCGCCTTTCCCACAATCAGGATGTCCGGCTTGACACGCTCGTGATCGCAACCGAACATGTCGCCGGTGCGCCCGAATCCGGTCTGCACTTCATCGGCGACAAACAACACATTGCGTTCGCTGCAGAGATCGCGCACGCGGCGAAGGTAGCCGTCGGGTGGAACGTTGACGCCGCCTTCACCCTGGATCGGCTCGATCAGAACGGCGCATGTGGTCGGCCCGATTGCGCGCTCGAGCGCCGCAACGTCGCCGAATGGAACCGCGACAAAGCCCGGCAGAAACGGACCGAAGTTCGTCCGGTATTCCGTCGTCGTGCTCGCACTGACCGCCGCGATCGTGCGACCGTGAAAGTTGTTCTCGAATACGACGATCTGCGCGCTGTCGGGCGGCAGTTGTTTCGTTGCGTATCCCCAACGTCTCGCCAGCTTGATCGCGGTCTCGACCGCTTCGACGCCGGTGTTCATCGGAACGGCTTTTTCATAACCGCAAACTCGTGTGAGTTTTTCCAGAAAGCGCGGCATACGGTCGTTGCGCAGGGCGCGCGACGTGAGCGTTACACGCTTGGACTGCTCGACGAGAGCCGCCTGGACGCGCGGATGGCAATGGCCGACGTTCAGCGCCGAATAGGCGCTTACGCAGTCGAGATACCGCTTTCCGTTGACATCCCAGAGCCACGCCCCCTCGGCTCGCTCGACGACGAGGTCGAGGGGCGCGTAGTTCCGAGCGCCGTAGCGCTCTTCCTCGGCGATGAACTCTCGCGCGCGATCCGAAAGGAGTTGCACCCCATGGCTGTTAAGGAATTTTCCTTGGCTACCTGCTATGGGCGTCTCGAGCGTCTTATCGCTCGCGATCACGCTGGCGTCGCCGCCGGAGGACGCACGATTGCGTTCGTGCATCCGGGGTTGCGCGAGCGTTCGGCCGTTCTACTGCACGGAATGAGCGCGTCGCCGATGCAGTTCGAACGCGTCGCTCGAGACCTTCACCGCCAGGGTTACAACGTGATCGCGCCCCGCCTGCCGCATCACGGTCATGCCAATCCACTTTCGAACGCCCTCGAGCGTTTGCATGCCGACGAGCTCTACTCGGCCGTCGACTCGTACGTCGCCGCGGCTCGCGAGCTCGGCGAGCGCGTGACGGTCGCCGGCTTCTCTCTGGGCGGTTTGCTCACCGCCTGGGCGGCGCAACACTATGACGTCGAGCGCGCGGTCCCAATCGCACCGTTCTTTGGCGTCTCGTGGATTCCAAATCGTTTGATGGGTCCGGTCGCGGAGCGCTTACTGCGCGTTCCGAATCGATTTCATTGGTGGAATCCAATTTTGCGGGATCGGCAGTTTCTCGCGACCAACGGATACCCGCGCTACGCTACCCACGCAATCGCGCATTCGTATCGCATGGCGCAATCGTTGCTCGAACGAGCGCGCATGGCGAGTCCGGCAGCACGGCACGTGACGATCGTCGCCAACGCCACCGAGGTCGCCGTCAATAACTATGCGATTCGTCGGCTTTACGAAAACTGGAGGCTGCGGCGCCCCGATGCGGTCGAACTCGCGGTGCTCACGGGTTTGCCCCTGTCGCACGACATCGTTTCACCGCTGCGCCGTTGGCGGCTTGCCGACCGAGTCTATCCGCATCTGTTGCGTGCGATCGACCCCGAGTTAGCTCACTCGTTGTAGGCGCGCAGTTTCGGCCACACCGCCGCGAGCGGCGTTGTGATCCCCTCGCAGATCGATATCGGAAAACCGTCCTCCATCGGACGTCCCCACGGGTTGGAGAAGTGCGCGACGATCCGATGCACGCGAAAGAGGTGCGCGTCCCGTTCGCAATCGCCGTGAACGTCGATGAGCACGTTGCCGGTATATCCGCGAGTACCCCAGACCCAGTATTGATTATGTCCTGAAAGCACCGGCGGAAGGCCGTTTTCGCGACCGAAGAAATCGATCGCCGAGGCTTCGCCGTAGTTGCTGGCGAGGATCGCGGCTTGGGCCCGTTGCGCGGCGGGCAAGGAATAATAAATCCGCGCGACCACGCCGGCAAGTTCGTGCCAGCCGTGCATGTCGGCCCAATCTGGCGGTAAGTTTCCGATGTGAGAGCCATCGGTGCGCGCGAGGTCGACTTCTCGAGCCAGCATGCTTCGGGCGACGCGATCGTAGGCCGACATCGTGCGCTCGGGCAGGATCGGCATCAAGAGCGGAACGAGCAGCATTCCGGCGCCCAGCGCATATCCGGCGAGCGCGGGTCGCCATACAACGGCGCCGTCCGTCCAGGCTTCGATCGTCACCGCGCCGGCCGCGATGAGAATCGGATAGACGGCACCGGGATAATAGAGTTTGCCGTGCAGTACAACCATCTCCCCGATCAACACCAAATACGCAAGGCCGAGAAAGCGTGAATCGCTACGGCGCAGGAGGCTGACGAGGCCCACGAACGAGATGGGCGCCAGCAACGGATGCGCGATCAAGAATTGGGTTGCAACGTACTGAAGGGGCGATAGCTGAACGTTTTTGTATTCATCGGCGTCTCGCAGCAGCGTCCACATCGGATATCCGTGCGCCGCTTGCCAGGCAAAGTTTGGCAAGGCGATCGCCGCCGCCAAGAGGACGGCACCGAAGAACCAGGGCGTTGCCATGACCCGCCGTTGCGGGACGGCGAGTAACGCGCCCACGAGGGCGGCGGCAAAGAATGCGACGCTATACTTACTCTCGAGCGCGATGCCGACAATGGCGCCGACGGCCAGCCACCAGCGCGGATCGGCTCCTCGTGCGATGCGCAGCACGTACAGCGCGGCCAGCGGCCAAAGCCAAAGGCCAACGATGTCGGTGGTGATGGTCGTGCCAAAGTGCATCAAAACCGGCGTGAGGGCTGCGACCAGCGCGGCAAAGAACTCGGCAAAAGAGCCGCCGCCCATTTCGACGACCAGTAGGCACGTGGTGTAGACGGACGCTGCGGCAAAGAGCGCGGGGACGGCGCGTAGTAAAAAGAGTGAGTGACCAAAGATTTGAGAGCCGGCGGCCAAAAGCGGCACCAAGGGCGGCTGGTCGACGTATCCCCACGCCGGGCGAAAGCCACAGATCACAAAGTAAAGCTCGTCGCGGAAAAAGCCGTAGTGCGCGTTGGCGAGCAAATGGACGATCAGGGTCGCCAACGCCGCCGACGCCGCGATGGCGTGGGCTCGCAGCGCTGTTCGTGGGCGAAAACGCCGTTGCTGATCGCATACCATGACGAGGAGTGGGGTGTGCCGCTTCACGGCGATTCTCACCTCTTGGAGCTGCTTGTACTTGAAGGCGCCCAAGCAGGCCTCTCTTGGGAAACGGTGTTACGCAAGCGCGCGCGCTATCGCGAGCTCTTCGCCGGTTTCGACCCGCCCGTCGTCGCGTGCATGACGCGCGCCCGGGTCGAACGGATGCTCGAGGATCCCGGCATCGTACGAAACCGTTCCAAAGTTGAGTCCGCAGTAGAGAACGCGCGAGCCCTCCTGCGCGTGCGCGAAGAGTGCGGAAGCTTCGACGCCTACGTATGGGGGTTCGTCGGGGGCGTCCCGATCGACGGGGCACGGCGGCGCCCGCAGGACATCCCGACGCAGAGCGCCGAGTCGCTCGCACTGAGTGCCGATCTGCGCCGGCGCGGATTCCGTTTCGTTGGTCCGACGATTTGCTATGCGTTCATGCAAGCGTGCGGGATGGTCAACGACCATCTCGTGAGCTGCGCGTGGCACGAACAGGCCTCGCAGCATGCCTAGCAAGCAAACTTTTTTCCCGGCGAGCGTCTTTGCGATTGTTCTCCTCGGCGCGTTTGCAGCGCGCGGGATCGCAGCAGAAAGCACAGGCGCGCTGCCGGACGGGACGTATCGGTACGACGTCACAGTGGACGGGCGTTCCGTCGGCGAGAGCACGATCGTGATTCAGCGCAACGGAGGAACTATCACGATGGGCGAGAGCGCGTCGGTGGGCGGAGTCGCGCTGGTTTCGCATCGTACCCTTGACGAATCGACTTTCGCGACCCTTGGCTATGTCGTGGACATCGGCGCGACGCACGCCGGCGTGACCTTTCTTGGCAATCAAGCGACCCTAACGCAGGCGGGTGCCCACGCAAGAATTTTTGCTGCCCCCGGCGCGCCGTTTTTTGTCAACGACAACATGGTCGGGGGCTTCGCGCAGGTCCCCGCAACGTTGCACGCGAGCTCCACGAATAAGCTGACACTCGCCTGCGTCGCCTGCGGCGGTTTCGTCGCGATTCGACTCGACGCCACGAATGAAAGCTCGGGCAACGTTACGCTGCGCATCAAAGGCATCGCCGTCGCGCTCCATTTCGATCCGCACACCTACGTTCTCGCTCGCGCTGACGTCCCGGCGCAGCACGCCACGTTCACGTTGACTTCGTACGATCCGCATGTTAGCGCGCTGCCGCAGCCGGTGCTTCCAACACCGCTGCCGTTGCCGCCCGCGCGCTACACGTCGCGCGATGTGACAATCCGCGCCGACGATGGGGTCATGCTTGCCGGGACGCTCACGATGCCGAATGCGGCGCGGGGGCTGGTGCCGGCGTTCGTCTTCGTCCACGGCAGCGGCTGTCTCGACCGAGACGAGACGGTCGGTCCGAACAAAATTTTTGCGCAATTAGCAAACCGGCTATCGAGCGATGGCTATGCGGTCTTACGCTACGATAAACGCTCGTGCGGGCGCAGCGGGGGTACCTTTGCCGTCCGCGAGCGATTGATTCGCGACGCGGGCGACGTCATCGCCTATCTGCGTGCGCAGCCCGGCGTCGATCCCGCGCGGATCTTCGTGCTAGGACATAGCGAGGGCGGGGAGCTAGCGCCGAGTATCGCGATCGCCGACGGTCGGTTACGCGGCATCGTGCTGCTGGCACCCCCGGCATTTCCGCTCGAGAAGATCCTCATGCAGCAGACGCTACGCGATATCGATGCCTCGGCTCGCGCGGCGACGCAACGCGAAGAACAAACGCAACTCGACGCGATCGCCGCCGGGAAGAGCCCGGGTGCCGCGAACGCATGGCTGCGAAGCTCGTTCGGAATCGATCCCGCCGCGATTATCGCTCGCGTGCCATGTCCGATCCTCATCGTTCAAGGTACGAAGGACATCCAAGTGTTGGCCGCCGACACGCCCCGCCTGGTTGCCGCAGCGAGAGCCGCAAATCGAACCGTTTCCGTCGTCATGCTGCAAGGCGACGACCATCTTTTCATCGCGCTCCCACCCGACGAGCAGTCAACGGGCGTCGAGTACTATACCCCATCGTATTTGGATCCGGCGCTCTTCCTCGCGATCGAGAGCTGGCTCGCAGGTCAAATGTAAGTCCGAAGCCTCGGCCAGAGCTGCGCGAGCGGTTGGGTAATTTTGGTGCAAACGGAGATCGGTATGTTCCGTTCGTACGAGATGGCCCACGGCGGGTTGAAATGCGCAACCACTCGTGCGTTGCGGAATAGTCCGGGAAAGTCATGGCGCCCGCAGTCGCCGTTGACGTCGATGACAACGTCGCCGCTATACCCGTGTGTTCCCCAGAGCCAGTAATTGTTGTGTCCCGAAATCGCGGGCGGCAGGGCGTATCGTCCACCGAAAAAATCGATCGCGGCTGCTTCACCGTAGTTGCTCGCGACGATCGCCGCCTTATCGCGCTGCTGGGCGGGAAGCGCGTAGTAAACTGTTGCAACCGCCGAGGCAAGCTCCGGCCAGCCATGCATGTCGGCCCAGTCTTCGGGTAACGCCGAAGTGCGCCGGCGCTCGGTCTGCGTCGCGGCGCGCGAGATGTGCAGCGCGTGCCCGACGAAAACGCTATAATCGAGCATCGCCGTCTCGGAAAGCACCGGCAGCGCGAATGGCGCAAAGAAAAGGCCCGCGACAACGACCGTGGCAACGATGACGCTGCGCACGAGGAGAGCGCGCTGCGTCCAGCGCTCGATCGCAACGCCGCCGGCCGCCATGAGGATTGGGTAGACGTCAGCCGGATAGTAATGCTTGGCGTGCAGGGCAATCATCATCGCAATCAAGATGAGGTACGCGTATGCGAGGAAACGAACGCTCGCGCGCGTCAACAGCGAGATAAGCCCCACGATCCAAATCGGCGCAGCGAAAAGATTCGTGAGCAGAAGCTGCTGAAATAGAAAGAGGCCGGGACTTGCCGGCAGGTTCTTGCCACTGGCGCCGTTGCGAAGCAGCTCCCACATGGGAAAAGCATGGGCGGCTTGCCAGAGAAAGTTTGGCAGCGCTATGACCGCAGCGGTCAGCGTACCCGCAGCGAACCAGCGCGACGCAATGACGCGACGCTCCGGCGTGAACGTCAAACCCACAAGCATTGCAACGGCAAAGAAGAGCGCGCTGTATTTGCTCTCGATTGCAAAACCGATCGTCGCGCCGACGGCGATCCACCACCGCGGATCGGCGCCGTTGACGATCCTCACAACGTAGAGCGCGGCGAGCGGCCAGAGCCAGAGCCCGGCCATGTCGGGACCGACCTTCATTCCAAAGCTGAGTAGAACCGGTGCGGCGAGATAGGCAAAGGTCGTTAAAGCCGCGGCGAAGAGGCCGCCGCCAAACTCGTACGCAAGCAAAACGGCGGCGTAGGCGCCGGCGGCTGCGAAGATTGCGGCGACCGCTCGCAGCGCGAAGAGTGAATGCCCGAAGAGTTGCGATCCCGCCGCAAGCAGCGGCACAAGCGGGGGCTGATCGACGTAACCCCAAGCCGGATGAAAACCGCAGATAATGAAGTAGAGCTCGTCGCGAAAGAACCCGTAGTGCGGATTTGCTCCCAGATGGATGACCAAGGTCAGCAGCGCCGCGATCGCCGCAGTTTTCGAAGGACTCGCACCTACGCGCTCGCCGTTAGGTCGGATCGAACGTACCTTGCAGGATCATCGCTTCGGAAAGCTCTCGGGCTCGGCGATAACGGCCGCGGATCTCGCTGGAGGTAGAGCCGTCGCGCGTCACGGTCGGAAGGTCGCAAAGAATTCGCTCGAGCTCTTCGTCGAAGATGGCGCCGATCGTCGCGCGCGTGTCCTGGAAATAGCGCAGTCGCTGCGCGATCATGAGACGATAGATTCGGTCGGTTGCGAGGTCTTCCATGTAACCGTCGATCAAGGTCGCGCCACGCCCTTCCAACACGCCGTTGCGATAGCGAATCACGGTGCGAACTGCCGCACGCGTCCCGTCGAGCGTCGTCGCGCCGACACCCGCCGGCGGGAGGCGCAGATCGGGATGAGTCGTCTCAAGCGCGGGACGTCTCGCCAACTGGTTCGGATAGGGAAACTGCGCCACGGCAATCGCGTTCTGATCGGGATGACCGGTCCAGGCACCGTCCATCAGGCAGGCGGCTTCGTTGGCCTTATCGCGTTCCAGCACTGCTAGTGCGCGAGCGTTGAGCTGCGCATCCTCGCGGTTGGGATAGAGTGCCGTCATTCCGCCGATGGCCAGTGCGCCGTGCTTGTGCGCGATTTCGGGCAAGAGCGTGCGAACGCTCTGAAAGAACGCAACATCGGACGGAATCGTATTGCGATCGGGCAACAGCCACGTGGGATCCTCTAAGTTATAGTGGATAAGGCTCGCCATGTAATCCCACCGTCCCAAATTCAGGCCAACGATATACTGGCGCAGGTTGTAGAGAAACTCTTCCATTTCGTACGCGAGCGGATGGGATTCGACGAGCGCCATCGCTCTGATCGCGCCGCGTTGCCATCCCTTCGCTTCGATGAGCGCGTCGAAAACCTCATTCCACCAGACGGCCTCTTCGGCCGCTTCCGATTTCGGAATGTAAATGCAGAGCGGGTGGCGCAACCGCTGATAATCGAGCGAAAAGACGAGCAAGGCAACGTCGAAGAGCGATGCGCTCGTGAGCGCCTGGGCGATGACGCCGGCCTGCGAAAGATGAAGGCCGCGCACGCGACTCCACACGACGCTTTGGCTGGGCGCGATCGCGACGGTCCCGCCACGTTTGGCGTCCAGGTAGGTGAGTTCGCCGTAGAGCGCGGCGACGATGTTGCGATGGCCGAGCATCAGATGCTCCCACGTGTTGGCCATCGAGTCTTCGAGATCGAGCATGACGCCGGGCGCACCGGAGTTGAGCATCTTCACGCAGAGCTCCGCGTCGTCGGCCGGACCGGTCATTTGATTCCGCTGATCCGCGCACCACGGCGGGATTTCGACGTGCCATTCCGTCTGCGTGGCCGGCGAGGCGGCAAGATAGGTTGGCAAATCTCCGGCGTGCGCGCGTTCGAGCCGCTCGCGCCGAGCTTGCGCGAGGATTCGCTGCTTGGGCGTGAAGCGCCGGTGCAGCGGCAAATAGAACGCGGCAAATCCGGCCGGCAGATCGCGTTCGAGCGAAAATCCGGCCGGAGCGACGTTCATGCTATGCCGTTGGCGGTGGCGACCTCGTAAAATTGCGCGGCTTCAGTCGAACCTTCCAGCGCCGTCGTTGAAACGTTTCCTCCGCCGATCACGCGCGCGACTTCGTCGAAATAGCCGGTGCCCACCTCGCGTTGATGGCGCGTCGCGGTATATCCAAGCGGCTCGCTGGCGAACTCTTCTGCTTGAAACTCGGCGTAAGCGGTCATGCCGCGCGCTTTGAAATCGTGCGCGAGCTTAAAGAAACTGTGATTGAGCGCGTGAAAGCCGGCCAAGGTGACGAATTGAAATTTATACCCCATCGCAGCGAGCCGCTCTTGGAACGCCGCGATCGTGGCGGCGTCGAGTTTCTTGTTCCAGTTGAACGACGGGGAGCAGTTATACGCCAGAAGTTTGCGCGGGTGGCACGCGTGGATCGCATCGGCGAACCGTTGCGCTTCGTCGAGATTCGGTTCTGATGTCTCCATCCAAACGAGATCCGCGTAGGGCGCGTACGCCAAGCCGCGAGCGATGCAGGCATCGATGCCCGCGCGGGTGACGAAGAATCCTTCGGGCGTCCGTTCTCCGGTCAGAAAGTGGCGATCGTTCGGGTCGACGTCGCTCGTCACGAGCTTCGCCGCATTCGCATCGGTGCGGGCAATGAGAATAGCCGGAACGTCGAGCACGTCGGCTGCAAGGCGCGCCGCGAGCAGGTGGCGCACCGCCTGTTGCGTTGGAATCAAGACTTTGCCGCCAAGATGTCCGCACTTCTTCTCCGAGCTGAGCTGATCTTCAAAGTGCACGCCGGCTGCGCCGGCGCGGATCATGGCTTTCATCAGCTCGAAAACGTTGAGGGCGCCCCCGAACCCAGCTTCCGCGTCGGCCACGATCGGCAGGTACCAGTGTGTTCCGCCGCGCCCTTCGAGCGACTCGATCTGGTCGAGGCGAGCCAGGGCATTGTTCAGGCGTTCTACGAGCGCGGGGACGCTGTTAACCGGATACAAGCTCTGATCGGGATAGATTTCGCCGGCAACGTTCGCGTCGGCGGCGACCTGCCAGCCGCTACAGTAGAGTGCGCTCAAGCCGGCGCGCGCGGCCTGCACCGCCTGATTCCCGCTGAGGGTCCCAAGCGCGGTGACCGGCAACGCCGAATGCAGATCGCGCCATAACCGCTCGGCGCCCATACGCGCCAAGCTCTGTTCGGGCACGAAGCTGCCGCGGAGACGATAGACCGATTCGGCGCCATAGCGTCGTTCGATGCCCTCCCACCGAGGATCGGTCGCCCAGCGGTGCTCGAGATCGTAGGTCCGGCCGTTACTGCTCACGATGTGCCTCCTCAATAAACGGCAAATTGGATCGGGCTGGATTGGCATTTGGCCTGGATTGGATGGATAAGTTTATAATCTTGGACCGATAATATATTTACCCGATATACCGAGGCCCGAATCGAATGTCAAGCCCTGGTGCGCGCCGCCTGCAAAAAAACTCCGGCGAGCCAGAAGGCCGCAACGACGAACGCCACGCCGACGATTGCGGCAAACCAATGGCCCGTCGCTAATAGACAGGGAAACCGGGCGCTCGCGATGCGGATGAGGCCGCCGAGGCCCGCGGCGTTCGCCGGATCGGTGGGCCCGGCGCATTGATAGAGCGCATATAAGCTAACCGCAACGCCAAAAACCGCGACGAGGGTGCCGCTTGCAAGTCCGATGAGAATGAGGACGCTCGAGGGCAGTTCTCTCGTTTGCTTCGCCTCCGAATTCAGAGCCAGCTTTCGTGTATCGCTAGGGCGTGACTTCGTAGAGTTCGTGCCATCGGTCGAGCGCCGCTACGTCGATCGCGCCGTCCAGCGCGTCGACATCCCGAGGATCGACGACCACGAATACTAAGCGTTGGCGCGCCCATTGCCGGTAGAGCGGCATGTCGAGTTTATCGTCGGAGACCACAATGCGTCCCGCCAGCGAACGGTCGACGTACGCACCGTAGGCGAGCGACGTAGCGTCGAGCCAGCCGGTGACGACGACGTTGCCCGGTGCCACGTACGGGCGCACCGCTCCGATGATCCAGCGGCCACCTTCACCCGCAACGCGATCGAAGAATCCGCGCTGGCGCTCGAGGCTCATGCTTGCGCCCACCGCCAAAAAAACGATGAGCAGGCCGCTCCAAACGAGAGCGCGTCCGCGTCGCGATTGCGGCGTCAGTGCACCAAGCAGCGGTACGGCCAGCCACGATGCCAGCATGCGGTAGCGGCCAACGTCGCTTTCGTTCGGATAAACTACCGAGAAAAGTAATCCGGCGGTGCATGCGATTCCGACGACCAATGCGACGCGCCAGTTGCGTCGCCACGCGACGCCGAATCCAATCGCTACGAGGAGGAGCGCGCCGAGATCATATTCTGCGCGGATGGTCGTGAAGAAGGTCCAGGCGGCAGTCCCGAAATGCGCGGGATTGAACGATGCAAGCAAGTACTTTGGCGTCTCGGATTCGCTCCCGGTCAGTTCGAGCCTTAGCCCGCGCAGTGTGTGCGGGTCGTTATAGTTCCAAAAAATTCCGCCGGCCGCTCTGGGCAGCTGCGCCGCCGGATCGAGATGATGCACGACGACGTACGCCGAGCGCAAGGGAAGATACGCATAGAGCATGAGGGCGGCGGCGAGGAGCGCTCCCGACCTCGCACAAAGCGCACGCGCGGGCCGCCGAGGCGCAATGGCCGCACCGACGATCAACGCCGGGAGAATCCACAATGCGTTGGGATGCGCCGCCATCCCCAGACCACAAAGCGCGAAAGCGGCAGCGAACCAGGCGTCGCCGCCACCGCGCAGCCATCGGACGAACGCGTAAAGGGCGATGGCTTCGCAGGCGAGCGCGAGATCCTGCGCTTCGGCCCGGACGGCGTGCGCCCAAATGTTCGGCGAGAATGCAAACCACAGACTGGCGAGCAGAGCGACCGTAATGCCGGCGCCGAATTCGAATGCGATGCCGCAGGCGGCTGCGCATGTGAGGCCGATCGCTATCCCGCTCATCGCGTTCATACGCCACGCCACTGAATCCAAAGGAATACCGTGAGACCACACGTAGCCCAACAGCGTGTAGAACGGAAAGCCTGTAGGGTGTGAAATGCCGAGAACATACGGCACCCCTTGCAGTTCGGCCGTATCCCACGATCCTGGCTCCGATGAGGCGCACGCAATGTAAACGACCGCGGGCACCGCAAAGGCTGCCAGCGTCGCCATGCGGCGCGCGGGCGTCACGCCAGGGTCGGCAGCGGCAGGGACGGGCGTGTCGAAAGGTCGGGTCGCAGTTCGAGGTGCGTTTCGAGCGCGCGATCCATGAGTTCCAACGCCAGTTCGAGTTGCGGGTCTTTTCCGGCGCGATAATCGTGCGGCGCGATGTCGACGTCGTAGTCGGGGTCGGTGCCGTAGTTCTCGACGCCCCAGCCGACGTCGACGAACCAAAACGAAAACTCAGGTTGGGTCGTCAGCGTCCCGTCGACGAGATGATGGTACGGTTCGATGCCGACAACGCCGCCCCACGTGCGTTTGCCGACGAGCGGCCCCAGCTTGTAGAGCTTGAACGCATGACTGAAAATGTCGCCGTCGGAGCCCGCGAACTGATTGGTGAGCGCAACGATCGGTCCCCCAACCGATTCCGGCGGATAAGGAACCGGCGCACCATAGCGCGGCGCGTCGTAGCCGATGCGCTTGCGCGCCAGCTTTTCGATGAGCAAAGGCGAAACGTGGCCGCCGCGATTGTAGCGCACGTCGACGATCAGCCCCTTGCGGTCGAACTCGCCGAGATATCCGCGATGAAACTCCGAGAATCCCCACGGTCCCATGTCGGGAATGTGCAGATATCCGACGCGCTCGCCACTTCGCTCGTGCACGACGCGGCGGTTCTCCTCGACCCAGGCGCGGTAGCGCAGCGCCGCTTCGTTGTCGAGCGCTTTGACGAGCACGGTCCGCTCGGCCCCTTTTTTCCCGCGCAGGGTTACGGAGATGTTCTTGCCCGAGGCATTGACCAGCAACCGGTCCGGTGTGACGTCGCGGGAGAGTCGCTTGCCGCCGATGGCGACGATGCAGTCGCCCTCGCGCACGTCGAGGCCCGGTTCGGCCAAGGGCGAGTCATGCTCGCGATTCCACGAATCGCCTCGATAGATCCGCACGACGCAGTAACCGCCGCGCCCTTCGTCCCAGCGCAAATCCGCACCGAGAAAACCGCGCTGGTACTGAGGCGGCTCCCGGTAATCGCCACCCCATTCGTACGCGTGCGAGGTGCCCAGCTCGCCCTGCATCTCCCAAATCAAATCCGAGAGCTCGCCGCGGGTGCGGATGCGCGGAAGCAGGACCGCGTACCGGTCGTAGACGCGATCCCAATCGATGTCGCTCATGTCTTCGACCCAAAAATGCTCGGCCTGTAAGCGCCACGCTTCACGATACATCTGCGCCCATTCGTCGCGGGGCACGATCTCGACGCTCGCGCGATCGAGGTCGAGCCAACCGCTCTTACGCCCCGGCTCACCGGGGGGTTTCTGCTCGTCGCCTTCTTCGGGAAGCTCGTTGAGCGCGTCGATCGCGCGCAATCGGTCTTTCGCGCGATAGATCAAGGTACGCCCGTCGGCGCCAAGGCGAATCTCATCGCATTCGGGCGCAATCGTCGCCAGCCGTTGTTGATCGAAATCGTAACCCAAGAGAACTCCGTGCCCGTCGCCCTCGAGATCCTCGCGTCGCGTCGGCTTGATGCCGCGTACGGCGAATTTCGTGAAGAGAACGCGTTCGCGCACGGCGACGATCTGGTCGTATTCTCCCTCGTCCACGGGGAAGCCGAGCACTCGACCGGTGATTCCGTCGAAATCGATTTCCACGTCGGCTGGCTTTTGCGGTTTGTTGTTCGAGCGCTCGTGCTCGTGATGGTGCTCGTGATGAATGGGCTTGGGCTTCGGTACGAAGGGCGATGGTACGTCGTTGCGCAGCGTTACGACGAACGGCCGGCTCGCTTGCGGAAAACTGAGGTCGAATTGGAGCGCATCGTATACCGGGTTGAAGTCGCGAGTGGAAATGAAATAGAGATACTTGCCGTCGGGATCCCACGCCGGCGATTTGTCCATCCGTAACGGCGAGCTCACGTCGTGCACCTTGCCGGAGCGAACCTTCACGACCCGAATGATCGACGTACCGTGCGCCGGCCACCACACATATGCCAGGAAACGCCCGTCCGGCGAAAAGGCGAGATCTTGGATGCGATGCGATGGGCACGTGTCGACGACGCGTACGTGACCGCCGTCCACATCGAGCAGGCAGAGATCGTGGCGGTGATTTGTAAAGGCAACGGTCGAGCTCGTCGGCGAACAGACCATGTCGGTAACGCGTCCGATGTCTCCGTTGGTGAGCAGCTTGGGGTCGCCGCTTGCATCGGCGCGGCGAAGCGCGATTTGCTCGTAGCCGTTGACGTCGGTAACGGAAACCAGATGGTCGCCGTCGTGCAGCCACTGCGTCAGCCGCGTGCGCGCGCGGCCGCCATGACGGGTCGGTGCACCCTCGAAGAGCGGCATCGTAAACTCTTGGCCGCGCGAGTCGAAAGCGATCTGCGTGCCCTCGGGGTTGGGAACGAAATGCTCGAGCGATTCGGATGCTTTTTCGAAGCGGCGCGTCGTCTGCTGCATTGGCGACTGCGTCGCAACCTCCAAGCGCCGCGCGGTATCGCTCGCGATGTCGAGCACGCCGATATCACCGCCCGCCGTGTAGACGATGCGCGTACCGTCTGTAGAAGGAAAGCGCGCGTAGTACTCGGTCTCGTGCGTGTGGCGGACGACTCCGCCGCCGTCGAGCGCGCACGAGTAAATGTTGCCGATGCCTTCGTGGTCGGCGAGGAAATAGATGCGATCGCCGATCCACATCGGCCAACACGGGTTGCCGTCGGGGAGCGGAAGTTTCTCAAACTTGCCGGCGCCTTGCGCGTCCAGCCAAATCTCGCCCGACGTTCCTCCGCGGTAGCGCTTCCAGCGCGCCGGGTCGGCCGCGTTTCGCCCGATCGCCATGCGGCCGTTGGGGCCGAATGCGAGGGCGCGCGCGTGTCCGATGTCAAGCTCTCGCGGCGTGCCACCCTCTCGCGAAACCGCAAATGGCCTGGTCTCGCCTTCATACCACGTCGTCGGGTTTGCGACAAAGTAGATCTCGGTTCCATCGGCGCTCCAGGCGCACGTCCAGAGCATCGAAGCGCCAAGAAACGTTAGTCGCTGCGGCTCGCCGCCACGTGCCGGCATTACGTAAATCTCAGGATTGCCTTCGTCGGTCGAGACGAAGGCAATCCAGTCGCCGTCGGGCGAGAGACGCGGAAACGAACACGTTCCAAGGCTGACGGTCAGACGCTTTGCGGCGCCACCTTGAGCGGAAACGCTCCAGATGTCGTCCTCGCAGACATAGAGAACGCGCTCGCCTGCTATCGACGGATAGCGATAATAACCAAAATCCATACGCGCAAAATGTTTGCGACTACTGATGCGGCATCCCGCCGGACGCGTGCAGGAGTCGTCCGAGCGTATCGACGATTTCGGCGGCGTTTTCGATCTGCGTAAAGTACGGCACCAGCATCGGCGTCCGCGTCCGCCGCTGGAATGGAAGGATGGGTCCGTCCCATGCAAACTGCGTCGCCGGTTCTCCGGCTAGGCTGCGGAAAAAGAGCTCGGCGCCCAGAGCGTTTGCCCATCCGAACTCGGGCCGCGTGTAGCGCCAGTATCCGTCGGGATAAAAGCTTTCGTGTATGAGCCCACTCTCGCCATCGGTCTCGGCGAGAGTGGTGACTGCGGTTGCCACCTCGATTGACGACGTTGCGGTGAGAGCGCGCCCGATGACGCCGAGGGGCCAGACGTAGCCGTACGGCGTGTGCGGACTTCCCAAGCCTTGGGCGTACCGGCCGGAAAAATAAAACGGATTGTCCATGCTCAGCGCAAAGGTGCGCGTCGCGAGGTAAGTGGCGTCGAACGGAGAGCACCAATCGATGTATGGCAGTGTTGTGAGATTGGGGATGTTGGCATCGTCCATCAGATTGAAGCGCCCCAAACCATCGGTTTCGTACGCGTACATCCATGCGCGGCGGGTGGAGTCGTAGAAACGACCGTAACTCGCGATCCCGTCCTGCACGCGCGCGCCGACTGCCTTCGCCCTGGCCGAAAGCGCGCCGTCGCCGTAACCGTCGAGCGCTAGCTGCGCAACGTCCCGCATTGCGACCACGGCAATCGCATTCTGCGGAATATTGAAACGGTATTCGACCGGATCGTCGGACGGCCGGAAAGCGCCCCAAATCATTCCGGTGCCGGCATTGTAAGCGTCGTTCGTGTAGACGAGTTGAGGATATCGATAGCGGCCGCACGTTCGATGGTGCTGCTCGCATTCGTACGTGGCGACGATCGTCGCCAGCGCGCGGTGAAGATCGGGCGTGAAAACCGTTGCATCAGCCGTCGAACGCCAATAAACCGATGCGAGAATCACCGGCCATGCGAGCGAATCGACCTCCCATTTTCGCTCCCATACGGCGTAATCCGATTGAAGGGCATTTGCATAGGGGTCGGAGATAATGTTGCGCGCGTTGCGCTCGATGACGCCGGCGAAGCGAGCACGCAAGACGGGATAGATTCGCTGAAAGCGGATGTATGGGATGGTTTGCGCCGACGAGTCCCGCAGCCACATCGCCGGAATATCGCCCGATTGTACGTAGGTCGTCGCATCGTCTTGGAGCGAAAAGTCATGAAAGAGCGTGTGAAAAAGACTCTCGGTCTCGATGTCGCGAGCACGCTTGCCGGTGAGCGGGACGACGAGCGTTTCGCCGTTTGCGGGCGCAACCGATTGGAACGCTAGGATCCCCGCGAGGGCGACGCCGGCCCAACGCGCAAACACGCTCTAGGGCCTTATATGTCGCGCCGGCACGTTTGCGTGCCTTTGACGCGAGGAAGGTCCGCTCTTGCCGACGGGCGCACAAATGCGTGAATGGAATTGTTGCGCGAATTCGCGCAGGGTAATCCTCGCGCGCTTGCGCGGGCGATCTCATATGCCGAGTCGGGACGCGGCGGCGACCTCGTTCGCGCAATCTATTCGAAGACTGGCCGCGCGACCACCGTCGGATTGACCGGTCCGCCGGGGGTCGGAAAGTCGACTCTCGCCTCGGGACTCGTGAGCAATGCGCGCGCGCGCGCCAAGCGTGTGGGCGTTGTTTCTGTCGATCCCAGCTCTCCGTTCTCTCACGGCGCGCTGCTCGGCGATCGTATTCGCCTCGCCGAGCACTTCACCGACTCGGATGTCTTCATTCGTTCGATGGCCAGCCGGGGCCATCTCGGCGGTCTAGCGGGTGCAACCGCCGACGCGGTGCTCTTGATGGATGCATTCGGCTTCGATTTCGTGTTGATCGAAACGGTCGGCGTTGGACAGAGCGAGGTCGCGATTGCCGAGCTGGCGCAGACGACAATCGTCGCACTGCAACCCGGCAGCGGCGATTCAATTCAAGTGCTCAAGGCTGGAATTATGGAGATTGCCGACATCTTTGTCGTCAACAAGGCGGATCACCCTATGGCCGATCAACTGCGGCGCGAAATTCGCTCCATGATGGAGATGCAGCAGTGGCACGGCTGGGTGCCCGAATTGGTCGTCACGCAAGCCGTCGAGGGCAAAGGCATCGACGAGCTCGTCGAAGCGATTGAACGGCACGGCAAGTACCTCAATCAAACCGGCGAGATCGAGCGCCGCAGGCGAGACGCGTTCACTCATCAAGTCCGTCAGCTTGCTCTTGGGCGATTGGAGCAGCGGCTCAACTGCGCGCTGCGAGCACAACCGCGCGGCGATCTCGACCCGTACGAAGCGGCCGAACGTGTTCTCTCGGAACTCGGTCTTTAGGGAGTTTGGCGCGCCCGCGTCGAAAAGCTCGGGCCCTATGCCTCCTCCCACAAGCTCAGGACAAGCTCTTCGGGAACCGCCTACGCGCGGCTGGGCCCGCAAAGGTCCGGGTGCCGGCGCGCTCGATCGCACGATATCCGACGTGCCGCTACAAAACACGTACGGCTCCGAGGATGTCGCAGGCCTCGACCTTCCCCGGCCGGGCCAATATCCGTATACGCGCGGAATCCATCCCAACGGCTATCGCGACCGGCTTTGGACGATGCGGCAATTCGCCGGATTCGGAAACGCCGCGCAGACGAACGAGCGCTATCATTTTCTGTTGGAACACGGTCAGCACGGATTATCGGTCGCCTTCGATATGCCGACGTTGATGGGTTATGATTCCGACGCGGCGCAGGCACGCGGTGAAGTGGGCAAATGCGGAGTCGCCATTGACTCGCTCGCCGATATGGAACTGCTCTTCGACGGCATCGACATGGGCGAGATCACGACCTCGATGACGATCAACGGCCCTGCCTGCATCGCGCTCGCGCAATACGTCGCAGCCGCCGAGAAAAAGGGCATTCCCCGAGCAAAACTCGGCGGAACTCTTCAAGCCGACATTCTCAAAGAGTACATCGCGCAGAAGGAGTGGATCTTCCCGCCACGTCCGCACATGCGCATCATCGTCGACATGATCGATTTCTGCACGCGCGAGATGCCGCGCTGGAATACGATTTCGATTTCGGGATATCACATCCGCGAAGCGGGTTCTACCGCGGCGCAGGAGCTCGCGTTCACGCTGGCCGACGGCTTCGCCTACGTCGAGGCTTGCAAGGCCGCCGGCATGGACGTCGACGATTTTGCTCCGCGGCTTTCGTTCTTTTTCAACTCACATATCGATTTCTTCGAAGAGATCGCCAAGTTTCGCGCCGCGCGACGCATCTGGGCCAAGCACATGCGCGAGAAGTACGGTGCGCGCAACCCGCGCTCGTGGCAGCTTCGCTTTCACACGCAGACCGCCGGTTGCAGCGCCACCGCGCAGCAGCCCGAGAACAACATCGTGCGCGTTGCCTTCGAAGCGATGGCTGCGGTGCTGGGCGGCACGCAATCACTGCACACCAACTCCATGGACGAAGTGCTCGCGCTCCCGACCGAAAAATCGGTGGAGATCGCACTGCGCACGCAGCAAGTCTTAGCCTACGAGACCAACGTCACGAACGTCGTCGATCCGCTGGGAGGATCGTACTTCGTGGAGTCGCTCACCGGCGAGATGGAACGCCAAGCCGAAGCCTACTTCGCGCAGATTGCAGAGTATGGCGGCGTCATCGAGGCGATCGAGGCGGGCTTTTTCCAGCGTGAAATCGCCGAAGCGAGCTATCGTTATCAGCGGTCGGTTGAGACGCGCGACCGGATCATCGTCGGCGTCAACGCTTTCGCTCACGACGCCGACGAAGAGGCGATCGACCTTCTGAAGATAACCGAGGAAACGGAACGCGCGCAGGCACGAGCGGTGCAGAGCGTTCGCGCGGATCGTGACCGCGACGTGGCCGCGCGCTCGCTTGCGCGGTTACAAGCCGCCTGCCGCGACCCGAAGGATAATTTGATGCCGCATCTCATCGACTGCGCGAATGCTTACTGCACCGAAGGCGAGATGGTGGAGGCCATGGCCGCTGTCTACGGGCGATATGTCGAACGGGCCGTGGTGTAGCAGATGCGCCACCGTCACGGCATGCGCTGCCGCAGCGACATTGAGGTCTATCGCGTGCGGCGCACCTTGAGCCGCGTCGTGCGAAAGCTCGAAGAGGCCTTACATCTGAGTCGCCGGCGCGCCGGGCTGCCTTCCGGATTGGAACATGAACGAACGACCGCTGCGCATCGTCATCGCTAAAGCCGGACTGGACGGCCACGATCGCGGCGCAAAGGTGATCGCCCGGGCATTGCGCGACGCGGGGATGGAGGTTATCTACACCGGGCTGTTTCAAGCGCCCGAGCAGATCGTGCAAACCGCAATCCAAGAAGATGCCGACGGCATCGGCCTCTCGATCCTTTCCGGCGCGCACATGACGCTCTTTCCTCTCGTCGTCGAGCAACTGAACACTCAAAACGCAAGCGATATCGTTTTCTTCGGCGGCGGGACGATCCCGGCCGAGGATGCGAGACGCCTCAAAGAACTCGGCGTGCGTGAGATCTTCACGCCGGGTGCCCCGCTGCAGGAGATCATCGACTTCGTCGAGCGCGAATGCGGTAAGCGACGAGCACTGGTAGGCTGAGCGTGGGTCCGGTTCGAACCCGCGTCGCGCCGTCGCCGACGGGCGATCCGCACGTTGGGACGGCTTACGTCGCGCTCGTCAACTATTGTTTCGCTCGCAAGCACGGCGGCGAGTTTGTCTTGCGCATCGAAGACACCGATCAAGCACGCAGCACCTCCGAGAGCGAGCGAGTGATCCTGCAGACCTTGCATTGGTGCGGTTTACAATGGGACGAAGGTCCCGACGTCGGCGGTCCACACGGTCCCTATCGTCAGAGCGAGCGCAGCGAGATCTATCGCCAGTATGCGGAGCAGCTGCTCGAGGCGGGCCACGCCTTTAAGTGTTTTTGCACGCCGGAGCGTCTGGAGGAGATGCGCGTCGCGCAGCGCGCCGCCGGTAAAGCCCCGCGATACGATGGTTGCTGCCGTACGTATTCCACGGAAGAAGTCGCAAAACGTCAAGCTTCCGGGGAAACCTTTGTCGTGCGGATGGTCGTTCCCGACGAGGGAACGTGCGTCGTCCACGACCTGCGCCGCGGCCCGATCGAGTTCGATTACTCTAGTATTGACATGCAGGTTCTGGTGAAATCCGACGGCCTGCCAACCTATCACCTTGCGAACGTCGTCGACGATCACCTGATGCAAATTACTCACGTCTTTCGTGGCGAAGAGTGGATCTCAAGCGCTCCCAAGCATCTCTTGCTCTACTCGTACTTCGGGTGGGATCCGCCCAAGCTCATGCATCTGCCGCTGCTGCGCAACCCCGACAAGAGCAAGCTGAGCAAACGCAAGAATCCGACCGGGATTCTATTCTATCGCGCGATGGGTTATTTGCCCGAAGCGCTCGTCAACTTTTTGGCGCTCCTAGCGAACGCGACGCGGGAAGGCGAGCAGGAGCTGATGGATTTGCCGGCGATCGTGCAGCGCTTCGAGACCGACCACGTTCCCATCGGCGGTCCGGTCTTCGACGTCGATAAGCTCGACTGGCTCAACGCGCGCTACCTTCGCGAGCGCCTCAGCCAAGAGACGTTCGTCGAGCGAGTGAAGGAATGGGCATTTTCACCCGAGCGCGTGGGCCGCATCGCCCAGCTCGCGGCGCCGCGCATCGAACGGTTGAGCGATCTTGGGCCCCTCTTGGCCTTTCTCTTCGCGGGACGAATCTCGCCCCGCCCCAGCGAATTTCAAAGCAAGAAACTCGACGACGCGCAAACGCGCGAAGCGCTGTCGCGTGCGCTGGTGGAGCTCGACGCGCTGACCCTCTGGAATGCATTTGAGATCCAGGCGGCAATCGAACGCGTCGCGCAGTCGCTTGAAAAGAAGCCGCGCGACGTCGCACGGCCGTTTTACGTGGCGATTACCGGGAGCCCCACGTCGATACCGCTTTACGATTCGATGGAGTTGCTCGGTCGCGACCTCGTCCGCGAACGCTTGCGCAATGCGCTCGGCGTGCTCGCTCGCGAGGCAAGCGCGGTATGATTCGCGCGATCGTTCTCGCGGCGGGCAAAGGAACGCGGATGAAGAGTGCGCGTCCAAAGGTGCTGCACGAGATTTGCGGCCGCCCGATGATTTGGTACGTGATTCGCGCATTGCGTGCCGCCGGGATCGAAGAGATTCTCGTTGTCGTCAACGACGAATTGCAAGAACAGCTTGCGCGCCTGCGGGTCGATAGCGTTCTGCAGTCGCCGCAGTTGGGAACCGGGCACGCCGTGCGCGTCGCCCTCGAGCAACTCGAGCCGCGGGCCGGGCGTATCGTCGTCGCCTGCGGCGACATGCCGTTGGTAACCGAAGAGATCTTTCGCAGTATGGCCGGTTCGCTCGACGGCGATTCACAAGGCGCCGCCATGTCGCTCATGACCGTACGAATGCCCTTGCCGTCATACTTCGGGCGAATCGTGCGACGCGGAACGGCCGTGGAACGGATCGTCGAGGTGCGCGATGCGACCTCCGAGCAGCTTGCGATCGAAGAGATGAACGCGGGGATTTATGCGTTTGACGAACGAAGGCTGCGCGAGGCCGTGACCCACCTCCGCCACGACAACGCGCAGTCGGAGTACTATCTCACCGATGCCGTCGAGTACTTTGTAAAAAGCGGCGACCGCGTCGCACCGGTCGTCGCGCCGGATCCGCTGCACGTCCTCGGCATCAACGATCGCGTCGAGCTGGCGCAGGCCCGTAGGGAGATGAACGCGCGGCTCTGCGCGCAGCACATGCGCGACGGGGTAACGATCGTCGATCCGCAAACGACGTACCTCGAACCGGAACTCGAGATTGGCAGCGATACGGTCATCTATCCCAATACGACGATCGGACGCCTCTCAACGGCTGGTTGCGCTTGCGTGATCGGGCCCAATACGCGGCTTTCGCATGCGAAGCTCGGCGACCGGACGATCGTGCGCGAGAGCGTGATCGTCGATTCGACGCTCGGGAGCGACGTGACCGTCGGTCCGTACGCGCACCTGCGCGGTAAAACGGTGCTCGACGACGGCGTGCACGTCGGCAACTTCGTGGAGATCAAAAAATCGAAACTGGCGCGCGGTGTGAAGGTAAGCCACCTCTCGTACTTAGGCGATGCTGCAATCGGCGCGCAAACGAACGTCGGCGCGGGCACGATTACGTGCAACTTCGACGGCGTTAAGAAGAATCAGACGACGATCGGCCGCGACGTCTCGATCGGATCGAACACGTCACTCGTAGCGCCGATTACAATCGGCGACGGGGCGCTTACCGGCGCCGGCTCGGTCGTGACGAAAGACGTCGCACCCGGCGAACGGGTGGTGGGGAACCCAGCGCGCCCGCTTCCAAAAAAATGAGGTGGGTGTTCGTGGTCGCGGTCGGACTGCTAGCGCTCGGTGCCGTCGCTTCGGCCGCTTCGGCCGCCGAGCGTCCAAATGCACTCGACGTCCGAGTGGACGCGATATCGCGAAGCGCGCTGCTCACGCAGCCTGCAACCTTGCTCGTCGACGCTACACGCCAAGCTGCGGCGATTCGTCGGGCGCATTGGACGGTCTTCGGATTCGTGCTGACCCAAATCTTCGAAGCGGCGGCGCTCTTCTATCTGTGGAGCTCGGGCGCCGCCGGCCGGCTGCGCGACCGACTTCGGCGCCGCTTTCACAGCGAGTGGAGCGTGCGGTTCGTCTTTGGCGCGACCCTGGCGCTCGTTGCCCGCCTCGCTGCATTCGCTCCGTCTTTTTATCTGTATCGCGTCGACCGCACCTTGGATTTGACGTTCGAGCTTACACGCTGGTGGGGAGTCTATTGGATCTTTCACACGTTCGTTGCAATGATCGTCGCCGGGTTAATTGCGGCGATCGTTCTCGGGCTAGTATCGCGTACCCACCAATGGTACGTTTACGCCATCGCCGGCATTCTCGCCGCAAGTGTGGGCTGGGCATACGTTAGTGCCTACGCGACGCCGCCCGTTACTCCGCTCGGTGCCGCGTTAGTCAGTCCGCTTCGCGCGGAGGCCGCGCGGGCCGGCTTTCCTAATCTGCCGATCGACGTCGAGCAACTCCGCGACGCGCCGGGCGACAAACCCACCGCCGTCGGTCTGGGGCCCTCTGAACGAATTCTCTTGAGCAACCTCATGGTTGCGGCGAGCACGCTACCCGAGTTGGAGTACGCCGTCGCTTTTGAGATCGGGCACGTGAAGTTCAACGACCCACTCGCAATGGCCCTGATCGAAGGCGGTATCATCGTCATCTTTGCCTCGATTGCGGTCGTCATCGCCGATCGCTTTCCGTTCCGGCGCGACGACGATCCGCTCTCGCGTCTCGCGATCGTCGGCGCGCTGCTCGCGCTCGTCTACCTCGGTGCGGTGCCGACGCGGAATGCGGCGTTGCGCTCGTACGATTTCGGTGCCGACGCGTATGCCGTGACACTCACCGGCGATGCCGCGGCAGCGGTACGCACGCTCGTGCGCAGCGGCGATCAGCGGATGGAGGAAGTTTGCCCGGAGCTCACCGCGGCGCTTTTTCTCTATACGGAGCCCGGAATCGGTGCGCGCGTCGCCGCGATCAATCACGTTCCGGCGCGCTGTCCGTAGCCGCGCCCCCTATTTGCCAGGTATTGACAAACTGCATTGCAGCGTCGATTCCATCGGCCAGCCATCGTTCGACTCCCTCGGCGGCTGCGGCGACGATCGTGGGCAGCGCTTCGCGCTCGTGGGCATCAAAAGGGCTCAGCACGTGGTCGACGCTGTCGAATTGCGGACGTCCGAGGCCGACGCGGATGCGTGGAAAGTCTTCGCCGATGGTCGCAATAATCGATCGCAAACCGTTGTGACCACCGTGGCCGCCGAACGGGCGCATTCGCAGTTTGCCAAACGGCAGATCCATATCGTCGCTTACGGCGAGCACTCCGCTCGGCGGAGTACGATACCAGCTCGAAATTAGCCGCACCGGCGTACCCGAGAGATTCATGAACGTCAGCGGCTTGACGAAAAGCACGTCGTTGGCGGCATCGGCGGATTGTAGCGCGCCGTCTTTCTTCTTCCACGCGAGCAGGCCATGACGACGCGCGACTTCGTCCACCACTCTGAATCCAATATTGTGACGTGTGGCCGCGTACTCGGCACCAGGATTTCCCAAGCCAACGACGATCCGCCGGCTCGGTCTTTCGGCCAGTTACTGCCCCTCGGACGAAGTGCCCGATTCGGCCGCGCCGATGACTTCCGGCTCGGCGGCTCCCTCCGCCGGGGCTGCGGCCTCCTCGAGTTCGCGCGCCGTGCGCGACGCTTCGATCGCGACGACGGTTGTCTCGGCCGGCGTGAGCAAGCGAAAACCAGCCGGAAGCGCAACGTCGCCGGCGCTGACGTGTTCGTGGATGCCCAGATTGCTGACGTCGATCTCGAGATGCTCGGGAATGGCGTTCGCGGGCCCGGAGACCTCGAGTTCGTGGGTGATGACGTCCATCACGGCGCCGGAGTTGCGAACGCCCTCGGCGACACCGACGGTGACGATCGGCAATCGAGCGTCGATGGTTTCGTCGGCCGAGACCCGTTGCAGATCGGCGTGCACCACCCGCTGCGAGACCGGATGGAGCTGAATCTCGCGCACGAGCGCGGTCTGGCGCTTTTTGGCGCTGTCGGTCAAGGTGAGAATGGCGTTGCGCCCCGCGCGATGGAGGACTTCCTCGAACTCGTGCGCGTCGACGGAGACGTGCTCCGCGGAGACGCCGTGCCCGTAGAGCACGGCCGGAAGCTTACCGGCGGCGCGCAGTGCGTTTGCGCCGGTCGTCCCTAGCTTACCGCGCCGCTCGACGGCGAGCGAAAATTCTTTTTTGGCCACGACTTCCTTTATAAACGAAGAACCTAAAGGGCCGCAACTGCCTCCGGCGGCGGTCCGAGGAGTGCGTCGGGCATTTCATCGCCGGCGAAGAGCTCGGAGACCGACCGGTTGGTCGTTATGCGATTAATTGCGTCGGCGAAGATCTGCGCGATCGAGAGTTGGACGAACTTCGGGTGACTCGTCCCGTTCTCAAACGGAATCGTGTTCGTAAAGAGCACCTTTTCGATCTCGGAGTTCTCGAGCACGTCAACCGCGTCGCCGGCGAAAATGCCGTGCGAGGCGACGGTATAAACGCGGGTCGCGCCTCGCGCTTTGATCGCTTCGGCTGCCTTGGCTAAGGTGCCGCCCGTGGAGATCATGTCGTCCACGACCACGGCAACCCGCCCCGCAACGTCGCCAACGATGTCGGTGACTTCCGATACGTCGGGAACCGGCCGTCGTTTGAAAACGATTGCGAGCGAGGCGTTCAAGCGTTTAGCGAAGAGTTCGGCGCGATGCACGCCGCCCGCGTCGGGTGAGACGACCACGATTTTGTCGTCGCAGAGACCTTCCTTTTTGAGGTAGTTGCAGAGCACCGGCATAGCCATGAGGTTGTCGACGGGAATATCGAAAAAACCCTGAATCTGCGCCGCGTGCAAATCCATCGTAACGATTCGGCGCGCGCCGGCAACTTTGAGAACGTTCGCGATGACCTTTGCGGAAATCGGCTCGCGCCCTTTGGTCTTCTTATCTTGCTTGGCGTAACCGTAGTATGGAATAACCGCGGTGATGCGCGCGGCGGAAGCGCGGCGCAGTGCGTCGATCATTAAAAGCAGCTCCATCACCGCGTCGTTGACGCCTTTTCCGTTGGGCGCTTTGCAAATCGACTGAAATACGAAGGCTTCCGAGCCGCGAACGTTTTCACCGATCTCGACCCGGGTCTCTTTGTTTTTGAATTCGGAGACGAGCGCCTTACCCACGTGCAGCCGCAGGCGCTTGGCAATCTCCTCGGCGAGCTGCGGATTTGAGTTTCCACAGAAGAGCAGTGGGTTCTGGCTCATGCCCGCTCGTTCGCTGACTGAATCGTTCGGCCCTCGGGGACTGTTAAGGAGCAGGTAGTGGCAGAGAACTTCAAGCTGGTCTCGCCGTTCGCGCTGGCGGGCGATCAACCCAAGGCGACCGAAGCCCTCGCACGAGGCGTGCGCCGCGGCGACCGCGCCCAGACGCTGCTCGGCGTAACCGGCAGCGGCAAAACGATGGCCATGGCGCGCACGATCGAGATCGTACGAAAGCCGACCCTCGTGCTCTCGCACAACAAGACACTTGCCGCGCAGCTCTGCGCGGAATTTCGCGATTTTTTCCCAAATAACGCGGTCGAATACTTCGTTTCGTACTTCGATTATTATCAACCCGAGGCGTACGTGCCCTCGACCGACACGTATATCGAAAAAGACAGCTCGATCAACGACGAGATCGAACGCCTGCGCCACTCCGCGACACAATCGCTGTTGACGCGACCCGACACGCTTATCGTCGCCTCCGTTTCCTGCATTTTCGGCTTGGGGTCGCCCTCGGATTACATGGAGATGTCGGTGCGCGTACGCGTCGGCCAGACGATCGACCGCGACAGCTTGCTGCGTAAGCTCGTCGACATGCAATACCGGCGCAACGATCTCAACCTGGTGCGCGGCACCTTCCGGGTGCGCGGCGACACGCTGGAGTTCGTCGGCGTCGACGAAGACCTCGTCCATCGCATCGAGTTCTTCGGCGACGAAATCGAAGGCATCAACGTGGTGAACATACTCACCGGCGAATACATCGAGCAAAAAGACGAGCTGCTGATTTTCCCAGCGAAGCACTTCATCACCCCGGACGAAAAATTACGGCGTGCGATCGCTTCAATCGAAGAAGAGCTCGACGACCGGCTGGCCTATTTTAAACGAAACGGCAAGCTGCTCGAGGCCCAGCGTTTGGAAATGCGCACGCGATACGACCTCGACATGTTGCGCGAAGTCGGTTACTGCAACGGCATTGAGAACTATTCGCGCCATCTGACCGGCCGCGAGCCGGGCTCGACCCCCTGGTGCTTGATCGACTTCTTTCCCAAAGATTGGTTGCTCTTCGTTGACGAATCGCACGTCACGTTGCCGCAAGTGCGCGGGATGTACGGCGGCGACCGCTCTCGCAAGGAAGTCTTGGTCGAGCACGGCTTCCGACTGCCCAGCGCGCTCGACAACCGTCCGCTGACATACGAGGAGTTCGACGATCACATCAACCAGGCAATCTACGTTTCGGCGACGCCGAACGCGTACGAAACAGGGCGGAGCACTCAGGTTGTCGAGATGATCATTCGTCCGACCGGCTTGGTCGATCCCGAAGTGGAGGTGCGTCCGACGCGCAACCAGGTCGACGACCTCATGGAGGAAATTGCGCAACGCGCTGCCCGCAAGGAACGCGTGCTCGTGACGACCCTAACGAAGAAGATGGCCGAGGACCTCACCGATTTTTTGCTCGAGAATGGTTTCAGAGTTCGTTACCTTCACAGTGAGATCGACACGCTCGAGCGCGTCGCGATCTTGCGCGACCTGCGCGCGGGGATCTTCGACGTCCTCGTCGGGATCAATTTACTCCGAGAAGGCCTGGATTTGCCCGAGGTTTCGCTCGTCGGCATCCTCGATGCCGATAAAGAAGGCTACCTGCGCAGCGGAACCTCACTCATTCAGACCATTGGACGAGCCTCGCGCAACGTTGACGGTAAGGTGATCATGTACGCCGACGTCGTCACCGAGTCGATGGCGCGCGCAATCGGCGAAACTCGCCGGAGGCGGGAGATGCAACTCGCCTATAACCTGGAACACGGAATCGAGCCCAAGTCAATTCGCAAAGAGATTCACGACATTCTGAGCATGATCGGAGCGACCGAAGAGAACACCGCCAAGCTGCGCTTGGAGCGGCTTCCGCGCGACGTGGCAACGAAAATGGCGCGAGAGCTCGAGCGCAAAATGCGCGATGCGGCAGCGGGGCTCGAGTTCGAGAAGGCGGCAGCCCTGCGCGACGAGCTCATCGAGTTGCGCAAGCAGATCGGCGGCAACGAGTCGATTCTGTTCGGAGGGAAGGCCCCCAAGATATTCGACAAGGCGTTGGCCGAGCTCGCCACGGCCGGTGCGGCGAGTTCGTCGGAGCCTCCGTCGGCGTGAGCGCGCTCGAGACGGCCGGCATCGTGAGCCGTACGGTCGTCAACGTTTCCGGCTTGATCGCCGAGATTCTCGTGGTGGGAGCTGTCGTCGCCTGTTTCGTCGCGTTCCACGCCTATTTGCAGCGGCGATTGAAGACCGACGTGCTCCGGCGCCACAACGACGTTACGGGGTACCTCTTCTCAGCCGTCGGCGTGCTCTACGCCGTCGTGTTGGGATTCGTCGTGGTCGTCGTCTGGCAGAAGTACGATAACACCATGAGCAACGTCGAAGCCGAAGTCAACGCGACCGGGGATCTCTATCACGTCGTTGACGGGTATTCGCCTGCGGCGCGTTCGCGTATTCGAGCGGGATTGCAGCGATATGCCGCTACGGTCGTTCGCGTCGAATGGCCGGCGATGGAGCGCGGGGAAGACGTTCCGTCGACCGGCTTGGAGCTTCTCGAAGGCATCGCCTACACCATCAATACGTTCGGCCCGACAAACTACCGAGAGTTGGCGGCGCAGGCGGCAGCGATTGGCGACATGCAACGGCTCTTGGACGCGCGACGCCAGCGGCTCGTGCAAGCCGGACCGGCCGTGCCGTCGGTCCTCTGGTTTGCGCTCGTGTCGGGCGCCCTCGCCATGATCGCCTTCTGCTTCATCTTCGGAGTCGACAACAGGCCTGCGCAGCTGGTCATGACGGCGATTTTAGTGGGCTTTATTGGAATACTCTTCATCGTCATCAATGAGTTCTCGGGGCCGTTTTCCGGCTCGGTTTTCATCTCTCCCGACGGCTGGGTATATCTTCAGCAGCATTTGACGGTGATTCGCTAGAAGAAACGCATTCAAAGGGGTTTACATGTTTCGTATCGTCACGAGCTTACTTGCTCTCTCGCTCTTTACAAGTGTCGCCGTCCGCGTGTCGGCGCAAGCGCCGCCGCCCGAAGGCGCGCCGCTTCAAGGCAATCCGTACGCGCAACAGCCCAATCCAACCGGCACCGCTCGTCCAAACCCGCAAATGGCCGCCGAGGCCAAAAAGTGGTTCGCACAGCTCCAGAATGGTCGCATCGATCGGTCGCAGATGGAAAGCGGTCCCAGCGCCAACATGAACGACGCAACCGTTTCGAATGCACAGCACATGATCGGCAGCTTAGGTCAGCCGGTGAGTTTCGTGCAGCAGCGTTCAGGCTCGCAAGGGAATGTTAACTACGCGGTTTACTTGGTGACGTTTCGCAATGGCCAAAAAGTAGAGTTTTTGTTCGCCATCGACCAGCAGGGAAAGATCGCAAGCCTGGGCCTGGGCACTCCACGCGAATAACGTGTTGCCGCGACGTGCAGACGGATGACGCGCCGCGACCTCAGGCTCGTATTTTTCGACCTTGACGACACGTTGCACGACGACACGTTTGCGTATCACAGCGCCGCCGAAGAGGTCGCGCGCGAAGTTGCCGCCGAACACGGCGTAGACGCGCTTGCGCTCAAAGCGGCATATATCGCCGAAGCAGAAGGTTTCTGGCACCGGCTCTCACCGCAGGACCTCAACGTCAAGCTCGCGAGCATCCGCGCGAGCATGTGGCAGAGCGCACTCGAAAGCGTCGGGGTAGCCGACGCCGCCCTCGCACAGCAGAGCGCCGAACGCTACAACGCGTATCGCGTCAAATACTTCACGCTCTTTCCGGGCGCGATCGACGTGTTGCGCGCGCTTCGCGAGCGCGGTATGAAGCTTGGCATCGTTACCAACGGATTGTCGGAGACGCACCGAGAGAAGATCGCCCTCTTGCAAATCAGCGAATACTTCGATGCGATCTTCTTGTCCGACGAAGTCGGCATGGTCAAGCCCGATCCGTTGCTCTTCGCGCACGCTTGTCGCGTCCTTGGAGGGGCACCCGCGCACGCCGCCATGGTCGGCGACCGCTACGACCGCGACATCAAGGGGGCCATCCAGGCCGGACTCTACACGGTCTGGCTCAACGTTCGCAGCGAACGGCTGCCGCCGGGCGCGCAGGCCCCCGACGCAACCTGCAGCTCGATTGCCGATGCCGGCCGCATACTTCTCGAGCCGCTCAGGGTCGTGTAAAGACGTGTCTTTAGATTCGATCGTCATCAAGGGCGCGCGCGAGCATAACCTCAAGAACGTCGATCTCGTTTTGCCGCGCAATAAGTTGATCGTCGTCACGGGCCTTTCGGGTTCGGGCAAATCTTCGCTTGCCTTCGACACGATATACGCCGAAGGGCAGCGGCGCTACGTCGAATCGCTCTCGTCATACGCGCGCCAGTTTCTCGGCCAAATGGAGAAACCGGACGTCGACTACATCGAAGGGCTTTCGCCCGCAATTTCGATCGATCAAAAATCAACCTCGCGTAATCCACGATCGACGGTTGGTACGGTCACCGAAGTCTACGATTACCTGCGCTTGCTCTTTGCGCGCGTCGGCACGCCGCATTGCTACAACTGCGGGCGCGAGATCAGCACGCAGTCCTCCGAACAGATTGTGGACTCGATTGCCGAGCTGGCCGAAGGGACGCGTATCATCTTGCTCGCCCCGCTCGTGCGCGGGCGCAAAGGCGAGTATGCCAAGCTCTTCGAGGAGATCGCCAAGGAAGGCTTCACCCGCGTGCGCGTTGACGGCGAAACGAAGGAGCTTCGCCAGAAGATCGTGCTCGACAAAAAGCGCAAGCACACGATCGAGGTGGTCGTCGATCGATTGGTCATCAAACCGGAGATTCGCAGCCGTCTGGCCGATTCGGTAGAGACGACGCTGCGGCTCTCCAACGGGATCGCGACCGTGGTGACAGACGACCGGGAGCTGACCTACAGCGAAGCCTTCGCCTGCGTTTACTGCGGACTCTCATTTGAAGAGCTCGCACCGCGTCTGTTCTCGTTCAATTCGCCCTACGGCGCGTGTCCGGCATGCAGCGGCCTGGGCGAAAAGATCGAAATCGACCCCTGGAAAGTAATTCCCGACCGGAGCAAGTCCATCGCGCAGGGGGCGATCGCCCCGTGGAGCCGCAACCTTGGCAGCGGGCGTTACCCATCCATGAATCCTTATTACATGCAGCAACTCGAGCGAGTGCTGCGGCGTCACCGCGCGAAGACAACGACGCCGATCGAGCAACTCTCGCGCGACGTGCTCGACCTGATCCTGTACGGGACCGACCGCGAGCAGACGTTCGAATACACGTCGCGCGGCGGCAAAACCTGGGAATATCGCGCGTCGTTTGAAGGCGTCATTAACAACTTACAACGGCGTTACAGCGAGACTTCGAGCGCATACGTTAAGGAGGAGATCGAGAGGTTCATGTCCGCCTCGACGTGCCCGTCATGCCGCGGGGCGCGCCTCAAACCCGAAGCCCTTGCCGTGACCATCGGCGGCCGCAACGTCGACGACCTGACGCGCATGTCGATCGAGCTCCTCGAGCAGTTCTTTCGCCATCTCACGTTGACCGATCGTCAAGAACAGATCGCCCATCAAATCATCAAAGAGATTCGCGCGCGGCTCGGATTTTTGACCAATGTGGGCTTGAACTACTTGACGCTCGCCCGCTCGGCGACGACGCTGGCCGGCGGCGAGTCGCAGCGCATTCGCTTGGCGACGCAAATTGGGAGCGCGCTCGTCGGCGTGCTCTATATTTTGGACGAGCCGTCGATCGGGCTTCATCAGCGTGACAACGATCGATTGCTCGCGACCCTCAAAACTCTGCGCGATTTGGGCAACACCCTCATCGTCATCGAACACGATGAAGACACGATGCGCACTGCCGACGTCGTCGTCGACATCGGGCCGGGTGCCGGCGCTGAGGGCGGCGAAATTTTGACGGTCGGAACGCTTGCGGCGGTCGTCGACAATCCTAAATCCGAGACCGGCGCGTACTTGTCGGGGCGAAAGTTCATCCCAATTCCGCGGCGTCGCCGCGATCCCCGCGGTTGGCTCGAGATCCGCAATGCAATAGCCAATAACTTGCGGGGAATCGACGTGCGGCTTCCGCTCGGCGTGTTTGCGGCAGTTACCGGCGTCAGCGGGAGCGGCAAATCGACACTCGTCAACGAGGTGCTGGTGCGGGCGCTCAATCAATATTTGCACCATCAACCGCCCGGCGGAACGTACGGTACCGTGAAAGGGGCGGCGCAACTCGATAAGCTCGTCGTCATCGATCAATCGCCGATCGGCCGCACGCCGCGCAGCAACCCTGCGACCTACACCGGCACGTTCGACCACATTCGCGAACTTTTTTCGCTCGTTCCGGATGCTCGCATGCGCGGATACACGCCCGGACGCTTTTCGTTCAACGTCAAAGGGGGTCGCTGTGAAGCCTGCACCGGCGACGGAATCATCAAGATCGAGATGCACTTTCTTCCCGACGTTTACGTGCCGTGCGAAGTCTGCAAAGGCAAACGCTACAACGCGCAGACGCTTGAAGTAAAGTATCGCGGCAGAACGATCTCGGATGTGCTCGAGATGCGCGTCGACGAAGCCTCGGAATTTTTTAGTGCGATTCCGCGCGTCCGCACGAAGCTGCAAACCATCTGCGACGTCGGGTTGGGTTACATCAAAATGGGTCAGCCTGCGACGACGCTCTCCGGCGGAGAAGCTCAGCGGGTCAAGCTCGCCACCGAGCTGTCGCGCCGTTCGACCGGGCGAACCTTTTACGTGCTCGACGAGCCGACGACCGGCCTGCATTTTGCCGACATTCATAAGCTGCTCGAGGTTCTCGATCGCCTGGTGAAGCTCGGCAATACGGTGTTGGTGATCGAGCACAATCTCGACGTGATCAAGACTGCCGATTATCTCGTCGATTTGGGCCCCGAAGGCGGCGATCGCGGCGGCACCGTCATCGCGACCGGTACGCCCGAAGAGGTCGCGCGCAACGAGCAAAGCTATACTGGCGCGTACCTCGTTCCGGTGCTCCGCGATCAGCGGGCGGTCGGGCATCACCGGCCCGACGACGCCGAGCTCGATCGCTTGGAGCGCGAAAATTTGTTTGCGCTGCAGGACTTGACCGACACCACGCCTTCGCCTTCGCTCAGGACCGTCGCCGTCGAAGCCTAGGCTGCTATGGCGCAGTTTTCCGTCGTCATGCTCGTCTGTTCCGACCTCGCGCGCTCGCGTGATTTTTATCGCGATGTGCTCGAACTGGCGGTTCTGCATGATTTGCCGAAGCGCCCCGTCCGTTTTGCGCTCGGCTCGGGTTCGGTTTTGAGCTTGCATCGTAAGAGCGACCTCCTAGCGGTCCGCCCCGGCTCGCTGCAACTGGGTTTTATCGTCGAAAACGTGGACGCGTTCGTGGCCGGATGCGTCGCACGCGGCGTACCCGTCTTTCAAGATCCGTACGACGAGCCTTTTGGGCGCGTCGCCATCATCGGCGACCCCGACGGTTACCCGTTGCAGATAGCGACGTTGGCGAAGCGATGAATCTGGGCGCCCGCGCGCAATCGCTTCGCGAACAGATCGAAGAGGCGAACTACCGATATTACTCGCTCGACGACCCCGCGATAACCGATGCCGAGTTCGACGCGTTGCTGCGCGAGTTGATCGACCTGGAAGGCGCCCACCCGGAGTTGCGGGCGCCGGATTCGCCGACGCAACGCGTCGGAGCGCCGGCCTCCGAACGATTTGCTCCGTTCGAACACGCCCGTCCGATGCTCAGCTTGGCCAACGCCGTCACGATCGACGAACTGAGCGCCTTCGATGCGCGCGCGCGAAAGGCTGCCGGGTCGGCGAGTGTCGCCTACGTTTGCGAACTCAAGATCGACGGTCTCGCGATCGCGCTCGATTATCGGAGTGGGTCGCTCGCGCGCGGCGGGACGCGTGGCGACGGGCGCGTCGGAGAAGACGTCACTTCGAATTTACGCACCATCAAAACGATTCCACTGCGACTACGCACGGGCCAAGCCGCGCCGGAATTCGTTGAGGTTCGCGGCGAAGTCTACCTTCGCAAAAGCGATTTTACGCGCTTGAACGAGGCGCGCGAGCGCGCGGGGTTGCCCGTTTTTGCCAATCCGCGCAACGCAGCATCGGGTGGCGTTCGTCAACTCGACCCCGCGCTCACCTCCGAGCGCCGGCTTTCGTTCTTCGCCTATCAACTCGTGACTGACGATGCGTTGGGCACGCAATGGGCGGCGCTGCGCCGCCTCGAGCAACTCGGCTTACCCGTCAATCCCAACATCGTGCGCGCCCAGACGTTCGATGAGGTACTCGACTATTGCCGCCGATGGGAAGAGCGCCGCGACGAACTCGATTACGAGATCGACGGTGTGGTGGTGAAGGTTGATGATTTCGCCTTGCAAGATCGCCTTGGCGTCGTCGCGCGCGACCCCCGCTGGGCGGTCGCCTTCAAGTTCAAACCCCGCGAAGCGCGCACGACCTTGCTGGATATCGCCGTGAGCGTCGGGCGGACGGGAACGCTCAACCCCAACGCCGTGCTTGCGCCGGTTCAGATCGGGGGCGTCACCGTGAAAAGCGCAACCTTGCACAACTTCGACTATATTGAAAGTAACGACATTCGCATCGGCGACACGGTCGTCGTAACCCGCGCCGGCGACGTTATTCCGCGCGTCGTTGGCCCCGTCGTCGTCGAACGCAACGGCAACGAGCGCCGCTTTAGGATGCCCGACCGCTGCCCCGTCTGCGGTGCCGACGTCGACCATCCGCCCGATGAAGCCATGTCGCGCTGTACGAATGCCGCCTGCCCTGCACAAGTATACGAGCGCGTTCGCCACTTCGGGTCGCGCGCTGCGATGGATATCGAAGGCCTCGGCGAGGTGATGGCCGCGCAGCTCACCGAGCGCAAACTGGTCCGCGATATCGCCGACATCTATCAGCTTCGAAGCGATGCGCTCGAAAAGATTCCACGCATGGGACCCAAGAGCGTCGCGAATTTAGTTCGCAATATCGAGCGCTCAAAGCAACGCGGCTTGGCCCGCGTCCTCTACGGCTTGGGCATTCGCTTTGTGGGAACGCAGACCGCGCAAATCCTTGCTGCCGATTTCGGCTCGATCGACGCAATCGCCGAAGCGACCGAAACGGAGCTGCAGCGCAGCGATGGGATCGGGCCGGAGGTCGCCGGGAGCGTCGCGCTCTTTTTCAAGCAGCCGGCGAATCGCGCGATGATCGAGCGCCTCAAGCAGGCCGGCGTAGTGACCTTCGCGCCAAAGCGAGTCGCTGCCGCCGCCGGAAAGCTCGGCGGCAAGACCTTCGTCCTGACCGGTACCCTCGCGAACCTGTCGCGGGAAGAGGCCACGCAGCTCATCGTCGAGCGCGGCGGCAAAGTGACTGGCTCGGTCAGCAAAAAGACCGATTTCGTGGTCGCCGGCGACGCTCCGGGTTCGAAGCTCACCAAAGCGCAGCAGCTCGGCATCACGGTCCTCGACGAGGACGGCCTTCGAAAGCTTTCGGCATGACGACGGCCTCGGTGCGGATCGTTCCTGCTGACGTCCTCACGCCCATCGGTGCCTACGCGGCGCTCGCGCAACCGCAGGCCTCATGCCTTCTCGAGAGCGTCGAAAGTGGGGGGCGCATCTCGCGCTACTCGTTTATCGGCCTCGATTATCGGACGGCGGAAAATTTCGAATCGAGCGAGGATCTCTACGATCGCGTACGCGGCTTCGTTCAATCGCACTGCAGCGAGGACGCGAACGCGAAACTGGGCGGCGCACTGCTTGCCTTCGCGTACGACGCTGCGCGATGTGACGCGCGCCTACCGCCGCGCGAGCAATCAACGCCGGCGATGCCGGCGGCCTATGCGGCAATCCCCTCGACGTGGCTGATCTTCGATCACTTCACCGACCTGTTGACAATTTGGTGCAGCGGCAACGACGCGCAAACGTGTGACCAACGCATCGACGGCTACGTCAAACGGCTGCTCGCCGCAAAGCCGGCTTTTCCGGCGCCGGTGCGAGCCGATACCTCGATGAGCGAATCGATCGATCGCGAGCGCTTTCTTTCACTCGTTGCGCAGGTCAAGCGGCGCATTTTCGAGGGCGACGTCTATCAGCTTCAACTGGGAATTCGCTTCGGCGCGCAGCTCCACGGGAGCGCCTTCGATCTTTATCGCGCGCTCCGGCGCGAGAATCCGTCGCCGTACATGTTCTTCGTCGACACTCCGTTTGGCGAGTTGCTCGGTGCATCACCAGAATTTCTGGTTCGTCTGGAGGGCCGCCGGGCGCGTATTCGGCCGCTCGCCGGAACCCGCTGGCGAGGTCGCGACGACGACGAAGATGCGCGCATCGCAACGGAGCTGCTATCGAACGAAAAAGAGCGGGCGGAGCACGTGATGCTGGTCGACTTGGGTCGCAACGATTTGAGCTCGGTTTGCGAGTATGGCAGCGTCCACGTCGACGAACTTCTCCAGATCGAACGCTATAGCCACGTCATGCATATCGTTTCCAATGTTGTCGGCCGTTTGCGGGCTGAGTGCGACGCGCTCGATCTCTTTCGCGCCGGCTTCCCGGCGGGCACGGTCACCGGTACGCCGAAGGTTCGCGCGATGCAGCTCATTGACGGCTTGGAGCCGGTCGCGCGCGGCTTTTACGCCGGCAGTATCGGGCGCTGGTCCTTCGGCGGTGACTTCGACTCTTGTATCACCTTGCGCAGCGTTCACGTACAAAACGCTCGTGCTTGGTGGCAAGCGTCCGCCGGCATCGTCGCCGATTCCGAACCGGTTGCCGAATACGAAGAAGTCTTCCACAAGACGCGCATTGCGCGTCAGGTGCTCGGAATTCGATGATGATGCGGGTGCTCTTCGTCGATAACTTCGACAGTTTCACGTACAACGTCGTGCATCTACTGGCGTCCGGTGGCGCTACGCCGGACGTTTTGCTCAACGACGATGCACGCTTACATCCCGGCGCGCTGGAACGCTACGACGCGCTCGTCATCGGCCCGGGGCCCGGACGCCCCGAGCACGTACCGCAAATGATGGACGTGCTGCACGCCGCGATGCAGCGCTCGATGCCGGTGCTCGGAGTCTGCCTGGGCTTGCAGGCGATCGGCCAGCTTGCGGGCGCCACGCTCGTCCACGCCCCGCGACAAATGCACGGCAAGACATCGATGATTTCGCACGACGGCACGGGTCTTTTCCGCGAACTGCCGACGCCAATCTCGGCAACCCGGTATCACTCGCTCTGTCTCGACCCCGCGACGATTCCGCCGCAGCTGCGCGTGAACGCCCGAAGCGACGACGGCGTGGTGCAGGGCTTCGCGCATCACGACGGCCCAATCCATGCGCTCCAGTTCCATCCCGAGTCCGTCTTGAGCGAACGTGGCGTACAGATGGTAAAGAATTTTGTTGCGCTTTGTGCCCATCGGGCGTGACGCAGTATACGTCGTTTCTGCGCCGCGTCGTCGCGGGCGAGAATCTCACCCAAGACGAGGCCGCAGCCTTCGTCGGCGAGATCATGGACGCGAACTACACGCCGGCGCAGGCGGCGGGATTACTCGTTGCCCTCGCCGCCAAAGGGGAGAGCATCGATGAAATCGTGGGAGCGGCGCGCGCGATGCGCGAGCGCAGCGTTCACGTCGAGCATCGCTTGCCGATGGTGGTCGACGTCGTCGGCACCGGCGGCGATCATGCGAATACGCTCAACATCTCGACGATGGCCGCGCTCGTGGTCGCTGCGTCCGGCATTCCCGTTGCCAAGCACGGAAACCGTGCGGCATCGAGCGCATGCGGCAGTGCCGACGTGCTGGAAGCGGCCGGATTTCCGCTCGAGATCGCTCCCGAGCGCGCCGCGGCAATGCTTCGGACGTGCCGCTTTACGTTCATGTTCGCACCCTACTATCACCCGGCGATGCGCAATGCCGCGGTCATTAGACGCGAACTCGGGGTGCGGACGATTTTCAATCTGCTCGGTCCGCTGACCAACCCCGCGAGCGCCACGCATCTCGTGGTCGGCGTAGCCCGCGAGGACCTGGTCGAGACGGTCGGCGAGGCGCTACGGAAATTGGGCGCGCAACGCGGGGCGGTGGTTCACGGATGCAGCGGGGTCGACGAAGTCGTGGGCGATGCGCCGACGGTCGTTTACGAGTTCGACGAGGAAGGCGCGCGTCTGCGTCGCTTGCAGCCCTCCGACTTCGGCATTACTTCGAGCGTGAGCACGCCCACAGGCGGCTCGGTCGCTCGATCGTATGCCGAGTTCACCGACATTCTTACCGGCGCGCCAAGCCCCGCTAGTGACGTGGTGGCGCTCAACGCCGCAGTGGTCTTTCATGCCATCGGCGTCGAAGAGGAACTGATGGCAGCGTTTGAACGCGCGCGCTCGCTCTTACAAAGCGGCGCCGTTTGGCCGGCCTTCGAGCGTGCTCGTGACGTTGCCCGACATGAGTGACGTTTGGATCAAGTTTTGCGGCTGCACGTGCTTAGCCGACGTGGAGTTTGCGCGAGATGCCGGCGCCGACGCCTTCGGAATGATTTTCGCGCAATCGCCGCGCCAAATCTCCGTTGAAGCCGCCTCGGAGATTGCTCGCCGCCTGCCCCCGTCGATAGAACCGGTCGCCGTCTTCGTCAATCCCGCGGAATCGCTCGTCGAGGAGGTACGCGCGATGTTCGTCAATCCGCGGTTGCAGTTCTCCGGCGACGAGCCGCCGGGGTTTGTCGCGCGGTACGGCGATCGCGCGATCAAGGCGCTTCACGTGGACGCCGACGCGATTAACCTCGCGCAGCGCGCCGCTTACTATCCCGAAGCGCTGCTGTTGCTTGATGCCCGTCACGACGGCATGGCGGGGGGAACGGGGCACACGTTCCCCTGGGAGCACGCCGCCCCAATTGCTCGGGAGCGTCCCGTCGTGATCGCCGGTGGACTGACGCCGGTCAACGTCGCCGAGTGCGTGCAGCGCGTGAGACCGTTCGGCGTCGACGTTCGCACCGGCATCGAGTCCGGCGACCGCAAGGACCTGGTGAAGATGCGAGAGTTTGTGCGCGCGGTGCGTGAGGCGTGAAAAATCCCGACGCGCGCGGTTATTTTGGCGACTTCGGCGGGCGTTACGTGCCCGAAGTGCTGATCGCGGCGCTCGATCAACTCGAGCGCGCGCTCGATGATGCCTTCGCCGACGAGCTTTTTTGGCAGGAGTACCACGCCGTATTGCGCGATTTCGTCGGCCGTCCTTCGCCGCTCTATCGCTGCGAACGCTACGTCGCCGAGGTTTCATCGGTCCCGCTCGTGATGAAGCGCGAAGACACCAATCATACCGGTGCGCATAAGATCAATAACACCGTGGGGCAAGCGCTGTTGGCGATGCGTATGGGCAAACGCCGGCTGTTAGCCGAGACCGGTGCGGGACAGCACGGTGTAGCGACCGCGACGGTCGGCGCGAAGTTCGGCCTCCCCGTCGACGTGTATATGGGCTCGCGTGACGTGGAGCGTCAAGCGCTGAACGTTCACGTGATGCGCTTGCTCGGGGCAACGGTGCACCCGGTAACGAGCGGAACGCAGACGCTCAAAGACGCGACCAACGAAGCATTTCGCGTTTGGGCCGAGCGGGTCGAGGACACGTTCTACGTGATCGGCAGCGTCGTCGGCGCGCATCCGTATCCCTACATGGTTCGCGAGTTTCAAAAGGTCGTCGGCATCGAAGCTCGCCGTCAAGTTCTCGAGCGCTACGGACGTCTTCCGAGCGACGTCATTGCTTGCGTCGGCGGCGGCAGCAATGCGATCGGGATTTTCGCGGGCTTCGTCGACGATCCGCAGGTGAATCTGTGGGGCGTCGAAGCGGGTGGGGAAGGCGTCAAATCCGGAAGAACGGCCGCGTCGTTGGGCGCAGGCAGCGTCGGCGTGCTGCATGGATCGCGCTCCTACATTCTGCAGAGCGATGAAGGACAGGTTCTTCCAACTCACTCGATCGGCGCGGGACTCGACTATCCCGGTGTGGGACCCGAGCATGCGTTTCTCAAGGAGAGCGGACGCGCACGTTACGTCGACATCACGGATGCGCAAGCAATCGATGCCTTTCACGAGTTCGCGCGCAGCGAGGGAATCGTTCCGGCGCTGGAAAGCGCGCACGCGATCGCCTTTGCCCGAACGCTCGCGGCGCAGCGCGATGCCGGCGATTTGATGCTGGTCAACCTCAGTGGTCGCGGCGACAAAGATCTCGGCGGTGAGCGCTAAGCTCGCGGCGGTTTTCGAGCGGGCGAAGCGCGAACAGCGCATCGCCTTCATTCCCTACGTCATGGCCGGCGATCCCGACCTTGCGACGACCGAAGCAATCCTCCGTGCCTTGAGCGCCGCCGGGGCCGACATCATCGAGCTTGGAATTCCATATAGCGATCCGCTCGCCGACGGGCCGACGATCGCCTCGGCGGGGGCTCGGGCCTTGGCCAATGGCACGCGGCTCGTCGACGTTCTCGAACTGGCGCAGCGATGCAAGCAAGAAACGCCGCTGCTGCTGTTCACGTATTTCAATCCGGTCTACCAATTCGGCGTCGAGCGCTTCGCGCGGGATGCGGCCCATGCCGGTGCGGCGGGAGCGATCGTCCCCGATTGTGCGCTGGAAGAATCTGCGACGGTTCGCGACGCGATACGAGCGCACGGATTGGAAATGCCCTTGCTCGTTGCACCGTCCACGACGCGCGAGCGCGCCGCAGAGATCGCCCAAGCGGCAACCGGATTCGTGTACGTCGTCTCTCGACTCGGCGTGACCGGCGCCGGCACGATGCCCGACATCAGACCGCTGTCAACGCAACTCTCGATGCTCCGCGAGCTGAGCGACAAGCCGCTTGCGGTTGGATTCGGTCTCAGCCGCCCGGAAGCGATCGCCGAGATCGCCCCGCGTGCCGATGGCGTCGTCGTTGGAAGTGCGCTCATCGATGCCTATGCCGGCACGCGCGGCAATGAAGCCGCACGCCGAGTTACCGAGTTCGTTACCCCCCTCGTTGCCGCCGCGCACCGCGCGAAGGATGCACCATGACATCATCGCCTACCGCCATCGCGAGAATCGCCGGGTTTTTCTATCTGCTGACGTTCCTTGCTGGGATTCCGCTTTTCTTCGTTCGCAAGTTGATCGTCAGCGGCGACGCGGCGGCGACCGCGGCAAACGTGCTCTCCCACCAGGCGGTATTTTGGTGGGGATTCGGGTCGCAGCTCGTGGTCGTCGCCAGCTACGTCGTGGTCACGGCCCTCCTCTATGAGGTCTTCAAACCCGCGGGCCGAGCGCTCTCACTGGTCGCAGCGTTCTTCAGCCTGATGGGGTGTGCCACGCAGATTGCCGCGACGTTCTTTTATCTCGCGGTTTTCACGGTACTTCAGGCTTCAAATAGCGCAAACCCAGTTTATGCGACCGCATCACAAGCGGTCGCGGGTTTATTTCTCAAGCTCTACACGCAGAGCTACGACGTCGGGCTCGTCTTCTTTGGATTCTACTGTCTGCTGATTGGCTGCCTGATCTTCCGCGGGACCTTCGTGCCGAAAATCTTCGGTCTTTTGATGGCCATTGCGGGAATCGGCTGGCTGACGTTTCTCGTGCCGCCGTTCGCGACCACCCTCTATCCAGCCATCTTGTTGCCGGGGCTCGTCGGCGAAGGAGCGTTGACGATATGGCTTCTCGCGGCCGGCGTCAACGCGGAGCGCTGGGCCGAACAAGCGCTCACGCGGACGTAGGTAATGCTTCGCCGAGCGAATCGGCGACGTCGCCCGCAAGGATCCCCACGCGCCGCCGTCGTGCCGCATACTGGCCGGCTAAACCGTGCCAATATGCACCGAGCCGCGCGGCGTCGACCGGCGCGAGTCCCTGCGATAACAAGGTCGCAATGATCCCAGTGAGCACGTCGCCGGTGCCGGCGGTGGCCAGTGCGTTCGTGCCGGTCGAATTGATGTGTACGGGGCCGGCGCCGTCGTAAACGAGCGTCGCCGATCCCTTCAGAAGTGTCGTCACCCCGGTCCGTTCGACGAATTCGCGAATGCGCGCGACCCGCGTTCCGGGAGCGACGGTGCCGCGTCCGGAGAGGCGCGCAAACTCACCCGAGTGCGGCGTAACCACGCAGGGACGTCCGCGCAGCAGTTCGAGCCGTTTGCTCAAATGAAATAATCCGCTGGCGTCGATGACGACCGGCAGCGTGTTGGCTTGGAGAAACCTTGTAATAATCTCGCCGGTGCGGTCGTCCAAACCCATACCAGGGCCGAGCGCGATTGCGCCATTGCGCTTTGAAATCTCGAGCAACTCGTCGACGACCGTTTGCGCATCGGCCGAATCGGAGAGTTCGACGACGACTTGCTCGACAAGGTGCATGCGAAGCGTCGCGGCTGCCGAGCGTGGCGCGGCGACGGTGACGTAACCCGCGCCGGCGCGTGCGGCTCCGCGCGCACACAGAACTGCGGCTCCGGGGAACTGTGCGGAGCCGGCGATGACCAGAGGTGCCCCGGACGCGCGCTTCTCGCTGTCGGCTGGACGCCTCGGGAAGAGCCGCAAAAACTCGGGGTCATCGAGCGCGGCGAACTCGCGTGGTTGAGCCTCCAGAGTTGCATCGTCGATGCCAATGTCGGCACAGCAAAGCTCGCCCGCGAACTCGCGACCCGGCTCGAGTAAGAGGCCGGGCTTGAGTGCCGCAAGCGTTACGGTCGCGGTTGCGCGCACGGCGTCACCGGGCGCCGCGCCGGTGAGCGGGTCGATGCCGCTTGGAATATCGATCGACAGCACGGGACCATGACGCGCGTCGAGCGCGCGGGCGAGATGGCGATACGCATCCGGCAGCGGCAGGCGTGCGCCGGTGCCGAAGAGCCCATCGACGCCGATCGCACCAGCGAGCAACGCGCGCGCCGATGACTCATCCGACGGCAGCGCGACGATCCGCACGCCGGCGGCGGCGGCCCGCGTTTGCGCAGCTGCGCGAGCTTCGGAAGGGCGCCGCGAGAGGTCGCAGGCGACGGTGCACTCGTAGAGCGGCGACAACTCCGCCAGCGCCGCGAAGGCATCACCGCCGTTGTTTCCCGGGCCGGCGTAGGCCACGATCGGCTGTTCCGGGTGCGCCATCGCTCGGAGGCGCTGCGCGATGCGACGGCCGGCATTGCGCATGAGTTCGTCTTCGCCGAGTCGTGCGATCGCCTGCGCATCGGCGACGCGCATCGCTTGGGGCGTTAAGACGTACCTCACGATTCCAAGACGACCATCGCCGCGGCGACCGAGTCGGTATGAGTGATGGTCAAGTGAATGACGCGCACGCCACGGGCCGCCGTCAAATGTGCGGCGCGTTCGCGCAGCTCGATCGTCGGCTTGCCGCTAGGTTCGTGGGCAACGCCGATCCAGCGCCACGGGATGGCATGTCCGAAGGCTTTGCGCGTCGCTTCCTTTGCCGCGAAGAAACCCGCAAGACGCTGTGGCCAGCTACGCTTGCGCATCGCATAGGCCATCTCGCCCTCCGTATAAACTTTGCGCGCGAACCACGCCAGCTTTTCCTCGTCGAAGCGATAGCGCGCGACCTCGGCGACGTCGATGCCGATCCCAACGATCACGCGCGACGAGTTCTACGCATGGACCGCTTGTCATCTTAAGGATGTTAACGGCGTCGGGGCAAGTTTTCGCGCGCGTTGCGCGAAATGCTCGCCAAGAGATGGACTCGCGGATACGCCTCGTTCCGATCAACACCGTCGATCCTGCCTTTTTGAACCGTCTCGCAATCTGCATCGAAGAGCGATTCCTGGCGAGCTGCCGCGTGGAACGCTCGCTCGTCGTGCCGCGCAGCGCGCTCAATGCGACTCGCGGTCAAATGTTCGTAGCGACACTGAACGCCAAAGTTCAGCGAGCCTACCCTGGTGGCGACGGTGTATTACTCGCCGTAACGGATTTCGATCTCTACAAAACCTCGCATCGCTTCGTCTTCGGTGATGCCGACGAGACCCAAGGCGTTGCCGTCGTTTCGACGCAGCGGCTTCGGTGCGAGTTCTACGCCGAGCCCTCCGATGCGAATCTGCTTTTTCAACGCACGCTCAAGGAATCGATTCACGAACTCGGCCACGCCTTTAGCTTGAGACATTGCTATAATGCCCGCTGCGCGATGTACTATTCGAACTCCATCTTCGAGACAGATAACAAGATGCCGCATTTCTGCCCGACTTGCGAGCGGCGTCTCACGCGGACGCGCAACGAACGGCCTTGAGCCTCTAGCGTAAGACGCGCGCGTCGGCGAGCGCGATCGTTTCGTGCTTGCCATCATCGCGAAGAACGCGTAACGCTCCGCGGTCTCCCAAGCCTTGTGCGATCGCTTCGAAGTTTCGGCGGTCGCCGTCGAGGGCGAGGCGATAGCGCCGGCCGGGCATCTCGGCGGCGTGGTTCCACGCCGCGCTCACGCGCTCGGGCTGGTCGAGCATGAAGAGCGAGCGGTCAAACTCCCGCAAGATGCTTGCGAGCAGTCCGGCACGTTCGGGTGCGGCGACGTCGTCGCAATATGCCGCCGGCGGCTGGATGCCCGGGTCGACTGCCGGGCGGCGCACGTTCACCCCCACGCCGCACGCGACCCGTGCCGACGGGCCGCTCACCGACGATTGGCACAACACGCCGGCGACTTTTCCTTCGCCAATCAACAAGTCATTGGGCCATTGCAGCGTCACTTGCACGCCCCAGGTGATAAGCGCCGCACGCACCGCCAGCGCCGACCAATACGGCACGACCCAAAGCCGGTCGGTGTCGATGCTGCGAGGCAAGATCGTCGTGAAGAGGAGTGCCGTTCCCGCCGGCGCCAACCAGACGCGGCCTTTCCGGCCTGTACCGCGCCGCTGATACTCGGCAACGATGGTATGCCCGCGCAACGGAGCTTGTTCGAGCAGCGCCGCGGCGTCGGCATTCGTGCTTTCGGTCTCTTCGAGATACTCGATCGAACCGAAAGCCGTCTCTGCAAGCTCGCGCGCTACCCGCGCATACGGCCCCGCCTTGAACATCGCTTTTTGCTTGTCGGAAACGTCGCGGACACCCTACCGCGGCCGTCGAAGAAGCCCCCATGCCAATGGAACGTACGCTCATTTTGATCAAGCCCGACGCCGTTTCACGCGGTCTGATCGGCGACATCGTCGCGCGCATCGAACGACGCGGATACATCATTTCCGCGTTGAAGTTGATGCAGCTCGACGGCGACCGCGCGCGAGAGCATTACTCCGAGCACCGCGGCAAGGCGTTTTTCGACGATCTCGTCGGCTTCATCACCAGTGGACCGCTCGTCGCCATCGCCGTCGAAGGCGAGCGTGCGATCGACGGCTGTCGTCAACTGATCGGAGCCACCGATCCGGTCGGGGCGGCGCCGGGGTCGATCCGCGGCGACCTCGCGCAGACGATTGGACGCAATCTCGTTCACGGCAGCGACGGGCCGGCCAGCGCGCAACGCGAGCTCCAGCTTTTCTTCGACGATAAAGACTTCATGTCGCGCCGCCACGACCTCGAACGCTGGATTAAGGAATAAAGGTGGCGCTGGAATCGCTTCGCGGCGGCGGAAATCCGCTGATTGAAGGTGTCCACGCCCGCGAAGTGCTCGACTCGCGCGGCAACCCGACCGTCGCGGTTGCCGTCGCGACGAGCTTCGGCGCGGTCGAAGAGGCAATGGTTCCCTCCGGTGCGTCGACCGGCGAGAACGAGGCCGTCGAACTGCGCGACGGGGACACATCGCGCTATGGCGGCAAAGGCGTGCGCAGAGCGGTGCAGGCCATCAACGACATCCTCGGACCGGCGATCGAAGGCATCGATGCGACCGCGCAGCGCGAGATCGATCTGCTGCTCGTCCAGCTGGACGGAACGTCGAACAAATCAAAGCTCGGCGCAAACGCAATCCTCGGCGTCTCCCTCGCGGTCGCCAGGGCCGCGGCGGCAAGTTTCTCGATGCCGCTTTTTCGCTATTTAGGCGGAGCAGCGGCCGCGACGCTTCCGGTTCCGATGATGAACGTGATCAACGGCGGCAAGCATGCGCAAGGGGCGCTCGAGTTCCAAGAATGCATGATCGCGCCGCTCGGGGCGCCCAGCGAAGCCGAGGCGATTCGTTGCGGCTCCGAAGTCTTTCATGCGATCGGCGCCATTCTGCACGAACGCGGGCTTCCGACCCTCGTTGGCGACGAAGGCGGTTACGCGCCGCCGCTGGAGACGCCGCACCAGGCGCTCGATCTAATCGTCGCCGGAATCGAACGCGCGGGATATTCGCCGGGAAGCGATGTCGCTATTGCGCTCGACCCCGCATCAAGCGAGTTTTACCGCGATGGCAAGTATTATCCGCTCTCGCGCGATGCTGCCGCCGGCATCGACGACATGATCGCGCTGTATACGCAACTTTGCGACCGGTATCCGATCGTTTCCATCGAAGATGGCCTCGCGCAGAGCGACTGGTCGGGTTGGCAAAGACTCACGGAAGCGCTGGGCAAGCGCGTGCAGTTGGTCGGCGACGATCTCTTCGTGACGAACGTGGAGTTTCTGGAACGCGGAATATCCGAAGCTTCCGCCAATGCGATCCTTATCAAAGTCAATCAGATTGGCACCCTCACCGAAACGCTCGACTGTATTGCGATGGCGCAGAAGGCGGGTTATGGCGTCGTGATCTCGCATCGTTCCGGCGAAACGGAGGATACGACGATCGCCGACTTGGCGGTTGCGACCGGCGCGGGACAGATCAAGACCGGCTCGCTTTCGCGTAGCGACCGAAACGCGAAGTACAACCGGCTGATGGGCATCGAAGAGCAGCTGGGCCAAGCAGCGCGCTACGCGGGCGCCCGAACTTTTTCCCGACCGATTAGTTTCGTCGCGTCGCCGAAGCAGTAGAAATCTCGGGTGTGGCCGTGCCGCTCCACACGAAGCGGTACGTGGCTTTCTTTGCGACGTTCATCACGAGTGCGGGACGAAAACAGGCGATGCACGTTCCCCCGCGATGGCGCACGCTCGGATACACGACGCCCAGCGAACCCGCCGCCAAGAGCTCTTCGCCGAGCTTCTGGGAAGCGACGTAACTATCGGGGTTCAAATACGGCGCAAAGCGTTTGCGCGAGCTTCGGAGGTCGTGGAACTCGGCGCTGAAATCGGCCGTGTAATCGTCGAAGGTCACGTCATCCTCGAGGACGCCGATTTCCAACAGGTCGATCGTCTTGTGAAACGCGATCTCGGCCATCGACGTTTCGATCTCAAAGCCGCAGTACCAAACCCCGCGGTCCGGTCCATTGAAGCGGCTGCCGAGCGGGTGCGGATGCGTGAACGCCGCGTTGACCATGTGAGAGTAGGGAAGACCGAAGACGAGCTCGTGAACGTCGAGACCGCCGGAAATTCCGGCCTCCACGAGCGTTCGCTCGTTGGTTGCGATGTCGAGCTTGAAAATGTCGTCGAGATGCCGGTTCGAGTCGGCGATGCGGGCCAGCACGCTCTCGCCGTACTTCGACGCGATCAAACGATGCGTGTCGTGACGGCGGACGAGGGCGACCGGCGGGAAGTTCTTAGAGACCGCCACGACGGGCGTCAAGGAGCCGGCGAACGAGTTGTATCGCCGGGATGCCGCCGCGAACCATGTAATCAAGCGGTGTCGCGCCGCGAAAGATCGGGTTGCGATTCGCCAGCGTGACCCAGCGGTCGGCCAGCGCTTTACTGTGAAGGATGTTGAGCGCCTTGAAAATGCCGATGAAGTAGGAGATTCGAAGCATCGTATCGGCGTCGACGGTGCGTCGCGGCGATTTTTTCATCGCATAATACGTGCTGCTTGGGACGCCGCCCAAGAGCCGCATCGCGTCCTCATCGCGCAAATCCCAAGCCTTGGCGATGTTGAAGAAGGCCTTCAGGGCCGATGGCCCCAGCCGCCGGCGCTCCTCCGGTGCACTGAGGTCGACGGGATCGGCCGCGGTGTAGCGGGTTTCCGGATAGGCGAGTACGGTCATTGCATTGGTCCCTTATTGGAGATAATACTCTCCAAAACCGGAGATTGCAACTATCGCCGACCTATAATTGCGAGCGATCCTTCACGGCACTCTCGGCTTCTTCCATTTTTTCGATGGCCGTTTTGAGGTCGATTGCTTCCGCCATTTGGCGTGCCTCTTCGTCGTGGCGATCCGGCAAGGACGGATCGTCCTGGCGAAGCTCCTCCAACAGAGCGATGATTTTCGCGGTGCGTTCTTCGTTGGCCAGCGAGAGCTGCAAGGTCAGCTGAGCGCGCTTTTCCGCGATCGTGCCTTGGCGGTTCTCGGTGATCAAAATGAAGGAGGCCATGACGAGCGAGAGCGCGCCCATGAGGAGCTGCAAAATTGGAAAGCTCGCCGCGTCGAACCGCCCATGGCGCGCGAGCAGGGTATCGACGCCAATCCAAACGGCAATGAATCCCACAACGGCATAGGCAAACCACGGCCGGCCGATCCGGTCGGTGAGCCATTCGATGCCAAGTTGCGACCGAGGAAGCTCTTGAAGGTGTTGGGCTTGCACGTCGGCCAGCGATTGCACGGCGCGGTCGAGCGGTGCCTGGGCCGACTTATTGTTCTTTACCATACCATTGGCTTTCCCAAAACGGAAAGTGCGCCCAGCCGCGGGAAGCAAAACCAAGCTGGGGCCTGTAGCTCAGCGGTAGAGCGGCCGGCTCATAACTGGTTGCGCGTAGGTTCGAATCCTACCAGGCCCAGATATATCTGACGTACTCGAGAGAGGAGGTCCCAATGGCGGAAACCGCAGCCGCAACGATCGCGGAACTGCTACACCAAGTCGGTGAGACCCACCACATCGTGTTTTCCGACACGGACGGCAATGACGACGACTGGGCGACGTTTTACTCCGACTGGCTGCTCGCGCATTCCAAGTTGCCGGCGCTTCTCGCTCGGCGTCCCGTTCGCAGTCATCTCACGCGCGATTTGGTCGAGCTCGACGAGCAATACACCGCTCAAAGCCCGTCAGAACCGTGGCCCGCGTGGTACGCACAACGGCTGATCGCGAAGTACGGCTAAGCAGATGACATCCGGGTGTCCGATTGTAAGAAGCGCGTCGCTGATTGCGCTGCTCTGCTGCATTGCGGCGTCGAGCGGTTCTGCGGAACTGCCGAACGGCCAAACGATCACGCCGCTTGCGGCGCCGGGTGCCTTGCAACTTCCATTGTCGACCGGCCTGCGCGCCGACGGCGACGCCGATGCAGCCGGCGCGACGTCGCTCGCGTTAAGCCCAGACGGCTCGACCTTGTTGCTGCTCACCAGCGGCTTCAACGCACAGTATTTTTATGCAGACGGCCGTGCCATTCGCTTTCCGGTGGCCGATCCGCTCACCGGCCTCGCTTCAAGCGTTACGACCGACGTAACGCAATGGATCTTCGTCTATCGCGTCGGGGCCGGCGGCGAATTGCAGTTTTCGCAGCACATTGCGATTCCTCAAGCGTTCGTAGGGCTCGCATGGGCACCCGACAGCCGGCACTTTTACGTTTCCGGCGGCATCGACGATCGCATAGCGGTTTACGCGCTGCAGAACGATGCGTTCGAACTCGACCCGCCCGAAATTCTCCTCGGCCACAACAGCAACGCCAGTGCACCGCTGCCGCGCTACGATGGGGGAATCCTCGCTCAAACCGTCGCCGGCAAACGTGCTGCACAAGCGCTCGGCTTCAGCGCGATGAGCGCAGGACTTTCGGTAAGCGCTGACGGCCGGCGCCTGGCCGTTGCCAACATGCAAAACGATTCGGTTTCGCTGATTGATACAGAGGCGCGCAAAGTCGTGAGCGAGATTCCGCTCTACCGGGCCGGCGAGACCCAACCGCACGGCGAGTATCCGTATGGCGTCGCGGTGCTCGCCGCACCCGACGAACTGATGCAGCGAGTTTACGTCAGCTGCATGCGCGATGGCGAAGTTGACGTCGTACGATTCATCGCCGACAAGCCAACCATCGGTCGAATCGAAGTCGGCGGCGAACCGAATTCGATGCTGCTCTCGGCCGACCGGTCGCATCTGTACGTCGCCAACGGCGACCTCGACGAAGTCGACGTCATCGATACTGCAAGCGATGGCCTCGCGCAACGAATCAGCATCGACCGCCCGAATCAACACTATCGCGGCGCGAATCCGAACGCGCTCGCACTGGACGAACGCGCGCAGCGGCTTTACGTTACGCTCGGCGGCGAAAACGCGGTGGCCGTGATCGATCTTGCGACGACCCGCCTCGTGGGCCGTATCCCGACGGGGTGGTATCCGACGGCGATCGCGGCCTTCGCTGGGCGATTGGCCGTCGCCGACGCCAAAGGGCCGGCCGGGCCGAACCCCGGCATGTCGACCTTGCATATGGATGCGGCCGATCGCGCGTTCAATCCAACGCACCGAAACGAATACGTTCTCTCGCTGGAAAAGGCAAATCTGCTTTCGATGCCGATTCCCAGCGACGCCGATTTGGGCACGCTCAGCCGCACCGTCGACGCGAACAACCGATTTGCCCCGCATCCAGCGATGAGTGCGACGATCGCCGCGCTGCGCGGCAAGATCCAACACGTGATCTACGTCATGAAGGAGAATCGCACGTACGATCAAGTGCTGGGCGACCTCAAGGGAGCGGACGGCGATCCGCGCATCGTCGTCTTTCCTTATCCTGTGACGCCGAATCACCACAACCTTGCCGCGCAATTCGTTACGCTCGACAACTTCGAAACCAGCGGCGACGTCAGCTCCGACGGCTGGAACTGGAGCCAGCAGGGCCGCGCAAACGAATTTACAATGCGCGTCGTGCCGCTCGCCTATGCAGCCGACGGCATCCCAAATGATTTCAACGGTCAGAACCGCGGCATCACCACCGCGTATCCAGACGCCGGCGGTCACGATCAGTTCGATGCGCGAATCACGACGTTGCTCGATCCGACCGGTTCGTCGTCGATTCTACCCGGCAGTAAAGATATCGCCGCAACGGGCTACATTTGGGATTCGGTATTGGCTGCTGGAAAGAGCGTGCGTCACTACGGTATGTATGCCGACGCCACATACTATCAGCGCGGCACCCCGTTCTACATTCCGATCGTCCGTAATGCTTACTCGCAGCGAGTGCCTCAAGCTCCGCCGTCGCGCCAAGCGCTACTTGGCCGCAGCGATCTTTTTTATCGCGGCTGGGACCTCAATACGCCCGACCGCTATCGCTACGAAGAGTGGAAGCGCGAGTTTGACGGCTACGTCCGCCGCGGCGACCTGCCGGCGTTCGAATCGGTCGAACTAATGATGGATCACTTCGGGCAGTTCCAGAGCAACGTTGCCGGGCTCAACACCCCCGAGCTGCAAATTTCCGACAACGATTACGCGTTGGGGCGTCTCATCGAAGCCGTTTCGCACTCCCGATATTGGAAAGACACCGCGATCTTCGTGCTGGAAGACGACTCGCAGGCAGGCCCGGATCATGTCAACCCGCACCGCTCGATTGCGTACGTGATCTCAGCCTACACGCGCCGGCATGCCGTCGTGCACGCGCGCTACAATACGATGACGATGCTCAAGACGATCGAAGAGTTGCTGGGCGTCGATTCACTGGGAATCTTTGACGCCAACGCGCCGGACATGGGCGATGCGTTCACCACGGCGCTCGACGTTGAGGATCGCTACGTGGCGACGATTCCAGGCGACCTCTGCCGGGCGCCGGTCGATCGCACGCTCATACCCGAATGCGCCTCGACCAATCGCCCGCGCACCGCTGCGGTGCAACTGCACCACAATGGTGCGTGGTGGATTGCGCGGACCGCCGGCATGAACTTCAACCGGCCCGACGCCGTCGATCCGCGCCGTTTTAATGCATTACTGCAGTTTGGCTTGCGATAGTCTTTAGAGGTCGCCGCAGGAGACGTAGTGTTTGAGGTTAGCGGCGCTCTCGTGAACATTGATCGCGTAGTGCGCCTTCTTTAATTGCGCCAGGGTAACCCCGGGAAGGGTGGTCACGGACGTGCCGTTGACGACGTTGGAGAGGGCCTTCCACGGCGCCGGATTCAACTTCGCGCAGGTGCCTTGATGGATGTGCGCCGGTTCTGAAGCTCCTGCCGGTTCGTTCTTGAGCGCGATCTTGACCTTTAACCCGCCGGATGTGTCGTTCAAGAAGGCTTGGCCATCTTGCTTCGAGCCATTCTGCGCCCCAAGATTGATGGTCATCGAATGAGCCGACATCGCATTGTCGATGTGGTTCATCGTGTTCGTGGCGGCGAGTCCCGACGCTGTCGCGGAAAGAAGAAATGCGAGGGCCGCCGCCCCGATCGATCGTAGGTTCACTGAAAATCCTCCATATAAGAGCAGGCGAACATTCCCTTATTTACCACCCAGGGCGGCAGTTCTAACCCTGTCATGCGAGCCTGTCGAAGCGCGAGCCTGTCTAAGGGTCGCCATGACTTGTCACCCTGAGCCGCAGGCACTCCGTTCAACGGCCGGAATCAGCCTGAATGATTACCGCCGACACGCTCGCGCGGATCCCGCTCTTCGAATCGGCAGAGGAAGGCGCGCTGACGACAATCGTGGAGCGCAGCGCCGACGTTCGCGTTGCAGCCGGCGATTGGGCAGTCCTCGAGGGCGAAGCGGCTGCGTTTTACGTCGTTCTGAAAGGCAAACTCGAAATCGTGAAGGTCATCGGCGGCGCGGAGCACGTCGTCGATGTGGTGGAGCGGGGCGGATTCTTTGGCGAGGTGCCGTTGCTGCTCGGCTCGGGCTTTCTTTCGAGTATACGGGCGATCGAGCCGTCACGCTTGATGCGACTCGACGCGATCGAGTTTCACGAGCTCGTTGCGCGATGCCCGGACGCGAACCGGCAGATCTTGGCCTCGATGGCGCGCCGCATCATTGGACTGCAACATGCATCGATCGAAACGCCGGTGGCGACCGTCACGGTCATCGGCCATCGCTGGGATTTTGAATGTTACGATCTGCGTGATTTTCTTGGGCGCAATCACGTCGGATTCCGCTGGATCGATCCCGACCACGCCGGCGCCGCTAACGAGGCGAACCTCCCTGCCGACCTGCTCCACGGCGGGCGCTATCCCGTCGTGGTTTATCCGGACGGATCGCATGCAGTCGCACCATCGTATACCGAGCTTGCGCAACACCTCGGTTTGCAGACTGCACCGCATGAAACTATTTACGACGTAACAATTGTCGGCGCCGGCCCCGCTGGATTGGCGGCGGCGGTCTACGGCGCTTCCGAAGGCTTGCGGACCGTTCTCGTTGAGTCCCGCGCACCTGGCGGACAAGCCGGAACATCGTCGCGCATCGAAAACTATCTCGGTTTTCCGGCGGGAATCGCGGGTGACGACCTGAGCTCGCGTGCCTTTCGCCAAGCGCGTCGATTCGGTGCGGAGATTGTTATTACACGTCGAGCAGCAAAGATCGAGCCTCGTCAAGCGCCGAGCGTAACCCACGCGGTTCTCTTGGATTGCGGCGATCGCATCGAAACCAAGGCGATCGTTCTCGCGATCGGTGTGACCTGGCGCCGGCTCTCCGTTCCGGGCATCGACGATCTGCTTGGGCGCGGCGTCTACTACGGCGCGGCGCGCACGGAGGCGCTGGGCGCACGCGGGAAAGACGTCTTTCTGGTCGGCGGCGGAAACTCGGCGGGACAAGCGGCGATGCTGTTCTCGGGCTACGCGCGCAGCGTGACCCTTCTCGTGCGCGGCGACAAGCTGGACTCGAGCATGTCGTACTATCTTATCGATGAGTTGCGGCGAAAAGAAAACGTTCGCATCGAACTACAATGCGAGGTAACCGCCGTCGTCGGCACCAGCCATTTGGAATCGATCGAAGTGAAATACAAAGGCGGCGAACGAAAAAATCTGCGGGCCGACGCACTGTTCGTTTTGATCGGGGCCGAAGCAGAGACAGCGTGGCTGCCAAGCGAACTGATACGCGATTCGCTCGGCTTCATCTGCACCGGGCGCGACGTGGTCGACCTGCTACGCTCTGACGGCGCGAGAACGCGGGATCCATACCTGCTGGAAACAAGCATTCCCGGCATCTTCGCGGTGGGCGACGTTCGCCACGGTTCGATGAAGCGCGTCGCCTCGTCCGTCGGGGAGGGAAGCATGGCAATCGCGCTCGTCCATCAGTACATTAGCGAGCTTTCGCCCACGGCCATTGACAGCGCGCGCAACGCTGGGTAGGGTGGGAAGGCAACTCTCGGCGCCATCGTCTATCGGTTAGGACACTGCCCTTTCAAGGCGGAAAGACGGGTTCGATTCCCGTTGGCGCTATTCCAAAACGCGTTATTCTATAAGGCTTTTCGCCCTCCAGACTCTCGTTAAGCCCTCGTTTCTAACATTTTTCTAACGGCTTGAAAAGCGGAGATCAGCCGGCTAGCGCGTCTAACGCGCTGGCCGCTGCCGCATCCCGGTCCGAATAGACATGCAAGTATCGCTCGGCCGTCACCCCAATAGTTGAGTGGCCGAGTCGTTTGCTGACGACTTCTAAGGGCACGCCGTTCTTAGCCAAGAGACTGGCGTGAGTGTCCCGTAGGTCGTGCAGGCTGAATGGCTTTACCTCGGCTCGTTTAGCCAGTCGCTTGACCGCCGCGGTGTAGCACCAAGGCGTGACGAGCGAGCCGTCTGGTCGAGCGAATACGAGATCGCTCTCCGCGTAATTCTTGCCGAGTGCTCCGCGTTCCAGTTCTTGCGCGCAGCGGTGCTTCGCCAAGATTGAAACAAGCGGTGCAGGCAGCGCGATCGTGCGAGCCTTACCGTTTTTTGGACCTTTGAAGAAGCATCCGGCGGTTTTGGTATCAGCGAGTGACCGGCGTATCGTGACCGACTTAGCGACCAGGTCGAGATCGCTCCAACGAATCGCGAGCGTTTCGCCCCTACGTGCTCCAGTGTAGATACTGAAAGCGACGGCAGGCGCGAACCACGGCTCCGCTGTCAGATACGACCGCTTGAACGATCGACCCGACGGAGTCCTAGCGGCTTGGAGAAGTCGCTTTATCTCGTCTTCGCTGAGAGCGTTAGGTTCAGGCTTGGGAGCTTTTGGCAAATCCTCCGAAGGAATGAGTGTCGCCACGTTTCGAGTGACGAGATCGCACCTGACGCCAAAGTTCAGGACGCAACGGATGAGATCGTGGGCGTGGCGCGCCGTGCGGCCCGAGACAGGTGTTTTGCCGCTCCCGTTGACCAGCAGCTTGCAATAGGCATTAGCGAGATCGCTTTGGCGCATATCTCGCACCTTTATGTCACCGAGCTTCGGGATGATGTAGAGCCTTGCTAGCATCGCATATCGTTCGTAAGTAGAGACAGCTAGAGTTAGCTTCTTTTTCTCCATAAACTCGTCTAGCAGTTGCTTCAAGGTTAGATTCGGATTGCATACCTGCTCACCGCCGTGCGCTTCTGCTTCGAGCTTTGCAAGTTTAGCTTCGGCCTCCGTTTTGTCTAGATCGTAGAACGTGCCGGTTAGCTGCTGCCGCTTGCCGTTGACTCTCGGACCTTCGTAGGCGTAACGGTAGCGTTTGGGCCCGACTCGTTTCAAGTACCCCATGTTAGGCGTGTCCTTTCACGGGGGTTCCGGTCGCCACGGGTTCGCCGGAGCGTGCCAAGAACTCCCGCACGCCTTGCCGCGGCACGAGGAACTTTTGCCCGAGCCGGATGCTCGGGATTGCCCGGCTCTTAAGCAGCTCGTACGTCCTGTTGCGACCCAAGCGCAGAAACTCCTGAAGCTCCTTAACCGTGAGGAGGTCAGGAAGATCGTCAAAGTGAGTCACCTTGGGTTTTCCTTGGAGTCGAGATAGGTTACACGTGCGCTGAAATTATGTTGAGCTCCACCGTGCCGTCGGCGTGCAATGCAAGTGAGTGACATCACAGCTGGTGTGGTCGATCGCACCGCGGGAGCAACGGATAAGGTCAGCACGGGAACGACTTTCGCAAGGATGTCCGCTACTGGCACCGGACCCCAATAGCGGGAATCCCAGCTTCGGACGTTGTCAGCGTACAGCCAAAGCTGGCGCTGCGTGAGCAGGAACTGCTTGTGAGGCCACGACCATAGCCGCCGCCCAGCGGCGTCGTGCGAGAGCGGGCGGCTATTCGGCAGGAGGCATCCATTAACGGAGACGCCCGCGCCTGAAAGCGCGATTTCGTCGCCGGCGGCGGCGACGACGACCTTTAGCAGAAGTTCCGTGCCTGACGCGCAAAGGCCCGAGCCGAGATACGCGCGACGCCGGCCAAGCTCCGCTGCGTCAGGCGGCGCGCAGGCGGCGACCAACATACCACGGCGAACTCCGTTCTTCGGCGACGGCACGAGCCGATAGACGCCAACCGCCATGCTCGACGTGACGTTGAACCGTATATGAAGCGAAACGATCATGTATCCGATGAAAACGATTATCGCGGCATAAACGACAATTCGTACGATGCAACGTGCTCGCGTCTTCACGGAAGCGCTGCGTGCAACTAGCGCGGCGCCGAACACCCCGAATGCGAGCGCGAAAGACAGGACAAGCACCGGTTGACTCACGAGTACGCCCGGCAATCCGCTAGAAGATCTTTACGTGCGGTGTCCGCGCAACCGTAACGAGGATGGGCGCCTGTGAAGGAGAGATTGGCGACCGATGCGGGATTGGCGATCTGCGTTGCGCAACTGCGACGCGTACAAGGAGCGGGGCGCGCCTCGCCTCGCGCTGCGTCATGATACGTGGGCCGCGAGTGTAGCCGTCCTGAATTCCGGCCGCGGCGAGCACATGGGAAACGTAGCGTGCCCCAGCATCGACGCGCCCGGTGTTGTACATGCCGATGGCGTGGCGGAGCGCGACCTGAGCATCGCGATACCTCCGCGCCGCGAACGAGTAGTCGGCGGCGAGGATCCTCGCACCGATGCTGAGATTGATACATGGATCGAAGATCGAATGCACCGTCACGCCGAAGCCGGCGAAGTTCATGCTGTCGATCTGTGCGATACCGGCGTCGATCGAATGCCCCGCTTCCAGTAGCCGACGTGCCAAAGACTCGGCAGTCTCGCGGTCGCGTGGGTAGTACGATCGGCCGGCGGTGTTGTCGCCAATCGCCAACGAGTTGCCGCCGCTCTCGACATTGACGATCGCCGCCATCGTTGCGGGCGCAACGTTAGACGCACAATGCGCAATAAGCGCTGCGAGAGTAACCGAATGGAACATCATGGCGCGCCAACCCCGTCGTAGGGTGTCGTTAAGACCATATCGCGATCGACGAGCACGTTGAAGAGATAACCTGGCGGAACGTCAAGCGTCGGCGGTATTTCAAGCTCCCGCTGCGTGAGCTGAATGCTGGTGTTCCCGATCTGCTGCCCGAAGGCGGCCGCGATGGTTTGGCCGACGCTCGGCGCGGTATAAAGGCTCGACGACTGCTGCGGCTGGCTCAGTTGGGCGCCGGCGCCGATGATGCTCAACAACAGCGCCGACGTGAAGATTTTGTTGAGGTGCTCGTCAACGTTGGCGCCAAACCCAGCATACCCGGCTTCGTCAGTCCCTGGCATGCCGAGAAGATCGAGGCTTGAGCCATCCGGATAGAGCAGCCGCGTCCAAACGACTAGCACTCGGCACTGACCCTGGACGATCCGGTTATCGTACGTACCCACGAGTCTGGTGCCACGCGGAATGAGCAGATAGCGTCCCGTTACACTATCGAAGACGTCGTTACGTACCTGCGCAACGATCGTGCCCGGTAGAGCCGCATTGATGCCGGTAAGGAGAACCGCTGGAATGATGCTTCCCGCGTGCAACTCGTATGGCGACGGATCGTCTTGGCGTACCGCAAAGAAGCGGTCGCGTGCAGCGTTTGCAGCGGACCCGAGAAATGCGTCGGGCGGGTTTTTATCCTGCTGCTCTGTTGTCTGCGATGCGTTCTCAGCAGTCGGCGACGCCGCAAGCTCTGTTGACCCGAGACTCGCCGCACGTTGCGCCGCACCGGCAAGTGCTGGCGTTGCCTGCCCGTTTAATCGAACGGTGACCGGGGCGGCCTCTGCCGCTTCGAGCAGTGCGCGCCGCCGTTCTTGAGCTTCGCGCGCGGCATCAAGCGCTGACGTTTCGGCCGTGGAGGTTGGTGTCAGTGGCGGCACGCGCACCGAATTTTCGGCGCTCTTAATCAGCGGCGCGACGCGCGATGGAATCTGAATGGGCGGAAGCTTCAGCGCTGTAGGTTGCGCGTTGGGAATCGCGTCCCACCACGGCGCGTGTTGCTCCGACGCTTTGGTCAGATTGGCCCCAGCATTTGCGTTGGCGGCATGACGATGGCCAGCCGTCGAGATTCCGTAGATGATCAGGCCGACGAGGCCGGCAAGCGCCAGCGCCGCAAAGAAGCCGGCCTTCGCGCTGATTTTGATGACCCCGAGAACGGGGCCGCGCCACGTCTTTTCGACCAGCTCGACCGGCGAAGGGACATGCTTTTGATCCATGACTAGCTCCCGCGCGTGACCAGCGCGCGGCGCTGACGCTTTCCGCTGCCTTCGATCAGCGCGATGCCGTCGGGCACGCCGTCGACGACATAATACTGGCCGGTAAAGCGATAGTTGACGAGCGTGTTGCCGCCATCGCTGCCGACCGCGAACAGGACGGGAACCTCGCGCATGCTTTGCGGCATCTGGAGATACGTGTGCGTACCGTCGTTGAATACGCGTATTGGCTGCAGGGCGCGGTCGCCGTTCATGCGGTAGTTGAAATCGAGCTTGTCGATCGCCGTCTCGGCCAGCGGCGCTTTCGTGCGCATCCCCCGCGACACCGCAGCGGTCGCAAAGGCCTGCTGGGGGTCTTGCGGATAAAGAAAGCCGATCCGCAACATCGGATTGTTATAGCTGGAAACGAGCGTGAGATAGTATGTCCGCTGGTTGGTCGTCACGATGAGGTTTGTGCGCAGCCCGGCCTCGGTCGGCTTGACGAGCACGTGCGGTGTAGCGTTGTCCGTGCCGCCGCTCGACGCCGGCGCGATCAGCCACCGCACCGAGTCGCCGACGGCCACGTTGACGATCGTCTCGCCCGGTTCGAGTACGAGGTCGCAGACGAAGAGTGGCTTGCAACGCAACGTCGGCGGTGTACGCTCGCCGAACGGATAGCGCAGCACGCCGTCTGGTCCAGCAATCGCTCCCGCGCCGGCGACGGCCGGGACGAGCGCACAGGCAAGAAACGCGAAGATGGTGATCTGTCGCAGCATTGTTCTTCCTTTCAAGAAAAGGGACGAAGAGTTACAAACGTTGGGTCCAGCTGATGCCGGTGATATAGAGCCCGAGCGGGTTGCTCAGAATGCCTCGCTCATCGGTTGGCGGATCGAACGCGACGGTGACGCTCGCGATCCAGTGAGTCGTGGCGAGGTCGCGGCCTTGCAGATCACGAGCGTCCTCGCTCCATTGAATTTGGTAGGTTTGCTTGCTGATCGGCAGCACCGCGTCAACGCTGACCGCAACGGTGCGCGGCTGGCCGAAGGGCGAGTGCTGCCGGTAGTAGTCGTTGAGAAAGATCGTCGCGGTTGCGGCGGCCAGCGCGTAGGAGCCGGCGAGGGCGCTTTTCTGGGCAAGCGGGTCGGAGCTGACCGATCGCACGTCGACAATCCACGCGGCAAGCTGCGCTTTAATGACGCGCATGTCGGTGGGAGCGGCACGATCGGCGCGCGTAACGGCAACCGCATCCCCGAGCTTATCGACCTCGACGATGTAGGGCACGACTTTGCTTTGTGCCGCTTGCCAGGCGACGCCGACTGCGAGCACGAGCGAGACGGCAAGGGCGCCGAATGCGGCCCACCGCCAGTTGCGCGCCCGAGCGATGTAGTCACCGTAGCGCTCGTTCCACTCGCGACGAGCGGAGAGATACGGACTGTCCAAAGCCGCATCGGCAGCGGCTGCAGGTTTCGCTGTTTTCATGTATTCACTCACTCATTTAGGATGTTTGAATCGAATCTCGATGTTGCCGTCGGCCGCGTCGTCTGGAACCGGCGGCTGGCGAAATATCATTGGATTGATGCCGGTCGAGGAAGAGCCGCCGGTACCAACGTCGTGTTGCTCAGCTTGAGCTGTCGCGCGTGCGTCATCAGCGGAGACCGCAGCGTCGCTCGCGCGCGTTTCCGCGCTTTCTTCTGCCTCAATCTCGGCCTCGGTTGGGCCGCGCGGCTCGCCGGAGAGGCCATCGTCGCCTGAAGCGCTGTCGGATTCGTCTGCCGCTTCCACTGCGCTAGCATCGGCTTCCTCAGCGGCGGCACTTGCTTCCGATGATGAAGGTCTCGCGGATCTCTCCGGTTCGTGCGCGTAGGCGTCAGTATCGTAGGCGTTTGCAAACTCTCCCGAGCCGCGCCCATTGCCGCGCGCGGCCGTGCCCGTATCGAGCAGCCGCGCACTGCTCGCGTCGCCGACGTCGCCAGCAGCGCGGACGGTGTCGGTGTTGCTGCTCGACACCGCTCGCGCGCCGGCAACTATCCCGCCTACGCTGCTTCCGGCAATGACGCTTCCCACCGCAACGGCGCCGGCCGTGTTCACGAAGCTGCCTAACGTCATGCGTGGTGCGCCGTTCATAAGCGATGCCGCTAGACTTGGAATCTGCCAGGCGAGAAAACCGAAGACCAGCGCCGCGCCCACCACTTCGATGTAGGTTTCCGGCGGCGCGATCCCGTTGTAGAAGAGCGCCGCCCACTGCTGCCCGAGGCTGTAGCCCAATCCGACGATCAGCTCCAGCATGAAGAGCTTGATGCCGACGCTGACCGCGTAGCCGACGTATTTCTCACCGAAGACCAGTGTCCAGCGGCTGCCAGTGAACCCAAGCATGAAGACGCCGGCGCCGACAACGATATAGGATTCGATGAGCGTGATGAGCAGCTGCCCTGCTACGATCGCAAACGCGATTACGACGCCGAGCGAGCAGATCATCGACGCGAGCACCGCTTCGATTGCCGGCAGGATGTTGCCGAGGTTGAGCCCGACCTTGTTTTCCGAGATGCTCTGCAACATCGCGTTGGCGATGTCGGTGCCACAGTTGAAGACCGAGCTCGGGTCGCTCGCCATGAGCTGGGATTGGCCGCCGATGGCGCTGCCGGCTTGGCTGAAGCTCGAGATGATATCGGCGATCCAGACCGGCCCGTACTGCGGCTGCAGCAAGATGTAGAAGAACCCGATGCCCAGGATCTTGAGCAGTAGCGACGCCACGAAGTCCGGCAGACTGTCTTTCTGCAAGACGTAGGTGATCGCCGACCACGCGATCTCGATCCCGACCAGCGCAAAGAAGAGGCCTTGCGCGTAGTGCAGCGCCGTGTTCATCCACGCCCCAGTCGTGTTGCTGAACTGGTGCGCAAGACCGGTCAGAATGCCGCCCTGACCGGCGTTCGGCGCGCAGGCGGGCACGGGCTGTGCCATTGCAGCCACGGGCAAAACCGCAACAAAAAAGAGCAGCGACGCTACTCTGGTGATCGGACGCATCGAAGCTTTACTCGCTGGACTTGTAGGTCTGCTGGCTGTCCAGCCACGCGCGCAGGGTTGCGAACTTGACCAGGTCATTCTGTTGCTGCGTGGCGAGGTAGTCGAACTCGCCCTGCAACTGCGCCATCTGCAACTGACGCAGCTTCTCGAGCTGCTGCACTTCCTGAACGCCGATCATGTTGCCGACCTGCAGCGCCTGCATGTGCCCCACCGACCCGTCAGAGAGCCCTTGGAGCTGACTGAAGAGCGCGTCTTCGCTCTGGAATTGCGTGCTCTGCAGGTTTGCCGACTGCAACGCGCCCTGGATGCCGCCGAGCGAGTTGGTCGCCCACTGCGTATAGGCTTGCGTGTAGTTCGTCGGAACTTCGTAGCCGGGGTACATGTGCGTGAACTCGCTGCTCAAGTTCCCATCGGCATAGCTGATGCTCTGCCCGACTTTGGCGACGCGGGTGAGGGCCTGAAGGTCTTCTTGGATCTGGCCCCAGATGCCGTTGGGAAAGTTGCGCAAACTTTGTACTTGATACTCTATTTGCTGGAGCTGGTTCGTGATTTGCGTTGCTTCATCGGTGACCATCTGCAACGTGTGGAGTTCGGTTAGGGCATTTTTAGCGAAGTTAGCTGCATCGTAGACAGCGACTTGCGCGTGCGCCGGCTGTGCCGGCACGCAGAGAAGCGCTGCCGCCAGCGCGGCGGCGCGGACGAGATATCGGTTCATGGTTTCTCCTTTAGAGGTGTTGGGCTGATGGTGAAGGCGGCGGCGCGAGGTCGGCCCATTGCGCGGCCGCGTCGCGCAGACCGCGGCGGTAGAGCCACTCCGCGGGCCACGTGCTTGGAAACCGTTCGACGAGGTTGCGCACCGCAGCAAGATCGTCGCGGCCGGCTGCACCGAGGAAGCTGACGGCGATCGGTCCGAGCCCGAGCTCGAAGAGCCGTTTGCCCAGCGGACTGCTGTAGTAGTAATGGCGCTTGGGAACGGCGCGCGCGATCAGTTCGATCTGCCGAGACGAAAGTCCCAAGGCTTTATAGGCGCCGCTCGCGTGTTCGGTCTGCGCCTCGCCATTGGGCAAGAAGATCTTCGTCAAACACGACTCGATGATGACGTCGCGGATCGGCGAGCCCGTGATGTCGCTGATGGACTGCGTCTCGAGGATCGCTGCACCGTTGCTCTTGCGCAGAGTCTTGAGCCACTCGCGGATCTTCTCGCGAAAGAGCGGGTGGGACAGTGCGAGCCACGCTTCGCCAAGCGCAACGAGTGCTGGACGGCCTCGCGCCAAGCGCCGCTGCACGCGATGGAAGAGATAGAGCAGCACCGGCACGAGATTCTTCTCGCCCATCGCTGCGACATGATCGAGTTCGAAGACTTGAAAGACGTTTTCGTCAAGCTCGTCGCGCTCGGCGTCGAGCAGCCGTCCGAGCGGGCCGGCTAACGTGTACGGCGTGAGCGCATCGCGCAAAAGTTGGTCCTGAACCGTGTTGACCAGGTCGGTTAGCGTGCGGCTTGGGGCGCTGGCGAGCAACCCGAGCGCGCGATGGAGCGCGCGGCGGTGGATCGGTGTCAGTGTGACGCCTTGCAGCGTGACCAGCGTCTCGAGCCATTCTTGCGCCCAGAGCCGCTCGGTTGGCGCGTCAATTTCCGCTAGCGGCGTGAACGCCGGTCCAGTGTCAGCACCGATCTCGTAGTACGATCCACCGCTGGCTATGCAAAGTGGATAGAGCGAGTAGCCTTTGTCGAACGCAAAGACGTGCGCGCCGGGATAGCGGAACTGCTGCGCGAGCAAAAAACCGAGCAGTGTCGATTTGCCGCTGCCCGTCGGCCCGACGATGAGCGTATGGCCGACGTCGCCGACGTGCAGATTGAGCCGAAACGGCGTCGCGCCGGTCGTCGCGGCGTAGGCGAGCGGCGGGCTTTGCGGCGGATAGAACGGGCATGGCTGGTGCGGAAGCCCCGGCCAGATGCTCGTCAACGGCAGAAGATCGGCAAGGTTGAGCGTGTGCAGCAGCGGCCGGCGGATGTTGGGATAACCGTGTCCGGGCAGCGTGCCTAGGAACGCTTCCACCGCGTTGACGTCTTCGATGCGTGCGCTAAAGCCGGCGTGATGGATCGCCTTGAGCACGTCGCGCGCAGCGGCGTCGACGAGCTCGGCGTTCTCGTCCATCAGTACGACGACGCTGGTATAGTATCCGAACTTCACCGCACCGCTCGATGCATCGGCAAGTGCACTGACTGCGTCGTTGGCCATGGCATCAGCGTCCGAGTCAACGTGCGTGGCCACGCTACCGGTCTGCTCGCGCAGCAGGTTGCGCAAGCTCTTGCGCTTCTGCCACCAGCGTGCGCGGTAGCGGTTAATGCGCTGCTGCGCTGCCGGCGTATCAAGGAGAATGAAACGCGTCGACCACCGGTAGCACAGCGGCAAGCGGTTGAGAAAGTCGAGAATCCCCGGATAGCTCTCTGCGGGAAAGCCGGTGATCGCGATCGGGCGAATGTGGCGGCGACCGACGCGCGGGCGCAAGCCGCCAAAGAAGTCCTGCGCCCCGAGCACGGCGTCGAGGTACATCGGCACCGGTGGCAGATTAACCGCATGATCCTCGCCGGTGAGGCACGTCATGAGATGGCGCAGCAGGTCGTCCTGAACGTGGCGGCGCCCAAACGGATCCTCGATTCGGCGGCCACGGAGGCGCACCAGCCGGAGCGCCGCGGACAAGTTATCCTCGATATCCACAAGCGCGGCGTTGAAGGTTTCGAGCGCGCGCGAAGCCGTACCGGCGTGATCGCGCGCCCGGTCGCCCTCGATGAAAAAGCTCGCGATCGCGCTCTGCGCGTCGATGGGCGGCAGGTACGTGACCGCCAGGACGTAGCGGCTTTCGTAGTGGGCACCTTCGGCCTCGTGGGCCGTGCGGCGCTCCGCGTCGATGAGCAGCGTGGTGCGGTCGGGGAAGGCGCCAACGTCTGGATAGCCGCGCGCCTCGGTCCGCAGGGCGTCGACGTGCACCATCCAGCCGCTGCCGCGTCGCTCGAAGGCGGCGTTGACGCGCGCCGACAGCGCGGAAAGCTCCTGCGCACTCGCAGAGTCGAGATCTTCGCCGCGGTACGTCCAACCCGCCATCACGCTGCCATCTTTGTTGAGCACCACGCCGTCGTCGACGACCGCGGCGTAGTTGAGCAGATCGGGAAACCCCTTTGCCGTCGAACGAAACTCGCGCAGCGCTAGCACGGCATGCCCTCCCGCGCGGGCGAAACGCGCGCCGTCGCTCGCGACTGCGCAGAATAATAGGCACGATAACGGGTGTGGCGCAAATACACGCGGCTGAGCAGCGGATCATTCTTGGCTGCGCGTTGCAGCGTCGCGACTGTCAGCGCCCAGAAGACGACGCCGACAACTGCGAAGAGCGGCCGTTCGAGGCTCATCACCAGCACTGCGGTGATGATGGCGGAGATGAGCACGAGTTCGCGCTCGGCGCCCATGAGTAGGATCGGACGAATCAACGAGACGTGAATCGGAATGGTGCGCGGTTGCTCGTTCATATGACCGCTCCCGTCAACCCAAGCGCCGACAAGAAGTTGTTGCCGAGCACGAGGAACGCAATCGCGACGACGAGCAACAGCGCGCGCCGCACGAACGGTCCCATCTCTTCACCGAAAACGAGCGCCGCGCCGGCGGCAAAGAGCGCCATCACCGAGACGGCGGTGGCGACAGGCCCGGTTAAGTCGTTCTGCAGCGTCTGCAATGGCGTATCCCACGGCAGACCGCCGCCGGTACTCGCCAGCGCCGACCTCAATGTGCTAAGCACGAACAGCGGAAACAAATACGCCGCGGTCTTTACCGCGGCGAGCATACGATTCATAAAGACTCCTCTTTGTTTTACTCGATGGTCATATAGCGATCAACTGGCGGCGAAGCTGCGGCGCATCCGCAGTCGCCGGATCGATACGGTCAAGCTCATAGCCCGATGCACGGACGCCGCGCACGCGTGCTATCTCGGTGATCTTTCGCCCGGTCGGCGTGCGAACGATCACGACGATCAAATCGACGGCTTCGGCGATGAGCGCCGGCTGCGGCGGTACGTTGGCTTCCTGCACGAGCTGCTCGAGCCGGATCAAACCGGCGTGCGCGTCGTTAGCATGGACGGTCGCAATGCCGCCGGGGTGTCCGGTGTTCCAGGCCTTGAGCATAGCGAGCGCCTCCGCGCCACGCACCTCGCCGACGATGATCCGATCCGGACGTAAGCGCAGCGCCGTGCGAACGAGGCGCGTCATGTCCACAGTCTCAGTCGTGCGCAGCGTCACGCAGTTCGATACCGTGCAGCGCAGCTCGCGCGTCTCCTCGATCGTGAGTACGCGCTGGCTCGTACCAACCATCGAGCTCATTTCGTGCAGCAACCCGTTCGCGAGCGTCGTCTTTCCACTTTGCGTCCCCCCGACGACCAGAATGTTCTGTCGCGCCCGGATCGCATGTCGCAAGGCGCCCGCGTGTCCATTCGACGGCGGGCGATCGAGGCTAATAACGTCTGCGTGCACGGGGCCGTCGAGAATGCCGTCACGCACGTAATCGTCGAGCGAATACACCAGTGCCGCGGCCTTGCGAATGCAGAACGCCGGTCCCAGCACCACCGGTGGGAGCAATCCGCAAAAACGGCTGCCGTCGAGCGACAACTCGCCTTCGAGGATTGGACATTCCGGTGTGATGACGCGGCCAAGCGTCGCCGCAACCGTGCCGAGAAGATTCTCGGCTTGCACCGCTGAGATCCGCGTCCCGGTGTCGCGCATGCCGATTCCGAGCTCGTCGATCCAGAGGCGCCCGTCGGGATTGAGCATCACCTCGACGACCCGCGGTTCAGCGAGCGCGTCGAGCACGGCAGGACCGAGCTCGCGCCGGAGCTTTTCCTCCAACCTCACGTGCAGCTGGTCGTGCAAAGATAGCTGCTCAGGCACGGCGCACCTCCGGCGGCGGGATCGACGCGCGCTGCGTAAATGTACGATCGCGGAAGTAAAGCGGCTGCACGCCGTAGATCGGTGGCTGCCCCGAGGCGAAGACGAGAAGATTTCCCGGCTCGACGATCTCGCCGGTCTCGGTCTTGCGGGCACCTGGCAGTCGCATCACCTCATCGGGCGTCAAGAGCGGGCGCTGCGTGTCATGTTCTGTGGTCATCGTATGTGGGAGCAGCGCACTGAGCCGGCTTCCCGAGTAATTCCGTATCGTGTGGCGCACCGTCATCGTGCCGCACATCTTGGAGAGCAACTCGGCGGTCGCGACGTCGTTGGCCGCCGATGCAATCCGTATCGCGCAGTTCGCGACGAGCGTCTTGCTCTTGGTGCCCCATGCCGTCTCAAGCTGGCTCAAATCTTGCGCGATGAGATAGAGCTTGATCCCGTAGCCCCGGCCAAGGCCAAGCGCGGTCGCTACGACATCGAGCGCGCCGATCTCCGCGACTTCTTCCAACATGATGAGGAAGCGCGGTTCAGTGACGTGTTCGTGTGTATCCATTAGCGCAAGCATGGTTTGCGTGAGGATCAAACGCGTGAGCGTGCGCAGCCGCTTCTTGTTCGCTGGCTGTACTACAAGGTAGAGACTGATGCGGCCGTCGTGCAGCTCCGTCAGGTCGAAGTCGCTGGATGAGATGTTCGCGGCGATCACCGGATCGCTGTAGAGGGTCAGGAAGCTCTGCGTCTCGGCGACGATATTCGCCTTGACGCGCCCCTCCATCGCAAGCATCTGGGTCGCAACCTGGGCGACGAGCGGATGTGTCGCCGTAGCCTGCCCCTTTGCGTCGACCCATCCGCGCGAATGCGACGGATCGTGGGCGTAGTCTCGCAGGTGATCGAACAGTTTGTCGAGATCGTCGAAGCGCGGGTCCGAAAGGGTAGCGGCTACACCGGGAAGGGAATCGTTGCCCGGATCATCGTCGTGTTTGACGTGAAGGCTTAGGCCGAGCAGCAAGCGCTTCGCCATCTCGACCCAGAATCGATTGTCCCCACGCACGGGCTTCTCGCCCTCGTCGGCGACGAGCTCGACGATGTTCTGAATATCCTGGACCTCGTAGGGCGTGCCGATGCGAATGCGATCGAACGGATTAAGCCGGACGCTCGACCCGTCCGTTGCTGTCGGCTCGAACTTGAAGACGCGCTGCCCGAGACCGCCGCACTGGGTGCTCGTCGCGCGCCAGCCGGCAGTTCTGTGCCAGATTTCACCTTTGACGTCGTGAACGACCGCCGAGCGTTCCCACGAAAGCAGCGTCGGAATCACGAGGCCGACGGTTTTACCGGAGCCGGTCGGCATGAACGCCAGGCAATGCGTCGCGCTTGGATCACGCAGATACTTTGTCCGTTTCGATTGCGGATCGCGCCATGCGCCGACGTAGACCCCGCGGTCGCGGCCGAGTAGACCGGTGGCGCGAATCTCTTCGAGTGAAGCCCAATGGGCCGAGCCATGGAGGTCCGAGTACCGTTGCAAGCGCCGGAGTCGGCCTACCGCCATCGAGGCCGCGGCGAACACCCCGAGCCCGTTGCCAAATAGTACGATTTCATACGCATGTAGGAATACGTGATGGGTTGCAAGCCCAAAGCGCGAAGGATGATCGAACCTCACCGCCCAGGCGATGAATTGAAACGGCGAATAGATATGCTCGAATAGCGGCTTACCGAGCGACGCTTGGTAGGCGAACGTCCGCGCGACGTGTTCGGTAGCTGCCCAGCATGACGCAGCGCCAAGCCAGACGACGATGCCAATCGATGGAAAAATGACGGCCATCGGATCGCGGTCCCGTCGCGGCAGCGTGTAGAGATTGGGATGTGTCGATGCTTTCATTTCTCTTTCCGAGCAAAATGTGGCTAAAAAAAGAAAAGCCCCGAAACCGCTCGATTTCAGAAGCTTTACATACGCATTATTATGCGGACGAAAGTCGCGTGTGCTCTTACACGCCAATTATGCCGCAGAGCTTCGCCGACGTCAACTGGCAGCTGCGGTCGTCTGCGGCGGGTCGTCCTGCGGCGATCCTGTGCTGTAAGTCGGCAGCGGTCGAGGAGGCCGTCGTTGCTGAGCGCGCGCAGGCAAACCCTAGAACCTGAGAAACTACCGAGGACTCGCGCGTGATCTAGGCCCTAGATGGAGGACATCGCCGCATCACTTAGTCCAGTACATTGATCACCTGAAGCGCGTCCGAAAAGTTGGCCGCTCAACTCCGTGCCGCACCTTACGGTGGTTTATCACTAGCACCAGAAGAACGCCGATCGACCCACCCGCAGCCCGTTCTAAAAGATCCTGAGCCACAGGCGCGCTTACGCAGACCTTCAAAAACTTCATTCAGCAGCTACACTCGTTAAAGCGCCGAATAGTTGCTCCAGTCTCGAGGGTCAAACGTCGCGAGCGAACACGCCTTCACGTCACGAACATTGGATTTAGCATAGGCCCAGACGATGCGAACGGAAACCGGTACTGCGGTCCGTGATTCCGATAAGTTATTGTTGCCAAGTGAGATCGCAATGCTTTTGTTACCATTGACAGTTACTACCAGAAGCGGCAAAGAATCGAATGAAGATAGCCTCGATAGTGTATCTAGCGAGCGTGCGACTTGTGGCAGTGATGGCCTCTAGCGGCATCGCAATCTGGCATCTCGTCGTCACGTCGTCGATTGCGAGTATCGTGATCGCATCGTGGGGCGTTGCCTCCTTGAAGCCTGGCGTTGGAGTCTAGTTCCTCAACTCGCTTGGGGTTAGGCGGACGAAACGATTCAGCCCACGTCGTCGCCGAGCTCAGGGAGCGCGCTTGCGCTTACGCGCTCGATCAGCTCGTCGAAATGGGCGAGAAGCATTTCGATGAACCGCGCGTGGTAGATGGCATAGAGTTCGACGCTGAGAGAGCGATCGGTGGGCGCCAGGATCGCGAAGCGCAGCTGGTTGTGCAGGACGTGCGGTCGGAACCACGCGCGCTTCTGCCATTGCGTGCGAGCGTGAGTGAAGTCGCCGTCGTCGTCGCAGGTCCAGGCGCGGATATGTCCCCCGGCGATCTCCTGACGAATCGCAGCGAGCAGCTTTTCCGGCTGCGACGCAAAAACGTCGACCGCCATCAGGCACCTTCTCCAGCGGTCGGCGCGGGCATTTTAGTCGGCGGACCTTGCCGATTGCGGAATTCCCTGGCGATGAGAATGCGGTAAGGCTTCGAAAGCCGGTCCGATGCGTACGGTGCGATGGCTGCAAGGCGCGTCGCGAAGCGCTCGTCATAAAAGTTGATTGCCATCAAGGGAAACGACTTCGTGAACCCCGTCGCATCGACGAGCAATTCGCATACGATTTTGTTGCCGCGCATCGCCGCAAAGCGCCAGAAGAAACGGGGCTGCTGTTCCGTCAGGAGGTATTCGAGTCGCCTGCGCGCGAGCGTGCGCGCTTTACGAATCTGCTTTTTGTAGTCGTTGGTTGTCGTCAAATGCGCGTCCCATTCCAACTCGCCGTAGTCAAGGGCGCGCGCAATCACCTGAATGGGCAGGTTGATTCGGTTCACCCAATCGAGAGCCTTCAGATACGGCAGACGTATCTTCTGGTAGACGGGGATAACGATCTGCGTTGGCGTGAGCCGGCGAGCCGTGCCGTCGTCGCGTTTCCACTTGCCCTCGAAGTACGGCAACTCGTGGTCGCAAGTTGGCGCGAAAAACAGCAACCGTGAAAACGGCCCTTGCTGGTCGTCGTGCGCGTAAAACTCGTCGATGCGCCGCCCGATTAGCGGTGGGGCGTTGCCGTACGGCGATTCGTTCGCGTGGATCGGCTGCTCCCTCAGAGAGTAGCCGGATATGGTGACGGCGTGCTGGCCCAACTCTTCCACCTGCATAATCAGCAGCACCGGAAGTCCCATGCGAACATGCGCGTAGATCAGCGAAGCGACCGGAGCTTCGGCGCACGCGGCCGCGCCGTACACTTCGGGATCGAGTCCGTTTTGGCGGATCGCGCTGCAGATCTGCTCGACGTACAGGTAGCTAGACGGCAGCGCGCGCTGGTCGAAGAACGACATCGTCGCGTCCATCGTGATCTTGGGTGGACGAGGAGCCGGCGTCCCGAAAAGCCGCGACGTTTTCTGGAAACACGACCATAGCGCGACCGTCGCACACGCCGCCAGTGCCTGGTCCTGTTCCTGGAACGCCAGGCTGCGCACACGCAGCGAAACGCCGAAAAGGTGCACGTCGTAGTCGACCAGCGCGTCGTAGTGACGTCGGCCGTGATCGTCGCCATATGTCTTCAATTGCGTGCGGCCGATGATCGCGTCCGGCAACGGTTTGATGACGATAAAACCGAGGTACGTTTTCCGCAGTCGGCGTACGTGTTTGGGTTTGGCTTCGCCAGCGATGATCGCTTCGAACTGCGCACGCGGAACGTATTCCGAGAAGAAATGCAGTCGCTTGCAATATCGTTCGTACGGCGTGTGACAGCTGACGTAATACGACGCGAAGTCCTGAAGAAAATCGCCGTCGACGTAATCGTGTTCGACGACGATCATCTTGGCGTCGAGTTCATCGTTGTTGAGATAGCCGAACAGGTAATCGACGTGCGCGTCGGTCGCCGCAGAGTCAGCGGGGAATTCGCGGGTCCCTACGGCTGCGTTGAAATTCTTGCGGTCGAACTCGTAATGATCAAGCACCCCGGGTCAACTGCCGGGGCTAAATGCTGACTTGCGTACGCAGATCCTTTTCGGTGACACGGAGGGCCCGTTCGAGGGTGCGACCGTAGGCGTCGGCCTGTTCGGCGCCTTCGGCGATCTCGCGTAGGATCGCATCGCGGTCCTCATCATTCAAGTTAAAGTCCTCCGTCGAAGGCGCATTCTGACGCTGGGAGCGCGCTAGCGGCATCGGGGCCCCCTTTCTGGCGACGTGCGACTGTATCGGCTTCGACATACCCGAAGTCCTCCGTACCCGCGAATCAAGACCGGGCTTGCTCGATTTCATTTTTACCATATAATAAGAGGTCAATCAACCGTAAACACGAGATTTTTACCAGGGAGAAAAGACCACGCGCAATGGCTCCTCCCAAGAAGAAACGCGAAGGCGGCCCCGGGCGGCATGAACTGCCCGCAGGCGCCGGTCGCGAGGACCTACAGACAACGATTCATCCTGCCACGATGCGGTGGCTGCGCAGCGCCGCTCGTCGGCGGAGTTGCGGAATGGGGCGAGTCCTGGACGATCTCGTAGACCGGGCCTATGCGATCACCGAGCTCGTCAAGGCCGGCGAAGAAGCGGCTATCGAGACGACTGATCCGCTTGCCGTGCAAGAACCCAACGTGGTACGCTGATCCGCGGAGTGGCTGCGAAAAGAAAGCCTTCGTTCGGCGAAACGATTATTTCGCTACGCCGCGAGCAAGGGCTCAACCAAGCCGATCTGGCCGCGCGGATTCGACGCGAAGACGGGCGGATCGGCATCTCGCGGCAGTACCTGAACGACATCGAGCACGACCGACGCAGCCCGGCCGGCGATCACATCATCCGGGAAATCGCCAAGGCGCTTCGAGCCGATCCGGCGTTCCTCACGTTTCTCGCCGGGCAGATGCCGCCCGAAATTCGGAGCATGGATCTCGACGAGCGGCAGCTGCGAGCGGCGATTGAAGGCTTCCGCAAAGCCGCCCGCAAGATCAGCCGCTGACGTTCTGCTCCTCCGTTGACACAGACGTCGCGCGGGCGTATGCTTGTACGGCAGTACGCGGATTAGCGTACAGCGCCGAACCCGGCGCGGAAAGCAGGACGAGATGGATCCGGAAAAGATTCCCCAGGCGGTAGCGATCGGCGCACTGATGTTCGTTACCGCCGACGTTTTCGTCAGACGCGAGCGTTCGCTGTTCGCCGCGCTGATGCGCACGTTGGGATGGGCCTAACAATGACGTTCGACGGAGCGGTCGTCCGCGAGCGGGGCGTCACGTTCGCGATCGCGGTGGTGAACGCCAACGTCCTGCAGCTTCCATCAGAACGCGATGCTTTGCAGATGCGCATGAGCTTATTGTTCCGCGTGCCGACGGTGCTCATGGCCCAAGATTCGTGGGGAAGGCCCACGTATTGGGGGCGCCGCGACATCGTCAACTTCCTTTCCGGCGTCGATCCAAGCCGCATTCCGTGGCGCCGATATACGCTGAGTTAAGGGCCGACGACGGCGTTGGTCTCCGTCGTGCCGATCGAGTTGCAGGGTGCGTTGGAGCAAATTCTGGACCGCACTGGCGACCAGAACGTTCGCCCATACCGGCTCGCCGTGGACGGCAGCTGCGAATGGCGAAGGAAATCGGAACCTGCGCGAATTACGGGCCTCGCAGCGGAACGACGGTTTTGGGAAGATCGCTTTCCGGATCGTGTGGGTCCAACTTGGCACCGCTATGCTCTTGCAGGTGATCGATGAAGACGACCAGGTTGGGCTCAATGTCTTTTTCGCCGAATTTGCTCGGAAACTTGATTGCAGGGATTCCCAGACTGTAGGTGACTTGTCCCAATCGGATGGTCGGAGGATCGACGTCCAGCAGCCATGATCCCGTCAGTTCCTGCATCGACGTTCCCAGCGCCCCGTGGTTTGACGGATCTGTCAAGTCCAGGATTCCGATGGGAATCTCGACGTGGACGCACGTGATGATCTGTGGCGCTCGAGGCGCCATCATGTATTTCCCGCCAACCGCGGCCAACGATCCGACCTCGGCCAACGCGACGATCGGCGACTTGGCGAAATAGAGCGCCGGCGCTTTTCCCGCGCGATGGTACCGTCCATCGGAAACCGCCGAACCGGCCGCGCTCAGGAGCGTTTTACGCCATTTGTACAGCGAGACGTTTGTCCACGTCTCGCTGCACGTGGCAAGTCTTATTTTGGGGAGCGCGGCACGCAGCTCAGCCTCATCGTGCAAATCGACTAGCCAAACTGCAGGCCTTTGAGCGCTTTTTCGACGCGCTCGAGCACGTCAATGCGTCCGTCCTTAAAGAACTCGATCGGGCGTTCGTCGTCCAGACCGTGGTTTTCGGTTTTGAGCCACGCTTTAAGCGTTTCTTCGCCGCCGAGCTCATGTTCGAGACCTCGCCGGACGCGTTCGCTGCGCTCGACGAAATCAGCGAGACTGATCGGCTGCTTTTCGATCGCGTTGTGAACGACGCGTTCGTCGACGTCGAAGCCCAGCGCCACCCGTTTCAGCAACGCGGCGTCGTAAATCTCTCGTTTTCCCTTGCCTGGCACTTCGATCTCCTTTATGATGTTCGCTCGTCGACGGTACGCCTGCGCGACTGCGCGCGACGAAACTCTGCGTATCGTTTCACTTCCTCGATCTCGGCCGGATCAAGCAGGCGCGCGATGTCGATCAGACGCTGGAGCGTTGCTTCCGAGTTGGCGCTGTTCTGCGGAATCAGCGCTCCGATGTCGAGGTCCAGGGCCGCCGCGATCTTGCCCAGGTCGTCGAGCCTGGGCTTGTATGTGCCGGTCTCCCAACGTGAAACGGTGTTAGGGGCGACTCCAAGCTTGGTTGCCAACTCCTGTTGTGACAAGCTTCGACCTTCACGTTCGGCCTTGAGTCTGTGGGCGATCTGTTCGGAAATGGACACCATGGCTATTCTACGCCGAGCGTAGACCTTTGTCCAGTCAGCGTTGACACCGTTTGGACGGTGTGTTATCCTAAGCACGGATGTAGCTCTACGCTAGGCGTAGATTCCGAAGAAAGGTCAGAAACACTCATGGAGCCCAAGGAATCTGCCGGGCGCGAATCCGGCGCAAAGATCTGGATCGACGACGTCGAGCACGTCGTGGACGTCCTCGAACTCTCCGGCAAGCAGCTCAAGGAGCTTGCGGGCAAGAACGGAGGTGCGCGTCTGTTCCTCGCGCAGGCTGAAACGCGCGACCTCGCCATCGCGGACGACGAGATCGTTCAGATCAACGGCGGCGAACAGTTCCGCACGACGAAGATCCGCAAGGCCTATCAGATCTACATCGACGAGGTCGAGTACGTCGTCGAAACGGAAAAGATGACCGGCACGCAGATCAAGCAGCTCGCGGGAAAACCTGCCGACTACACTCTGTTCCTCGAGAGGCCGGGCCAACCCGACAAGCAGATCCGCGACGACGAAGTCGTCCATATAAAGGAGGGCGAGCACTTCCATACGGTGCCGCCGGCGAACTTTGGATAGAACTGTGTCGCGCAGTCTCGCGGAAAAATGTGTCGATGATTTCATCGCAAGACATCCGGAGGCGAAAGTGCATCGCCTGCAAAACGGCGACTTCAGCGTTTGCGTGCCCGGCGTGGCGCTGACCGGGTGGTCGAAACCGCAGAGCGCCGTCGCGTTCGTCGTGCCCGCCGGATTTCCGGTGCAGCGGCCTGATTGCTTCTGGACCGACGGAGATCTCACGCTACAAAGTGGAGCGGCGCCCGCGAACTCGCAGATGAGCCAGCCGCATCCGGTACATCCCGGAATGCGCTGGTTTTCCTATCATCCGAATATTTGGGACGTGCGCGACACGGTGGAAACATATTGGCATCTAATCCAAGGACGTCTGCTGCAGGCGCGATGAAAACGCTCGTTATCCCCGCGAACCTTGCGCAGGAGTTGCGCAAGCTGTTCGAGGCCGCGCCGCTGGAAAGCGGCGGCGTGTTGTACTGTCGCGAAGCGTGCGGTCTGAATGATGTCAAGCTGCTCGGCGTCGAATTTTCGCCATACGAGGAAGACGAATATCGCAAACGCACGGCGGAATCCCTGACCGTCGATCCCGTCGCCGTGAACGAACGCATTCAGCGAGCGAACCGAGACGGTCTTTCGATCGTGCAGGTGCACACGCACCCGGCTTCCGAGCAAGCGACGTTTTCGTCGGTGGATGCGGCGGGCGAAGACGAGATGATGCCGGTGATCGCTCGGCGTTTGCCGGATCGGGTCCACGCGACACTGGTGCTTGGGCGATCGTCGTCGTCCGTCCGCTTTTACGACCGCGAACTGAATAGGAACGACGGCCGAATCGTTTCAGTCGGCGCGAAAATCGAGCGTCTCGACCACCTTCGAGTGGGTACGATCGATCGCTTCGTACGGTCGTACCTGGCGCTGGGCAAAGGCGGCCAGGCCGCGCTGCAGGACATGACGATCGGCGTCGTCGGCCTGGGAGGGCTCGGGTCGGTCGTCGCCGAGCAGCTGTCATATCTGGGCGTCGAACGCGTGGTGCTGATCGATCCCGATCACGTCGAAGAGAGCAACTTGAATCGCGTCGTCGGCGCGGTTCCCTCCGACGTTCGACGCAATAAAGTCGAAGTCGCCGCTGCGCGTTACCGTTCCGTGCTTCCGTCGGCGACGGTCGACATGGTCGTCGGATCGATCATCGACGAGCGCGTTGCTCGCGCGATCGTCGATTGCGATCTCGCTTTTTGTTGCACCGACGGACACGGGAGCCGGGCCGTGCTGAGTTGGCTGGCCTACCAATACCTGGTTCCCGTCGTCGACGTGGGCGTGCAGATCGACGTGTTCGACGAAACGGTCGCCGCGATCGCGGGGCGCGTGCAGCTGGTCGGGCCGGGAATGCCTTGTCTGCACTGCTGCGAATCGCTCGACGCCAACCGCGTTCGCGAAGAATTCATGACCGAAGAAGAACGTGCGCGCGACGCATACGTCACGGGCGCAGCCGTCGCGCAGCCGGCCGTCGTGACGTTCAATAGCGTGGCGGCTTCGTTGGCGACGACTATGCTGCTCGGCCTTGCAACGCCGCTTCGCCTGGCGGCTCGCATGCAGACGTTTAACGCGATGACGGGCCAAGTTCGACCTGCGGAAGCAACGCCGAAGGACGGCTGTCCGTTCTGCTCCGCAAGTTCGGCTGTTTTCGGCCTGGGCGACTCCTTGCCGGGTATCTGGAGAAAAGATGTCGGACTGACGGTGTCGCGCTACCGCTTCGTTTCGTTCGGGCCGGTCAAGCGAGTCGTGACGCAAACTGACGCACAAGCTCACGCTTGTACCGGCGGTATCGGCCTCGTGATGGCCGGTAAACTGCCGAAGATGGCTGTGTTCGCCTGTCCGGACGGCTGCGGACAGACGCTCAAGATCAACCTCATGCGACAGATGGGGCGGGCGTGGACCGCGAGCGTGGACCGGATCGGTCGTCTGACGCTTTCGCCGTCGGTTGACCTGAGCGGCGGCTGCCGAGCGCATTTCATTCTGGGAAGCAACGTCGCACGGGTGATTTATGCGTAAAGGCGACAGGCTTTGGCCGATTTGCGGTAAAAGCACGGGACAGAACCTTCTGGTTCGTTACCGTCGCCGGAGAGAACCCATCATGGCTTCAGAAGAGCGCAACCGCCTGACTACCGAAGACGTTCTCACGGACCTCAAGAGGCGCGGAATCGATGTGCGCGACCTTGGCTTGCGCCGGGTGTCGCTTTCTGTCGACACTGACCAACGGCTGAACGCTGCCGAAGACCGCATAAAAAAATTGCTGCGTCGCGATTAACTCTTGCCCGGCTCTTCGCGGCCATTGACCGCCGTGTCAGGCGAAGCTTCCGTCGAATTCTCCGGGGGCTTAATGCCGAACAGTTCCATGAGTTCGGTGATCTTGGTTTTGTCAAGTTGATTGCTCGTCGGACCCATCATCTGACGGAAGGCGTGACCCATCATTTCGCGCATCCATTCGCGCTCGTCGTTCATGACGGCTTTTTCTCGCGCGTAAGCCATCTTCTTGAGAAAACCTTTGCGACGGTACCAGTGGAGACCGTCAGGCTGTATCGCGACCACGTCGAGCTTTCCGCCGACGGCGGGATTGCCGGTGCAAAACCGATCGTATCCGATGGCGGCTTGTCCCAGGTAATCCGCGAATTTCACGGCCTCTTGCAACGGCATTCCGCGAAGTCGCGCAGGCATCGCCATCAGCGGACCCACCGAAAGGATTCGGTCGAGGAATTCCTCGTCTTCGGGTGACGGCTCTGCGTGCAGTTGCTCCAGCAACGCGTTCAGTTCCTTGCGGGAGACTTCGCTGGGATCGCGTCCCATATCGATCAACCGTTTGGTGAGACGCCGAATCTCCAGCGCGCCGATCAGTTCACGCATGTCGATCCCGTAGTAGAGCCGATCAAGCGCGCAGCACTTGCCCCAGTAGTCGATCCGCTCCTCGCCAGTCGGTTTCCCTTGCGTGCTCGGAATCACCATCCGCAACGATTTTTTCGCGAAGTTCAGTTCGTACAATTCGGGAAAGAAGCATCCCGGCGAATATCCGCCGACGATTACGCCCAGGTCGGGCCACTTTTCAGGATGGGCTTGATCGTATTTCTCGCCGATGAACGCATACAGATTCGAAGCCAACGCCGAGACCGGCCACGCGCGGATCGGCGCCGCAGGTTCTTGATACTGGTGAAATTCGAACTCGCGGATGAGGCTGATGATCGTTCGATTGTCGATCTCCCCGAGCCCATTGATCATGACAGCGATGGGTCGCGCGCGAATCTCCGTGATCTTCTCGACGCTCTGGTGAATCGAGTCGACATCGCCACCTGCGCTGATCTGAGACAGACTGTCTGCAGCCATCACGAGGCCTTCATTTACCGAGATGGCGATGTTGATCGTCATAGGTATTCCTTGCGCAAATAGCGCGAGATCGCAAAAACTGTCGGCCTTCGGCCGAGTGGGCGACCTATTCGGGATCGGATGACTGATTCCAGTCCTTAAGCGAAGGCCGGGCGGAATGGAATGCGCGAGGCCCGTCACCGCTGCAAACCTTCGGCGGCAGTGCTATTTCCCGGCTGGCGAACCGCCTGTGAAACGACGCCGGGCGGACCGGTCGAGAGCATTAGGCCGCCAGTTAGATGCGTAGGTCTCCAACCATACTCTTAGCCGAAGAAGCTTGAGGCTTCGGAAATAGTCGGCTACGAAGGACGCAGCACTCTCGATGCTCCAGGCCGCCGTTAGGAGGGCGCTCTTGGGCGATCGCGGCTATAGGTCGCTCCACGCCGCGGACGATTCGGACCGTGGCACGAGGGTGTGGACCTCATCGAACTGGAAAGGCAGAATCCGACTTGTAGTATGGTCGCAGCGATACAGATCATCGCGACCAATCTTGCAAACTCTCCCAAATGTAAAACTCGAGTCCCGTGCAGCATCGCCGACGCCCCTAGGATCAGGCCGGCAGCTATGGCAAAGGCATATGTCCATTGGATGCGCGCTGAAACGGTGTGTACTTGCGGGCATGTCCACCGTCGCAGTATATCGCGCAGCGCCCGCAACATCGGAATGCTCCAGACTAACAGGGTCACCGATGCCGCAACAATTAATGCACCCTCCCGGACATTCCTAATCTGAAAAATCGCGAGAGTGGGTACCGCCAGAATCAAAGTTGAAATGAACAAAGCGGCGAGCCTGCGTATCGAGATCGGCTTGGCTGTTGCGAAGATATATATTAGGGCTAGCGCCATCGCGACTACTTCGATATTGTTTCGCGTGTTCGATCACGATCGCGGTGATCACGTCTGATGGCGGACTTGACATCGCGCCTTAACGTATCCGGAAGAGCTTGGTACTCCTGACTAATCGCGGCCGCAAGTGAACTTAGCGCTGAGGTATGGTCGTAAGGCACGATCGTCGAGACACCGGAACGCTCGAGCACATCGACTTGGTGTTCTATTCTCGGGATCCGGTCCCTTAGCTCAGTGCGAGCATCCCGCATTTGCTGTTCGAGGCCAAGGGACGCCGACACGTATGCTCGATAGCAACGGTCGTCGTCCGCTACACGCTTGGCGATCTGGGAAACGTCGCGCTCCTCAAAGCGGCGCGTGGCTTCTGCAATTCCCAGATTCTGGCGCGACTGATGCGCCGCGCGGATTAACGTTTCGGCCTTGGCGGCTGCGGCGCGCGTAAACGGATTCCAGGAGTGTTTCTCGGCGTCAAGCTGTGCCAGCCGCGTGCGCTCTGCATCGGTCAGCCTCGTGGGTTCGAAGGCGCCTCGCTCGATGCGGGCGCGTTCCGCTGCCACGGCCTCGTTCGCCAGCGGCTTTGCAACTCGGGGAAGCCTACTGCGCTCGGCGCGGGCATGTTCGTACCGTGCCTCTTGCTCGGCTCGGATCACGTTGAGGCGTGCACGCACTTCGGCGAGACTCAGCGTGCGCGCAATGTCCGCATCGCGCTGGCGCCGACCGGCTGACGCCAGGAGTGTGTCAAGCACGCGCTGAGCGGCTTGATCGCCGGCGCGAGCTTTCTCGGCGGCAAATCCTCGGTAGTCCATAGGCTTCTCCTTACGCGCCAGCCCACGCTCCGCTGCCAGCACGATTTTGGTCGATTCCCACCGGACGCGCGCCGCGTCGCACTCGTGCGCGCGTCGGCGAGCGATGACTGCGTCGATCGACCAATAGGCGATCTGTCGAGCAACTAGACTGTGGACACCTAGTCGCGCTACTGCACGCAACAGTTGGCGCGCTTCGCGGCAGCGCAGTGCTTCGAGCCGTCGCTGCGCGTGCTCGCGCTCCCATGCTGCCGTTCGACGATCCTCGGCTGCCCGATTCTTGTCGCCGAAGAATCGGTCACGGTACGCTGCGTATGCAGCACGCGTGCTCGCGTGATTTACGATGCGACTGGCTTCGTGCAGCGCCCAACGCGGATCGTTGTTTGCCTCTGTTTCGGCACGGTTGCGGATCGCGCGATTACGCGACCGCACTCGATCCTGGACGGCGCCGTGGGATTGCTGCTGTCGTTGCGGCTCGGTATCGGGAAAGGGGCCGAACCGCTGCTCAAGTGCTGACTTCTTGCAGCGCGGGGCGATGCGCGACGCGCCGCACCCCTGCGCATCGGGATGCTGCCCTTGCGCGAAGGCGAGACCTTGTACACGACCGCCGCGCTCGACGAGCTTGACGACGATGCCATGCTGATCGAGTCGCTGTCGCAGCTCATCCCATGAGCGCGCCGTATCGACGCCTGCGAGAATCGTTAGACGGACGGCATCACTCCATGGCACGCCGCGCGCTACGCCGGGATCTGACTCGTGCGAGGGCGTGAATGGCCCGAAGCGGCGTTCGAGCGCGGAGAGTGCGCAGCGTGGATGGATGCGTGACGCCGCGCATCCGGGCGCTGTGCGATCGAAGCCTTCCGCGAATGCGAGACCCTGCACGCGGTCACCACGGCGGACGAGTTTCACGATGACGCCCTCCGCGCGAAGACGCTCGCGCAGATCGTTCCAGGTGCGCGCGCCGTCGACGGCATCAAGAACGTAGGGCCGTGCCGCGTCCTGCCACGGCAGCTCACCGTCCTTGTGCAGGCGGCGGTACACGCCATCGCTCAGCCCGCGTTCCGGCTCGGGCGGAAGATCGTGAAGCCGCTCGATCCGCTGGATGATGTCGCGGTTGTGGTGGCCGACAACGATGTCCCAGCCGCGCTCGGCAGCAATCTCCGCGCAGGTACGCTCGCGAAGGATCCGCTCGTGCCAGAGGTCGTTGGCGCGGCCGTCCGCGCCGACACGGTTCGCGATCACATGCGCGTGGAAGTCGTCGGTGTCCTTATGGGCGGCCAGGACGTACTGATGGTCGTCCATCCCAATCGCCTTCAGCAACCGCTCCGCATCGCTGACGACCTGATCGCGCGTGGGATGTTCGTGCTTTGCGTAGGCGATAATGAGGTGATAGACCGGATCGCGACAGCGCGCCGAGAGCGCGGCGACCGCCTCCATCTCGATCGCCGCCGTTTCCACCGACATCACTCCGCGAAGATGAACCCATGCTGCCTTCTCGGGAGCGCTCGCGTACGTGACGCCACCCTCGAAGGTCACGCCCGCAGCGGCCACGGCACGTTGGTGCGTATGCTCCGTGATGTAGTCGACGCCGACGGCGAAGGTCCGGGTGTGGGCGCGGGCCGCGACGGATTTCGTAATCATCGCGTGATCCCGCCGACCACCGTTCGTAATTGGTCGAGGCAAGCGCGAAGCTCGTCCTGCGGGATCGTCCCGTTCGCCCGTCCGTAGGCCTGAAGTTGATGGAGATCGGCAGCGATCGCGCTCAGCTGCCGAACTGTGCCCGCGGTGTCGTCCGCCACCATCGGCCGCCTCACACGGCGCTGCCGTCCACTGCCACGGAATACCGCTTTCCGCACAAAGTCCGCAAGCGTTAGTCGGCGAGCACGCGCAACGGAAGCCAGGTGTGCCGCCTCTTCAGGCGTGAGGCGGATCCAGAGCCGTTTCGTACGCACGGCTCGCCGAGTCGCGTTCATGGAGCGCTGCTACGCGCCGTGCCGGGCTGAGCGAAGCGACCCCGGCACCGCATCGCTCTGTTGCGGGCTGAGGGAAGCGACCCCGCTTTTCTGGCTGGGCGGACGGCGCCGAAGGCGTTGTCCGCACAGCCACCGGCTTGCGTCGTGAAAAATCGTTGTGGCGCGATGCCTGCCTGGTGCGCCGGTTGGTGAGCCATGCTAGAATCATAGCAAGATCCATAGTAAAGTCAATCATTTCATATGGATGCAAGTTCATAGCAATAACGAGGTAACCAATGCTGTCGGATGAGTTGATCGCAAAGATCGGCGATTGCATTGACGCCATGCCACCGAAGCCGGCGTCACGCCGCGAGCTCGATGTGCTGGTCTCGCGCATCGAGGGAAAGATTCGTGCAGCGCAAGAGCGCGGAGCCACATATGCTGAGATCGCCACACAGATAAGCGAGAGCGGCTACCCGATCAAGGCCAACGCGTTGCGCATCGCCGTGCAGCGTCGCCGCAGGCAACGGTCAGACGTAAAGGATCCGGGCCGAAGAAGCGCCGCGCGACGTTCGCCGCCACGGGCGCGTGACAGCGGTGTTGCCGCGGCGCAGCCGGCGGACTCAAAACGGACATGAAACCGCGATGGTATTGGTGCGTCGCGGTCACGCTCGTGATACTCGGCGGATGCGGCCATGGATCTGGCGACGCTCTGCTTGGGAAATGGACGAATCATCACCTGGAGGCGACGCAGCCTGCGATCGTGTCAATCGAGTTCTTGCCGAAGAACACGGTGACGATCAATGCAATCGATGCGTTCGCAGCAACGGGCTGGCATTCGCCAACGACGTCGACCGGCCAGTATGAAGTCGTCGCTCCAAACAGGCTCAAGATCACCGAAGAGCTCAGCAGCGCGATGTTCAACTATCACATCGACGGTATGCGGCTTGTGCTCTCCGGTGATGGCCTAGCGCAGCTTCTGGGCAAGGCGGAAGCGCCGCAGACTCTCGATAAGACGAGTCAGTGAAATGGCCCGCGCACGCCGCGAGCGAGAGGAGCGTTACAGGAAGGCGTCGCGCCTAAGCGCGGCCTTCGCCTCGGCGATGCGCTGGGCGTGCATGCGGCAGGTCGCGCACTCGAACGCATCAGTATCGCAATCGCTGCGGTGAGCGTCGCGCGCGGCGCCACGAATCGCAAGCTCGCGTGCGGCATGGAGGAACTCCGCACTGATGCTGCGGAGGAGGGTGCCCCGGTTTCGCGCCGGGGGCGCCTTGTTATTCGTCACGCATCCCCGGCGTCGACGGTGGCCGCGAGGTCGAACTCGTCGCCGCATTCCGTGCAGGCACCGCGACGGATCGTCCTCGTCTTCGTGGATCGGCGTCAGCGTGACGTTCTTCGGGCCGATTGGATCGTCAACGACGTTGTAGCCGACCAATATCGACTCATCGAGTCCCTTGCGGCCTATTGTCCCGCCGGCTCCGACATAGTCGCGTTCTTCGACCGGCGCGAACAGTTCCAAGGCGCGCTCGGTCGCGAGGTGGGAGCTGATCTCGCCGATGATGTCGCCGAGTTGCTTGGTAAACTTTGAGACCTTCGGCTCGTTGTCGGCGCCATATTTGAACTGGCGCGCGCCTATGGCCGCGAAGCGGCCTGGAGGTGCTGCAGGTCGCGCAGCAGCGTGTGGTCGATGCGATCGGCACGGCCGTATTCGCCCTCGAACTGGCGGATGCGCTCATCGCGCTCTGCTCGCGCTTCGTGGTAGATCTCTTGGGCACGCTGCTTGAGCAGCTTGTTCGCGTCGGAACGGCTGATCGTCGGCAGTGCCGACGGCTCAACCGTCGCAAGCGCGGTGCCGTTCGAGTTGGACGTGCGGTTTCGTGGCATGGTCGTCTCCTTTTTCTGACGTGAGGGATATGAGAACGCGCCGCGGCGCCCACCAGTCGGACGCCGCAGCGAGGATCTATCGGTCGCGCCGCTTCTTTACGCGGCGAGGCTTACACGGGACGCGGCCAGCTTGTAGCCGACGCCGTGAACGGTTTGGATGAGCCTTGCGCCGAGACAGTGCCGGAGGCGCGCGATGTGGACGTCGACGGTACGCTCGTCGCCGTCGTAGTCGCGTGGCCATACACAATCGAGCAGGTGCGCGCGTGAAAAGACCTGACCGGGATGGCGCGCGAGGATCTCGAGCAGCCCGAACTCGCGAGGCTTCAGATCGAGCTCGCGCCCGCCGAGGCGAACCGCGCGATGCATAACGTCAACGACCAGGCTGCCCACGACGATGGGCTCCGGCGCAACTGCCAAAGGGCCAATTTCCGAAGACAGTGCGATGCTGTAGCCCGCACGCTCGAACATGAGCGCTGCGTGCCTAACGCAGTCGAATCGCAGGGGATTATCACCCCGGTAGGTTATGTCAGCAACTGCGCGGATTTCGTCATCGCGAAGCGATCGCGTGGTGAACCGGTCGCGTTGCGGCCGCTCGGCCTCATCGCTTGTGATTTCATGGAACGTCGTAATCATCGGGACTTCTCCAAAAGTGTAAAAAAACGAAGAGCCCGCCATTAGGCGAGCTCTCGTGAAGTTTTGTAAAGCCGGTGCTACGCAGCGTTGCGGCGGCGTCGCCCGCGCGCTTGCTCACGCGCTTCGAACTCCGACGCGTCGAAGGTCGCGGGGTCTTCGCCGGGCTGCTCGACATCGTCGAGCGGATGCACGCCAAGAACGCGGCGCACCGCGTAGCCGGCACCGAGAAGTTTAGAGGCTTCGCTGCGGTCGAGCTCGTCGATCAGAAGCGGCTTTTCCGCTGGATCGATACCCCACGCGAGGGCGCCCGTCCCGTCGGCCACCATGGCCTGAAGCGCTTCGCGCATTCCGACCGTCGGCCGCGTTACGTGGTAGAGCTCAGCGACGGCATTTGCGTGATCATTCCCGTCGTGGAAGATCCATTCACGCGTTACCGGATTCCACACGCCCCCGTTGGCTTTCATTGCTGCGCGGCAGTAAACGGTTCGTTCGTCTTTGATCGTATAGAGATTAGACATCGTAGATTCTCCTTTCGCGCTCGAGGCGCTTGCCGTTGATGGGTCCGGCACAGCCGCGACCGGCGAGGCGCGCAAGGGCGAAGCGAAGCGGAGAGGCGTGGACCGGAGCGCAGTAAGGACCGAAAGCCGGTCCTTGCACGAATCGACGGGCGTGGGTAGTATCCTTAAACAACGGCAAGCGCCTCAAGTGCGAAACGAGCCATATCATGTGGCCAACACCCAACCGCTTCGGCTTAGCAATGGAGCGGGCCGAAAGCTTTTCTTGATCGTCAAACCGCCTTCAGCGTCGCTCCGTCAGTTTTGACCCATGAGATGCTTCACTACGCTTCGGCGGCTTCCACGCCGGTTTCGTCACTCAACGCAAGAGATCAAGTAGTGGATCGTTACGTTGCCGGTTCTTCATTGGTAATCCAATCCGAGATACCGAGGAACTTCGCGATGTCAACCAATCGCTTTAGAGAAGCATCGGCCAAATGCTGATTCGATGTTTTGAAACGTACCTGTTCGAAGGGCAGCCCTTCGTTCTTGTACGCAACTGACTGCCTAAGTCGAGTCGGCGCAGATGTTTTTCAGGCGTTTGGCTTACGCAGGCGTATATTCCGCATCTCTCGAAAGGCTCGACGGTTAATCGGACCCATCGGAAAATGGATCGGCTCCATTAAGGAAAGAGATATATATCTCTTTTTTGAAGACTTTACATTTCTATCGCCAACCTGGAAGCGATTGCCCTCGCGAAGGGCAAGACGCATGTTGCGCAGCGATGGTATACCTGAAATCAGTAAGGGATGGGTGTGTCCAAGAAGCGCATTTGCGGCACACTCGCGACTCCACTATAACGAGCCGCGGGCCCTTGCTCACAGTAATATAAGCCACGCGATAACCAAGAAAGGCCTGCTGCCCAGATCGCGTGGCGTCAAACAATGGGGCACCTCAGAAAAGGAGCATAGTAACGTGAAAGGCAGCATCTTTAGCATTTCCATATCGAGGACGGCGGCGGCAGACGGTATGCACACACGCGGCTATCGCGTTGCTCGCGGGTTGCAGCGGTAGCAGCGCGTCACTGTCTTCGACGCCCGCGCCAGGCCTAAATCCAGCATCGATGGGTAGCCATGCCTTGGGCGTTCAGAATCTCCATGATGCTATACACTACACCTCGATCGAGCCGCCGCGGGTGCAACGCGATACTCGAAAGTCCCACATTTCAGTCGACGCCAAATCGGCGCATCCGCTTCTCTTTGTGTCCGACGATAAGACGTATGATGTTTATATCTTCAGCATGCCGAAGCTCGATCTCAAAGGAACCCTCACCGGCTTCAACGATCCACAGGGCATGTGTAGCGATAAATATGGTAACGTATGGATTACGAACGCCGAAGACTACAAAGTTGTCCAGTACTCTCACAGCGGCACTTTCCTTAAGAGCTTGACCGACCGTAACGGGTATCCCGTTGGGTGCGCCGTGAATGATTCAACCGGTGACCTTGCCGTTACCAATATCTTCGACCAATCGGGAAACGCTAGCGTCGATGTTTATGCAGATGCGCGTGGAAAGCCCACCGTGTATAGCAATGCTACACAAATTGAAAACTTCTTCGCTGCCTACGATAACAAAGGTGACCTCTACGTTGATGGATTTAGCAGTTCTGGTTTCTCGCTCTCCGAGATTCGCAGCGGCAGCAGTAAAATGAAGACGCTCAGCATCAGCGGCGGTACTATCTACTTTCCAGGCGGAGTGAACTGGAGCAAAGCGACTGGTTTGGTCATCGGCGACCAAGATTGGAATAACGCTCCGGAATCCTGGCAGTATGCGCTTTCAGTTTCTGGCTCGACCGCAACGATCACGGGCTCGACTCCGCTTACGAATTACGAGGGCGGCGCTTGCGATGTCGATCAAGGTACGATCTCCTCATCTGGCAACTACTTTTTCGGAGAATGTGCGCTAATCACCACGGCCAATGCCGGCACAGTGGATCAGTGGACGTATCCGGCGGGAGGCGCGCCGGTTAACTACACCACGAACGTTACGAGCCCCATCGCCGCAGTCATCAGCGAGATGAAGAAATAACTGGCGAAACCTAAGCAAAAAGGGAGCCGTGAACAGCTTTGAAGAGACCGCGCGAAGTTAAAACGTTGCTCGGCCAGGCGCTCGCGATTGGTGCGATTGCACTCGTAGCGGGCTGTGGCGCAGAAACGCCGATTGGGTCGCCGACTGTTCTGTTTAAAAAAGACTCTCAGCACATTGTACCGCAGTGGGAAACGAGGCATCTCGCACGCGCCGTGTGCCCGCAGGTAATCGGAAAACCCACTTGCTTTGCGCTTCAGGTCCTGAAAAACGGCATCAGACCGCTTTGCTCACCTTCAGGGAGTCGCGGCTGGACGGCGATTCAGATCGAAGCCGCATACAGTCTCACCGGATACTTGGCCGGTGGATCGGGGACGAACGTCGCTCTTATCGAAGTCGGCGACCTCGCGGGTGCGTCATCGGATCTTGCAACGTACCGTACGCAATATGGACTCGGCGCGGCCAATCTAACGAAGTACAATGAAAACGGAAAAAGGTCGAACTATCCGCCGGGCTGTGGTGACTACGACTGGTGCGTCGAGACAGATCTTGATATGGATATGGTCTCTGCGACATGTCCAAAATGCAATATCCTTCTCATTGAAGCCAAGGCCGGAGTCAAGGATCTGGAGGCAGCCGAAGCCTCGGCCGTCAAGCTGGGCGCGACAATTGTCAGCAATAGCTGGGGCTGCTACGCTAGCTACGACTGCGGCGATCCTAACTTTCCGAATTACTTCGACACGCCGCACATCACGTATATGGCTGCGACGGGCGATACCGGCTATGGCAGCTTGTCTAGTCCGGCGGTGCTGAGCACCGTGATTGCGGTCGGCGGTACGCAACTCGAGCTTAGCGGCGGAAACTACAGCGAAAGTATTTGGGACGATACAAGTGCGGGTTGCGCGGACCCACAGAACGTCGGCGGCTCGGGCGTTAGTAAGCCGCCCTGGCAGCGCGATCCCGATTGCACATACCGTACCGTTGGCGACATATCGGCGGAGGCGGGCTGCTCGCCTGGTGTTGTGATCTACGTCGGCAGCGGGGGCGGGTGGACCGCCGCGTGTGGCACGAGCGCCGCCTCCCCGCTCACAGCGGGCGTCGTGGCCCTCGCTGGTGACGCAACGGGACACAAGGCCGGCAAAACGTTCTGGTCTTTTGACAGCAAGAGGCATAAAAAGTATTTCAATCATCCTAGCGGCACCGGGTATGGAACCTGCGGTGGTTATCTCTGCGGTGTCGGCCGATACAAGAAGTACTATTCGGGACCGGGCGGATGGGGGACGCCAAACGGCATCAAAGGCTACTAGCGAGCAATGGCGCTGATTAGCTGCGCGCTGCAATGCACCGCCGTTTGCTTTCGAATGCGCCAGTTCGGGGATCAGCTACGAGATCGCCCAGCCTAGGCGTTTATGCGGCGCCCGTCGTCCACGGTCACGCCGGGAGCCGCGTGACACGCTGAACGATCATTCAGGTGGCAGTTTGGCCGAAAGATAACGATCGGCGACGTACTCGTCGGCGAGTTGACCGAGAGACTTCTTCTCGCGCCGTGCGTGCTCGCGGAGTATCGCGAGCTTAGACGGCTCTATTGTCGTCGTAATGCGGACGCGTTTCGGACGCCCTAACTTTGGGCGCCCGGCGGCCAGCCGGCGCTCCGCCGCGCTTTTTCCTAGCTCGTCGTTAGGACACATGCGTGAGCTTTCTGACACAATCGTCAAAAACGTCGGCGAGCCTGATGCGGTGCTTGACGAGAATATCGCGCGTTGTTTGGCCTATCATCGTCTGCACGTGGACCCGCACTTCCGAGCCGATTCTAGGGCGTCCAACGCGTGGCGTCATGCGTTCCGCCAATTGCCGATAAAATCGCGCAGCGCCTCTAGGATCGCCCTGAACCGGCGCCGATAAGTGCTGGCGGCGGCGGCCACGCGATCCTGCCCTCCGAAAATTGATCTCGTGGCGCATCAATTCGGCGATCGACGGCTCGCGGTCCACCGCGTCGAAGTCAACCTCATCCGGTATCTCGGGAAGGCTCACGATGATCCGGCCCTTGTGGTCTACTTGCACGCCGCGATCGCGCAGCCAGTCGAGTTCATCGTCGTAGGACATAAGAAGCAATCTCCTCTAAAGACGGCCACGCTGGCCGGTAGCGCAAGCAGTCACGTTTGTCGATTTAAGCGCAACAGCAATGCCGTCGCCTCGATCTCCGTCAACGCGTCGACGCGAGCCACTCGGCCTCCCGACGTCGCGCGGATGGCCTTCGTTATCTCGATCGGATCCATGCCACGCCGCTCGAAGGTATGATTCAAGTCGCGGCGTTGCTCGTCGGAGAGTGGCGCGGAGCCAACGACGATGCGCCTGAGTATGCGATCGATGAGGTGGCTGCGCATCGCGTCGATCTCGCCACGGTATGCGCGCAGAAGGGTCGTATGGTCTTCCTCGATCCAGCGAAGATGTTTCTCCGCGAACCGAATCGCCGAGCGAAGCTGCTCGTCGTCCAGTTGCGAGTAGTCGAACGTGTTATGAGAAGTACCGAAAGAGACGTCTGAGTCCATAGCAGCCATACCGTAGTTGCGAGCGGAAGCAAGAAGCGTGGTACTGATCGGCAGACCCAGGCTACGGCGTGAGGTGCGCTACGCCGAAGCCTAGGCTTCGATAAGGCATCGCGTGCTCTTACTACCTATATAATAGAAAACTCTCGCTAAAAGTCAATAGTAAACTATTGACTCCTTATGTTATTCTAAGTTGGTGACCGTTGCTAATTTCAGCAAGCGCTTTAAGGAGCTTGTTCGGGGTCTGAACGACACGGAACTGGGCTACATTCTCGGAGTCTCGGCCGACGCAGCACGCAAGATGCGCACCGGGGATATCAAGAGCCTCAAGCTGCAGGCGGCCTTGCGGCTGGCAAAAGCGCTCAAGGTTTCGCCTTGGTATTTGGCGGGAGAGCCGGAGCCGGCCATCCCGCTTTCGGCGGGCCCTCCGGCGGAAGCTATGGGTCGGAAGAGGCGGCAGGGCGGGCGACGGGAGCTGGAGCGGACTCAGTTGGAGACCGCCGAGAGCACTTTGCTCCTTCACGACGAGGTGGTGGAGTTGAGCGCTCGGGTGCGTCGGCTTGAAGCCACTGTCGAAGAATTGCAATCACAGGCAACAGCTTCGTCCTCGCCGTAACTAACCGGTCGTTTGGTCCGTCCGAGGCTCAGTTCCCGATCATCCTTAGGGAGGTGATCGGCGCTAAAGTTATTGCTCGAGGGTGTTCAAGGGCTCGTTTTCTTGAAGAACGTGCAGGCATGCTTGTTAGTTTCTTCACTTCGCGCCTCAACGAAGGCGCTTGCGCCGACGGCGCGGTCGGCGAGTTCGGGGCTTCGATTCTTCGCTTGCGAAACGGAGTAAGAGTGCCGCTATTACGCGCACGAGTTTTTGGCGCACCACAGCCAATCGGTTGCTCGATGGAGTCTGCGGATCGCGATCCACCCGACAAGCGTATGGGGCAAACCAGTGTGCGTCTCTAGTCATGCTGCATTACACCGTTCGGCGCTTACATTTGGTATAATAACCAAACGTGCGGCGCCTTGCATAGATGACGTGCGAGCGGATCGTCAGCATCGCAAGCTGAGCCGTCACTCGCTGTGGGGTCGAATCCCCCATCTCCACCAACGGAATTATGCAAAAACCCTGACAGGTCGGGGAATTTTTTGCGAGCGTGTTGGAAGGACGACACCGTCAAATCTCGCCTTCTCCGTCTCTATCTTCGCTTCTATCTTCCCTCAAAACGGGCAGAACTTTGGGAGAAGTCCACATAGGGTTCGGAATGGCGGCGATGCCCGCAGAACGCGGCACTGGGTCGCTGCCCGCCCATGTACTAGCAGGGGTCATGAGCGCCGGCGCGGCTATGGAGCCGTTTTTTGTATCATAATTTTTGCCAGGTCGGTGCGCCTTTGACAGCCGAGTTTATCGAACGCTCCCTTGAGATGGTACTTCACAGTGCGTTCTGCCATCTTGAGTCGAAGGGCCACTTCTCGATTGGTGAGACCGCTCGCGGCGAGCCTGGCAATTTCTCGTTCGCGGGGGGGTTAGCAACTCGCCCTCCACCGTATGCGCTAATTTATTAGGATAGGAGCGGCCCGGCACACCAAGTTCTTCGAAAACACGCTTGGCCTCAGCATATCGCTCTGCAATCTCCAGTGCGATCGCGTGATGATACCGCCAATGCAAAGTGGAGAAAACATCTGCAGCCGCGTTCGCGAGCGAGATTGTCGTTTCGTGGCGATCATCGAACTCAGCTGCTCGTGCGTGAAACAAGAGACGGTGCGCACGACAAAGTAGAAAGTCGTTTTTGTAGTTCTCTAGGATGAATAAACCGCGAGCCACATGCTCTCGCGTTCCGGAAGTGGCGGCCTGCAAGAGTAACCACCAACACTCGTCGGGGTTGTCGATCGCGTACAGTGCGCGCGTCAATAACTCGGCTGCCTTTACCACATTCCCCCGGCTCATGTACAATTGGTGAATCGCCGCAGCAATCGGCCCAACCCGCTGTGCCGCTTCGGATCTGAAGGCAATTTCCAAAGCGCCCAGATCGAGGGAACGTTCGACCAACTCCTGATCTTTCGTCACTGCGCCTAAGAACACACCAACAGCGCAGCGATAATAGCGCACGTAAAAATGGTTGTTAGGGCAGCATTCTGCATGCTCGAAAAGCTCTCGCGCGGTCGCCACGACGCGAGGGGGCGCAGCGGTCCCCTTTGCATCCTTCTTGGTCGCATGTGCGAGCATGAAGAACAGCGAACGGAATCCCATGAGCGGTTTGTTGCCAATACTCTGCGCGTACGACGATCAGGCACTCGCAGGTTGCAAAACGACAGAAGCGTAGTATAAAATGGCTTCGACCAACGAAAACAAATCACTGAGAAAAATGAGCCGGCACGGGCGGGGCATTGTTCCAATTTATATAAACAACTTCAATTGGTTGACGCCTGTCCAAAAGCTCGCCGACTTTTTCGAACGCACATCGGACACCGACATCATCATCATTGATAACGCATCAACGTATCCGCCGCTTCTCGATTGGTACTCTGAGTGTGATCACAAAGTTGTGCGCTTAAGCGGCAATTACGGAGAGCACGCGCCCTGGGATTGCGGCATTATCGTTTCGGGAGATGATCATCGCGCTAAATATTCAAGCGAGTACTATGTGTTAACTGATCCAGATCTTTCGCTTGATTCGTGCCCAGCCGACCTTTTGGATGTGCTGGAAGAAGGGGCAAGGTCGCATCCCTCTGTGACCAAGGTTGGTGTCAGCCTGGAGATAATAGACTTACCGAACGCTTCCCCAATGGCAGAAAATGTCAGACAATGGGAGTCGCAGTTTTGGCGCAATCGCTGCGACGATCGATTCTTTGAGGCTGCGATCGATACAACTCTAGCCCTTTATCATGTGGATGTGCCCTTCGCGCGCGCAAAAGGTACTGGAAATAGCCTACGCAGCGATCGTCCCTATACTGCTCGCCATTTCCCGTGGTATATCGATCCGAACCGCATGAGCCGCGAGGAGGAATACTACGTCCGAACGACTCAGAGAGGACATTGGGGAACCTTCCTGCAGCGTGTGCTGCAGGAAGGTTGTGGACCGCCCTCGCCTTGACACCAGTATGTGCACAGTGACCTGAGGTGGCATTTTTCGCACCCAATACCTGTGAGAGCTGGGTAGTTTGATCAAACATCCAGTGGACGTTGTGGTGGCTATGTCAACCGTTTCGGCGTTCTTCAGCGAGGCGATGCCGGCCTCGCTACGAGGGAGAACGCCAACGCTCTTGATTGCAGGCGGCAAGCCCGCGCGGGGAGACGAACGGGCAACCGGCCTAAGAAGGCCGGCCGGATGCTCATAACGTTGCACCCAACATAAAGCGCGCGTTGTCCACGCTGTTCTCTGAAGCTTGAGTCCCGCCACGTCCTCCGCCTATTGTTGCAATGGGGTGCACGAAAAGCGTGAGAGCGTCGATGATCAGGGCCTCATCGGAGGCCGGGCGCCGCGAGCTTGTGGAGTGAGAAATCCGAAACCTCTCACAGATTTTTTCACCGAATAAGCGTCGACTAGTCTTTACAAGGAACACTTAGACGCACTAGTCGGAGAACTTGTCGGGGCGAGCTGTAACCATATCAAGACCGACGTATTCAACCGCTCTGCCACCTCTCCAAGTTCTCGCACAGCCTTATTATATGGCGTTTTCGTCTATTTCGGTTGCTCACAGAAGTATGTCATGGTTACGAATTCCTCACATTTCTCAGGGATTCCCACGCCAGTGCCTTCGGCGAGAATCTGCGAGCTTATTGACAGCTTCGCGGGCCACGCCTTCCATGGCGTGAGCATAGATCGATAGCGTGACCGATGGTTTGAACCAACTCCAAGGGCTGGGCACTCGCCGAAACTCCCTTATGTTGGTAATTGAATCCCCAAGAGTTTTTCCATTCGAGCAACCATGCCGATGTATGGCGTGATGTCAGACGGCCCGGAATGCTCGAGCAGATTCAGCACAAGAGCGTCGTCGGAATCACTGAAGTCTCTTGCGTTACCAGCTTCAGTATACATTTGGAAATTCTCGCGGACGGCGTGCGCTGTAAACAAATACACGAAGGCCTGCATCGTGTTTTTGAAATCCACTAAGGCGAAGAATCGGTCGTCGTCGTCGCCATCGACAATTCGCCTCCACGCAATGTTCAGGCACGCCCAATACGCGCGAGCCTGGTCATGTTGATTGATCACCCATTCAGCGCGCTTACGGTCCATGCCGCAGGCAACTGCTACGTCAATCATCGCTTCCTCGGCCCGTAGATGGACCTGGTCGGCAAAGTGATTCACCAAGTGAATATAGTACTGCATTGATCGGTACAAAGGGCCATCGACTTCCCATGCGACCGCCGCGGGGCTAATCCAGCGTCCCTGATTCAAGGCAGGTTCTTTCCCTGCCACAAGCGCCCCAATCTGCTCGGCGATTGCACTACCGCATGCAAAGATCCGCTCACCTAACAAATGCTCATGCTCGAGCATGGCTTGAAACTGTCGGCCGCTATCGACCGCAGATTTTCCGATCGGGCCAACGAGAGCTGGCGAAAAGTCTCGTCCTGGCGGACACTCTTTTCGCTTCGAGCTCATCCCCGCAAGCACCGCGCCAAGCACAGCGTTGAGGTCCGCCGCCACGAAGAGTGACTGCGGTGGTTCAATGCCGAGCTTCTTGGCGGCAAAGCGGTAGAGCTCTGGGTCCGGCAAGTGCGTCGGCCTTCCTAGTGCTTGAGTGGCTTCATGATTCGTCACGATGTTCTGTGCCTTGATGAAATCGCCGATTGTGGTCGTACCGCGCTCGTTTTGCGAAAGGACCGCGCTGGTGACCATGGCGCGGCCTTTTTCGTCCGACACGGCGTCAGGCAGATTCATGATCACGCCGAGGATCACGCCCATCTCCGTGGTCGCGCGCAACAGTTGTTCCGTACTGGGAAGATATGGCGTCAAGTGGCCCGGACTATCGATTTCGCCGAGGGTGCTGTCGATGTCGAACAAAATTGCCTTAATAGTCGATGTTACGGTCGTCATATATTACTCGCTTTCCATGGTTCTGAGGGGCGATGCTACTCTGGGAACTACGAGGGGCGCTCGGCGCGTAACCAGACGTCCCGCTCTAAGACGAGCTGATGACGATTCCACCGAAGTTAACCGATGCGTGGAGCACAACGGGGAGCACTCGAAGCTTCGAGATCTGAAGCCAGTGCCAGAGGCGCTCATGGTGACCCCCCAGATTGGCCTCCAGGAGCGCAGTTCTTGTTGATGAAGCGGGGCCCATAGAAGCAGGGCGCCTTGAGATCCGTGTAATGATCGAGATAGTCATACTCGTCGGGATACAAGTGCCTGAGTTGCGCTATCGCCGCTCTCGGAATCTCGTGCAGCTCAACATTAAAGCATGAGATCACTCGCAGCTTCATCATTACTGCGACCGCGCCGCCAAGCGTTTTCCAAGACCCGTCAGGGGGTCCATTCCAGACCGTATCGAGCTGCGCGAGAATCGCCGAAAGCTGCGTATCAAACGCATCAAGATCGGCTTGCGCCGCCGCGGCGTTTGGGTCAATCGCCAGAATGGTCGCATAGGCGTCTTTCGGTACTGCAAGCGTATTAATAACGCCGGGTGGATGAATCGGCATACCGGAAAAGCGAGCTTTGAGCTCGTCCCTTGTTGGTGGCGGCAGGCCGTGGGGGTGTTCGTATTCTCGCCCAAAATAGAGTTCGGCAAAGCGCACAAAATGCGATTTTTCGCCCTCGCTGCGTGGCCCGGTAATCAGGGATCCATGTGCGGTGCCCTCGCCCTGCTCGACAATTTCTTGAATCGCGGCGCAAAGGGGCTCGACGATGTCGCCATCAACCGCCGAGATCCTTGGCAAACCGATGTTGTCGCCCACCTGACTCGGTGGGGGCCCCTTTTTGGCGACGGCGACCGCAGCCGCGTTGACAGCGCTGCGGTTTGCTACGATCGCTTCCCGCAGCTCGGAATAAAAGCCCGAGATGGTTGTTTCAGGTTGATCTCGCCGGCGTTCGTCCAAGAGAAAGCTGGGACATTCGATCCGTAAGAAATTCTCAAGCTGACTGGGCGAGTACCGCGCCGGCCCAACGACGAGATCCGGCTCCGCACCACCCGGCAGGCCGGTGGACGGAAAGGTGACACAGAGTTTCGCTATTTGAGGAGCGCCGCCGATCGCCGCCAGTATATTCGCCGCGATGCCCATGTGAACCATCTCTTCCATGACGACGGCGCGAATCCAATTATAAGCGGTGTAGTTTTGCACCTTGAGCGAAAACATCGCCGCGAGATAGAGCGGCTGGGTCGAGTATTCCAGCGCGATGGCATCCTGCAATCGTCCTTGAATCCAGGCCAAATCTTTAGCGGCTGCAGCTTGACCGTCAGTGTTGCCCATAGACGCTCCTTACTACGCGACTGTTTCATGATAGACAAGAAGCGGTGTCGGATCCGCGCCAGCGATTTGATAATAATTGATCTCCAGTGGCGCGCCCGCCCCCGCAAGTTCGATTAGTTCAAAGCCTCGGTTGTACCAACCGTTCGTGACCCCGAGCATTAGAGTGGGATCTTTCAGCGGAACCGGGTATCTTGCTGCATACGGTGCTTCACTCTCAGCGACGGGAATCGCGCCGTGTCCGACGCAGCGACCTTTCGGAAGCGGCCGAAACATTTCCGCGTCGGACCCAGATGTTGGCCAGTCTGTCGGACGGTAGTTGTCCGCATAGATGCCTAAATTATGTTCGTGGCCCCAGAGCCATGCCGCAATCCGAACGCCGAATTGTTCCCCGAACTGACGCCACAGCCCCGTATTGATCCACAACCGATCGTAGTCGCCGGGGTCAGCGCTGGTCGTGCCATTAGACCCCGTGATCTGTTTTTGCGCAACACCACAAATATTCAAAGCTGAATAGAGCTGGTGATGCGAAAGGAGGACGGAGCGCCCCATAAACTGCTTGAGTTTGTCTTCGTGCCATACCAATTCGTCGGGGCGCACGGTGACGAAGGGCGGCGGCGACGTCGGGTCGGTTGGTGTTATTCCGGGCCCGGTCGCACCTGGGAAGTACGGATTGTACTGGCTTGGCCAGTAGGGGTCGCTGCTTGCTGGTGCCTGAACGGGTGGCCCCAGATGCAATCGCTCGAGAGTCGCTTGCGCGGCAGAACCGGCAACGTTCATGTAATGACCGAAAAACCCGGTATCAAGTCCAAGGAACTGCCAGCCGTCGTCTTCACTCCGCAGCGCAAAGTAGGAAGCGCGCTGGCGTTGCGTCGCTCGATCTACAAGCGAGCCAGAATCGAGCGTGGACAAAAATGGTTTTGCGCCGACGAAATATTCATGATTACCGGGGACCGTAAAAAATGGCACTCGGCGCCGGCTAAATCGGCAAACGGTTTCGACGAGTTCCACTAGCCGGTGTCGCATTTCGAATCGCGTTCCCGAATAATAGACATCACCCACATGCAGAAACGCATCAGGTTTAAGCGAGATGGCCGCACTCAATACAGCCGCTGCTTGGTCCGTCCCCGTACCGATGTCGCCGATGATCGCGATACGAGCGCGAGACGGCAACTGCCACTCAATCACGCCGTAGCTCAGGTCGCCACGCCCGGCGCGCGGGTCTTGCCAAGAACGATACTCCGGTGCTCCTCCCTCATGGTACGCATAATCCCAGTAGTAGTAAAAGTATCGCACGTACATGTCTTGCCACGGCGCGTTGCCCAGCTTGAACTCCTGGGTCTGCGCCAGAATCGTCGCTTGGAGCTTGGCGTCATTGGCGATGCGCGCGTGCGCCAGACGATGATGCAGGCATGAGAGATACGCGCTGACCGCCACGTCGTCCGCAGATGCCGTCGGCTTCGGAACCACTCGGTTCTCCTCGATCGCGCGACAGTATTCGTTAGTCCCAAGCATCGCAGGATGATCGCTGTCGATGCCGGCGCCACGACGATGTACTAAGCCGAAGGTCCGCGCGAGGGATTCGGCAACGCACGACTTCCAGAGCGCAAGGTGAGGAACTTCGATTGGCTCAATGGCCACTATGTCAACGACCGCTCAAGCTGAATATTGAGCGCCGGCGTTGTGCTCAGGTCGAGGCCTGGCCAGTTGTCCCATAGCCCCGCTTTGATCGCCAATGGCGCCAAGACATCCCAGAAGACTGGAATAGCCGACGCGGCCAGATCTGACAGTGCTGCGTGCGCCGACGGGCGCGCCTCTTCGCCGCAATGGATCCAGGCGGCTACGTAATCGTTGCCGCAAACTATGAGAGCACCGTCGACACCGTCGGGTCTATCAGTGTGCAGCGAGCTGGCCCACGAACCTGCCCGTGTCAAGAATAGTTGCGAGGATAGATTGTCCGGACGTGCCCCGACCAAATGCAATGTCGTACCAAGCATCCAATCAGCGTCGTCTTCATTTAAGTAGTACGGCTGTTCGGGCGCAAGGGCGCCGATTGAGCCGGCAATCGTGATCGGCTGCTCTTGGGTTTTGCTTCGGGTCATATCGTATGCATCACCATGGAGGTTTTGGTACACGCGCACCGCGAGCGTCACAGTTGCCTCGTCATGTGCGCAAGGTGTTGCCCAAAACATGAGTGCCGTTTGGTCCGGTACTCCCCCCGGTTTATTCGGCTGGGGGATCATTGTGGGGAGATACGCGCGAAGGCCCGCGCGTGGTTGCAACAGCGCACAGGCCGGGATAAATACCGAACCCAAAAATTGCACGAAATCCTTGTAGTCCATGGTTGTCGACTTGAAGCCGCGCCAAACGTAGGCCGCCCTCGGTGAAACGGGACATGGCGTTGGTTTGCTCATCGGAACCTCACTGTAAGAAGTAACGTTCGTCGCGCACAAAGATCCAGTTCATCACCTTTGGAGCCGTGAACGTTTGGAGCGGTGGCTCGGCTTCCTCCCACAAAATGCGTTGAGCCGTTGTGCTCAAAATCGGCGTCGAAATAGCCTGGAGCGCCGTCCAATCGATCGGTGCCGCGCCCAGCGCGGGACAATGCGCCCAGACGATCATGGTGGTGTCGCCTGGCGAACAAATCAAGCAATCATAGTCGCCTTGTTTCAATGCTCCGATTGCTGTGCGAGTTGCGATGCGGAACGTCCCAGTCGTCTTGCCATTCGCTTGCCCGAAGTAGACGCAGATCGATCCCGTCTGCCAATCTGCGACTTCTCCCCAGGTGTAGAATGGTCCGCAATCGTTCGCGTCGAGCCCAGACAGCGCCGATGGGAATTGTGCGCCGGACCTCCCTACGCTCATATCGTAGACACCCCCGTGAGTGCTATTGTACATGCGGCCCTGTAGCGTGTCGGTCATCAAGTGTTGCCAACGATCTGCCGAACTGTATCCGATTAGAGCAAACTCCTGCGGTACGTCAGAATCGGGGACATTGGTCAAAATTCCCGACGTATACGAAGCCAATCCCCCGCCACGGAGCATATAGGGCGTCCCGGGCATGAATGTTTGCCCAACGATCTTCAGGAAGCCTGCGTTGTCGCTTACAAAGGCGCCACCACGAAATCCCCGGAACACACGCATAGCCTTTGCACTTATCCGAAAATCCATCCACTTACCCCCGCAATCAAATCCGAGCCTTCGGAACTAAAGTGTCGCACATCCAAACGGACCATGGCTTCGACGAGTGCCGAAGCGCCGAGTAATCCCGCGCCGGAATGAGCACTCGGATCCAGGTGTACGCGTACTCGCTCCAGCGATACGCGCGGTGCTGCGCCCGCGCAGACATCGTCCCGAACCGGACGGAACCCTCACTTTCCGTGACCAGCGGTTTAAGACGCAGTCTCTAATTTGCCGCGCGTTATCGTTCATCCGTACTAGACCGTTGGATCTACCAGTCCACGGAATGGGGAGTCCGTTATCGAGCGCTTCGCCAGTGCCCCATTGCTCGCACGCCAATTCTTGCCGGCGGCGACTAGTCGCTGTGCCACAGTAGTTAGAAAGCCGGATGGGTACTGTGGTTCGGCCGGCTTCCCGTACGGACACCCTTCGGCAAAGGCAAAATGCTCGCAGAACGTACAGGGGCCAGCGGCGCGCGCGAGATATCCGCCCCCATTGCCGGCGCCTCGCACCCAAGTGATCACGCCGGTATCGTAGAGACGGCAGAGTAGCGCGCCGAGCGTGGCATTCGGATCGCAAAACGCCCGCTCGAGTTTATCTGCAGCGGCTGGCCAACGCGCGCGCAGCTGCTGTCGGATGGTTTGTACATCACTCATCAGCGCAATGCCGACGAAGTTGTTCGGCGTTGCCGGCGGTACTCTCTGTACCGCGTTGCTAGTTTCAAGGAATTCGGCACACTCGGGGTACCGTCGTACGAACAAATTCCACTGGTCCGTCGGCAGCCGGTACTGTGGCGCGTAGTTGAATGCATACGAAAAATGCGGCACCACCACCACGCGTGTGTCAATCGAGTAACGAACTCCACCCACGGTGGAGTTGTAGCTGAACTTCGTAGGATGAGCATCATCGCTGGTGAGCTCGAGCAATGTGAAGGCGCCGTCTTGTGGCTTCTCTGGCAAGGCTGGACTACGACTTAGGCAGTGCCCGAAGGCATATGCAAACATATCGTAGCTCGCTTGACCAACGAGTAGGAGTAGGGCGGGCTTACTATGCAGGAGTTGTTTGAGCGCCCAGGCGTTCTTGCTCACGCAGGCGTGCATAATCTGTAGGACACTATTATGGTCACCGCCGAGCCAGCCGGGACCCCAATGGGGGCTCGCACACGCGACCATATCGAGTTGTCCGACATCCTCTCCTATGGCCAGGTTGGCGCGCGGATGGCCCTTAGCACGTAGATGATTTTGGAGTGAGCTAAGCGCAGTTCGAAAACGCGTATAGTAGGAAATCTCCTGAGCGTAGACCTCCAGTGCTTTTCCAGGCGGTATCTGGACGCGACCCGCCAGAAGCTGGCCTTTTACAAAGGTATTGTGCGGCGGCGCAACATCGACGAAGACCGCGTACGGCAACTGTCCGGCTTTACTACGAAGTTCGATCGATGTCGGCTTAGTACGGTGTGCGTAGCGAACGATCAACGTATAGCTTGGTGCGTCGTCGGTGCGAACTGCCGACACGACGGTGCCGTTGCCCTCTGCGGTTACGCGCCCGGCAGCCTGGACGAACCGTTCGATGACGCCAAGGGCGAGTCGTTCTTGGGTCACCGATCGGTAGCGATAGTAATAGGCGGTTCTGCGAACGGCTTTCGTCGAGCCCGTTGGGGTGAATTTTGGATAGCACCAACTCGCTCCGAGTGTACCGGGGGCGAAGGCCGTTAGATTCGGATTGATCCCTATCGTCATGATGGGCGCCTTGCGGCAACCATCCATAACTTCCGGGTCCGGAAAGTCGGCTGCGACGCTCCGACCGCGCAGCCAGGGCTGACGTTGGCCACTTTTTGTTTTCGGCGTATCCGAGTCGAAGTCATAGCACGTATACGGACCGTAGGGCTGTGGCTTCCCCTGAGTCGGCCAGAAGAAACCGCACGTGCGGCATGCGCTCACGCGACCGACGAGATCGATCTCGAGGGGCTGCATCCTGGACGACGGTGCCGATCGCTTCGAAGCCATGCTTCCTACGTTAAGATTAACAAGCTCGCCTTAGCGATTGACACACACAGTATCTGCTTTGCACCGCGCGGAAGGGTCGTCGATAGGACCGGCGTCCAGCCTTGACAATTGCTCCAAAATCGGTAGAACGTTGCCGCCCCGCTTCCGGCATCGTAACCGACGAAGTATGGCAGCGCGTCCGCAAGATAAAAGGACTGGCAAATCGTCAACTTGTTCCAGTTTGGCAGCTGGCCTTGGAGTAGCGTTGCAACTTCGACCGAATCTCTCGTAAGATCGTCCCAGAAATGGTCGATGTTTACGTTGGGCGTTTTTATGTTCGTCTTCAAGAAAAACGGTTCGTTACCGAGCCGAAAATGTGCAAAGCGCGTCCAGCCTTCGGCCCAAACATGATCCCAAGCGTACACCGGGAGCAGCGGAGGCTTGCCACTCGACGTCGCCGTAAGCGTGTACGTCGAGACTCGCGCGGTTGTGATGCTGTAGCCAAAAAGAAATGGCGTGTTTAGAGGGCTGAGAAGCACTGCCACCTCGCTGAATCCGTCGGTCCTGGCGGGCGGATGGGTCCGCACGAACGGCAACGTCGTTTCCGGTCGCAGACGTCCATCGAGCGCAATGAAGGTAAAGCCGACGGGCCCCTTCGTGCCCGGACTCTTCGTAGCGGGACTATAGGCCATCAGATACGGGCGATTACCAATGGTGAACCCCTGAATGTGGTCGAAGCCCGCCCCAATGCGTAGTTTGGCCTTAGCCTTAGGAGCTTTTTCACTCAGAGCATTCACCGCGATCTCGCCCGTGCTCTTAGCGTAGTCTAGTAGATACTCCTGACCGTCAGCTGTTTGTAAGATCCCACTGGTCGTGGTACCTCGGGCAGCGGGCGAAGGCCACGGCAACTTCGTACATGTGATACGATCGTACTCCGCGGCCTGTTCGAGTTTGTAGTACGCGCGCACGTTATCGTTCGCCGATTAGTGGACGCCCAAGCCATCGAAGATCGGATGACTCTTGGCCGCATCCATCCCGCGCACTTCGGGATGCTGGTCCGCGATCTTTGCTGCTTTTAGGGCACGTATGACCTTGGTTATCACTTGGCTCAAACTAGCCTTTGCACTCAAATTCGCAATCAAGAAGTGCGTGAAGGCGCCGTTATCGCGGCCCTTAAAGACCGTGTCCGTTGCTTCTTCCCCTGACTTGCATGCAGCCAGGAGCGAGAGGTTGAGCTTGTCGATGATCGCACGGATTTGGGGACCGACGAGACTGCTTGAAATCGCATGGGTAATTTGCGCCTGCAGCGCCGCCGGTACCGGCAAAAACCGCACGTTGCTCGCCGGCGCCCCCTGCGCGGGCAGTACACGGGCCAAATTTCCCGAATGGCATGAGTCAGCTACCCAAACCACGTGAGCCTTCGGATTAATGCCCGCGAAAAGAGCAGTAAACGATTCGTCGGTTAAGAAAGTCGTGGGCTTATTGTAGTCGAAATCGTACGGGACAATGGTATCGTGCGCCTTGCCGCCCTGCATCACCTGGGTGCCGTGGCCCGAAAAATGAAAGATTGCGCGGTCGCCGTTACCGAGACCCTTGAGTAAGGCCTTGATACCAATTGCGATCGCATCCGCCGTCGCCTTTGCATTCGTGAGCTGATCTATATCGGACTTCGAAAAGCCACAGTGCCCTTGGAGGTAGGCCCCCATGTCCGCGACGTCGTTGACGCAGCCTTTCAGCGAGTTTTGCGGAAAATTCTTAAATGTATTGATTCCGACCAAGAGTGCTCTGCTGTTGGCCATCAGCGATGACCTTTCTGTCGACCACCTGCGCGACGCTTACTCGCGGGTTTTTTGGGTCGAGGAGTCCGCGCCCGTGCCCGAGGGCCCCTCGCCTTATAAGCGCCTTTCTTGCGCGTTCCGGCTCGGCCCACGGTTCGCCCTTGCATATTACTAACGACGATTGCCCAGCACGCGATTGCACTGCAAATCGTCGTCCAGTAACCATACTTCTGGTAAATCGCGGCCGCCGCACGTACCCGCTGCGCTGGCGGCAACTTTCCATCCATTTGCGGATCCGAAGCGTTCCGCACGGCTACCCATATCGGTGGTCGTTGCAACAGACCTAAGACGGCATCGCCCATCTCGACGGCACTCCCTAAGCCGGTGAGGTCACTCGGAGGGCCGCTAGCCGGCTTGCTATAATCGAAATCGAAGAAGTCTGTGGTAACGATACCCTTGTTGCGATCGCTGACTTGATTGGGGACAGCAATGATCTTTGGCTGCGAACTGCCTTTTGGCAGCTCGTCTGCGTTGATCTTCATTCGCGGTTGCGCCAGCGTAGCGAGTTTTTGCACGTTTAACGCCTTCGCGCAATAGTACGGATCGAGGTTGCTGCCGCGATTGAGCGCCTTGTATTTCTTCTTGCAATCGAATCGGACAACTTGAGAAACGACGGTGTCGCCTAGTCGTTCGCTCGGTCCAATACCGCCCGCGGTGCCCGTCGTAATGACGAGTGCCGGCCTCGCATCGGAAATCATCTGCTGCCACAGCTTGAGAACGGGCGGTATGGGATGAGCCGCAGTTCCCATGCGCTTGTCCTGGCTCATATGGAGTTGACTTTTCACGCACAATACACGGGTATTGCCAACGGTCGCAAGAGCATAACATGCAAGCTGTTTTGACGCTCGAGCGGGCATGCCCAAATAGGGGGCGAGGCTCGCCCATCCTTTGCGATAGGCATGCCAATTCCGAAAGGAATGCCCTGGCGTCATCACGGCTGCGAGCGCCTCGGCCTCAGCTACCGTCCACGTCACAATCAAAACGTCCGCTTTCGGCATCGGTGCATTCGGCTCGCTTGGCCCATGGACAGGCGCCGGAACCGGCGCGTATCGTTCGCCCTTCTTAAACACGGGGGTGATCGGTCGCGGGAGCGCGCGCGTTGCCAACAGTGAACGTGACTGCGGATCAAGGGGATCGTATTCCAAGATGTCGCGTGCCACGTTTACCGAAGGGCCGCGAAGTGCGCGGGGCGTGGCGAGCTCCTTGAGAATGGAACGTGAGAGAGCCGCTTGGGGGTTGCTTCGCGCATTCGTTCGAGTATGAGTACGCTTTGAACGCTTCGCTGTTGAACGCTTCGCGGCCATTTTGAGCCTCCTTACTTATAATGCGTCGACTTGCGTAACCGCAGGCGCGGACCAGTCTCGACTAACTCACGGATCGAGCAATGTGGCGATTCCTTAGACCCTAGCTACGCCGCATATCGTCCCAATCTGGCGAGCGCCAGGCTCTATCAGCTGCTTATATGCGCTTGCCTTGATGACCTTTCCCCATCAGGCCCGTTTGGGCCCGTCATGCTTGCTTGGTTACTCCCTATAGCTTCCGAGCCACTTCGGGGCGTCTCGGCACTCAAGGATCTTCGCGTGGCGTACACCGCTGCGGGGCATTTATTCGGCGCAGCCACGGAAGCGGCGCGCTCGACGGCGCTCTGCACAGGAAGATTTGTGCCGCAATAGACTGCTCCCTTAATGATGGTGCAGCTCCGAGTGCCCAATATGACCGCCGGCGAGCGGCGCAATGGCGGGGTGATGCCGCGCTCCGCTGCCGAAGTCACTCCTTGGAAGCAGCGCGTTCTAGCTAGAGGAAGGCTTTAACCGACTGAGTATAAGCTAGCTCAGTCATGCATTTCGGCTGGCGGGCGGCTTGTCTTTGCTTGATAGCCTTCCCAGTGACGGGCTGTGGACGCGGTAGTGTCGGCGGAGGCGCCGGGCGCCCAGCGGCTCCGCCCTTGACCATCGGAATCTCAATACAAAACGAGCAATACCCATTTTATGAGGCCATGATCGATGGCATGCGGCAAACGGTCGCGAAGCGCGAATACCCTTACCAGCTAGTAGTTAGAGACGCCGAAACCTCGCTAATACAGCTATCGCAAGTCGAGGACTTCATCGAGAGTGGTGTCGACGCTATCGTTTTGGCCCCCGTCGACTCAGAAGACGTCGACCCAGCCATCCTCGAGGCCAACACGGCGGACATTCCTGTCTTTACCGTCGACATTGAAGACGAAACGGGTGAAGAGCGAGTCGCTGCAAGCATCACGAGCAACAACGAAGGCGGTGGTGAGAGCGCGGGCCACGCGCTTTGCCAACTGCCAAAAGACCGCACGATCCTCATCCTCGGTCAACCCGGCATTACAAGCGTTCGAGAACGCGTTTTCGGCTTCAGGAAGATAATCTCGCAGTGCCGACATTCATTCCCGAAAGGCTTAAATGGTGGGACGTCCAGCGATAGCGCGGCAAAGGCCTTGAAGACCGTGCTCGGAGAGCAACGTCATCTTGGTGCTGTCTTCGCTGTGAACGACACAATGGCGTTAGGAGCCCTTCAAGCGATCGGCGACGCAAAATGCCATCACACCGTTAGCGGCCACATCGATGTTATCGGTTACGATGGAAGTCCAGATGCGATTGCAGACGTCGGAAAGGGCGACATTTCTCTCGAGGTCGTCCAATACCCGCAGAAGCTCGGTTCATTGGCGATCAAACAGATCCACGACTACTTCTTAAAAACACTTCACCAGACGACACCAGTGCCAACCACCACCTATCGCAAAGGTGAGCCTACGCCTACGCCTTGGTCGAGCGCTACGCCGAATGCGCCTCGTGCGACGGGATCCAGATGCAGTTAATTGTTCACGCGTGGCACCGTTTCCTCGCAATTGCCCGCGAATGCTATCTAGCAGCGCGAGCAATTGCATCCACCTATCCCATATATGCCGCCGTAGTGGTTGCGCTCGCAACGTTCGCCGCGTGCGAGTTGGCATCCAACTCAGTTGCCTCAAAAATTGACGAACGCACGCTACAATGGAGTCCCGGCTGGATTCTCGTCTCCTGGATGGCTATCGGCCTCGCGACCGGCGCGGCAGTCCATGTCGTCTTTTGGTTGTTGCTCACGCCGTACCGTCGCCATCTCCGAGATCGGCACTTATCGGAAAGTCGCACCGAAACTGCACATACTGCAAGCGGAGGACATTCGCATGAAATCGCCCCCCACTTCTTCGCTGTCGTCGGCGTCATCTATGCTGTACTCGTCGCCTTCGTTGTCGTGACGGCCTGGCAGGTCCGAGCTCGCGCCGAGGAACTCATGATTGGTGAGCAGCACAGCGTTGATTACCTGTTCCACCTAAACGGGAGCTTGGACGTTCCGAATGCGAGGCAACTTCAGTTCCTTTTACGTGATTATGCCGTCTACACCTCGGCCGAATGGGGCCAAATGCAACTAGGTGAACCGATCTGTCGTGACATTTCGGAATCAGACACAACGTGTTTCGGCGCCGAGGGGGCCGTCTCAAGGCGGGCAAATATCTTAGCCCACTGCATCACAGAATTATCCTTGAAACTCCCCGCCGAACATTTTTATCAAAACGTTGCACCTAAACTTGCGGAGCAGCAGCAAGATGTTCTATACCGGCAGTCCCTTCGGCTGTTGCAAGGGATCTTAGAGAATCGCGCGGAGCGACGCCTACGTTACAGCGAACGGACATTGCAGCCAATACTGTGGACGGCGTTTCTGCTCGGCGCATTGCTGCTCGCCGGAATGACCTACTTCGTTCGGGGGCAAAGCTTTGGCGGCCAATTGCTGCGAACTTGCGCGCTTTTCGGCATGGTTGGCATGATGACTGCGATAGCCGTCGTGTTCGATCGCCCGTTTGCGGGCACTACGCATGTCGAAGGAATCGCGTGGGCGCAAATGGTGACCCATTTTAACGAGGATCTTGGTTTCAAGAAATCTCCGCATTTATTGGACGCCTGCCTCGAACGGAGAGAGCTGCCAATTGATAGTGACTTCTAAGGGTTAGTCCGCGCGGAGAACATTACTCTGCTCACGGAGAGCTTGCGTTATGGGCGGATTGCGCCCCGTTAGGTGGACATGAGTTCTAGACGACTTCCGTCGATTCGCTAATATGCACCTCAAGGCGAGCGTTCACTGGCTCGGCATTGGAGCCACAGAGTAAATCCTGCTAGTTGTCGGATCTATATAGAGGTCGAATGGCGAGCTCACACTCTTAGAGCCATTCCGTATGAGAAGTTGAACGTGCCACGAATCATTTGCATTTCGGTTCTCACCAGCCCCTTTAACGAGTTCTACTTTGCCGACGCTAGTTATATGCTGCGTTGACGAGAGCGCACGCATCGCAGTCTTGACCGCATCGATTGGCGAAGCGACCTTCGTTTTACCCCTGGATGGAGCACTCAGCAGGGTCATGATTAAGGCAATGGCCAGACCCAAGGTACCGAGTAAGAATAACACCTCCATCGCCATTGCGGAGCCTCTGATGTCGCGTGCATTTATGTCATAGTTATTTTTTTTGATTTGGAGAGGCAATAAGCTTTGCGCCCAAACGCCGGCGAGAACAGCGAGGAAAAGTAGGAGCCAAGTAATGGCGAGCAGGGTTCTAACCCACCCAACGAAGTCGAAACCTGTTGGCGAGAGGAGGCCGACGCTGAAGACAAGTGACCCCGTTGCTAGCCCCGTAATGAGCTTGAGAAGGTCCGCCATATTTTTGAAAGCGGCCTGGTCTGGGCTGATCGCAGGCAAAGAGTCGTCGCTCCTACCAGCAGTCATGCGTCGCCCCAAGGCCAAGGAAGCGTGATTCGAGCCATTACTTCCACATCGATGGTCACCTGTTTTGCCGAACCGTAAGCGTTTCCGATCGCAGCTTGGTGGGCAGTTCCAAGAGCTCCCAGTGTGCTGGTGTATACCCGGTATTCCCAAGCTCTGTCCTTCGTTAATTGCTTGATTCTCGCTTGAGAAAGCTCGTCGACAAGCATGGTCTGAACGTCTGGGGCCACGGTGACACCGGTATTGTCACTATACTCGCTCAGGGCCCGACTTACGATGTCATTAAGAGTCTTCTCTGACCGCTTCACTGTCCAATATTCCTCCTAGTGGAATTCGCCGACCAACGACCAAGCCACATTCCAAAGCCCATATTAGTCGCAGAAGGCCTTCCGCACAACCAGTGCCCCAAAGATCTGGCTTCGCGTGCTGACCGGTGCATGGAGTCTGTCCGCAGCGACCAGCTTCTCGACCCGCCGAACTTCCCCAAGAATCGGCACTCTCAACGATGATCCACCCCGAATGCAAGCTCGGTCGCAGAAGGAGTGCGAAACCCAGTCGCCCGGTAACTTCGCAGATTATACCGCCTACTTTTTGTCGCGAAAGTTGCACAGCCAATCTGCGCAGCGCCACCCTCACATTGGGCCGAGCTGGTGCCGAGCGCCGTCCCGAGCTTTACGGGGTTCTCGGGCGTTAAAAGCCTTGGGTTTGGGCTCGGGCAGCATTTTTCCGCAGCCCTCGTGCGCGTCCGCCTAGCTTCGTTGCGCCTCGGCGTTGTCGTCGAGCCTGGGTGGTACACAAACCGCCAAGCGAGTGGCTCACTCTGCGATGGCCGCGCTTGCGATGCGTACCGCATGGCCGACAATGACCGCCAACGACTCGATCTCCATGGGGCTCGCGCTTCTCGATGGCGTCGTAAATGCGGGAGCGGGCCGACCCGGTCTCCGAGAAATCTGCTACCCGGAGCTGACCCAGGTGGGTACAGCAACTTTTGCATTTCCGCCTAGGCTGTCGCGAATAATTGCAGAACCCATCGGGGCTTACACCCCTTAACTATAGGAGGCAGATGCCAATATGAAACGGATCGAGCGAACAATCTATGTTGCCCTGATCGTGGCGCTGGTCAGTATCTGCGGTTTCATATGTCTTACTGCACCAAGTCGCGCGCAAGAGACATCTAATTACAAAGTAGTCAGCGCATCTCAAGCACTGCAGCTAGATTGCGAGAGCGGTAGTTGTCACGAGAGCGGTTGGACCTTAGTGGGCGCCGTTGCGAATAGCAGTGGAAAGCCCACGGCTCTCTTATTTAGATCGCCCTAGCTCAACGGACGCTGCAAGACGTTATCAAAGTGGTTGACCCACCCTCGGCGCAATGAATACTTGCAGATGGTCGTTGTTGCGAGAATAGGCTACAGCCGGCGATTTCGGCGTCTTATCTGTTCGTTGGCATTGTAAGAATGAATCCCCAAGGCCAGGATCGGCGAACCGCGATGTCTGGGCGGGGAGTTGGCCGTGCCTGCTGGTTGACGGTGGCCGGGTTTCATACCAGCAGGCTCACAATTTCGCGGCCCGAATGGGACCGCCCGCGAAGCGACGTTGCTCGCTAAAACCGGGCCAGTTGAATCGTGGCTTTCCAGGCCATAGGCCGAAAGGAAATCCTCATACCGAAGACGCGATTCAGCGAGTCAGCCTCGTCGTAAGCGCGGCGTTCGTTACGTTCGTGGAAACGCCTTACCAGCGGTGGCCAGACCGCACCAAGGCGATGGTCGATCGACTTCATCCAACCGGCTCTCGGGGCGACGGTTCCATTGTCTCACCGTCGTTGACCACTTCAAGTGCGTTTTCTATTGAAACAGACTTTTCGGGTTCAAAGCGCTCGAGTCGCCGCCCTGTTCAATCGCATCGCCGAGCGGCGTCCTTTGCCACCGGCCATCAAATCAGACAATGGCGAAGAGTTCACCAGGGAGTTGATGCTCAAGTGGAGCGTAGAGCATAAGATTTACTTACATTTCATCGAGTTTGAAAAGCCGAATCAAAATGCGAGCGTCGAGAGCTTCAACGGCAGATGCGTGACGAGCTTCTCAACGAGCAGCTTTTCCAACGATCTTCCACGCTCGATCGGCGACCGAAACCTGGCGCATTGACTACAACGAGAAGGCTTCATGCGCAGCTGTCGTGTTTGATGCTGGCAGATTTTATCAAGAAAAATGCACAACCATCGACTCACGGTGCCGGCTGGTCAGTTGATAACGGCAACGTCGGCGTTGGAGCAAGTTTGTGGTCGAGTGCGGATTGTTGCCACCGTCGGAGTTTGAGCTGAGCGTGTAAACCGTCGGTCGATCCGAAGTCACTGCACTGATTGGTCTCGATGTTTTTGCAGAACAAACGGCAATCAGCCCTCATAGTGACGGGAATTGCGGCTCATACTGCGCTCAACCGATGTCGCGGATTAGCTCTATGTAATTCTAAAGGGCAATCCACAGGGGATCTATACTCTCCGAACGCCTGCGTCCTCGGTAGCGTCGACGAAGGCGCGCGCGAGGCTCCTAAAGTCAAACGCTCACTCGAATAGGAAACGTAAGCCACTAAGGGAGGGGCAGTTTCTTGTCATTCCTGACGACACATTTGTTCAACCAGGAGTGAACCAGCGTTACACGTATATTACCGCATTACCAAGAGACCGCCGTGTACGTGCTAGCCGGGCGTCGGATCACGCCGTCTCCAGTTAAGTTCGCGATGCTTGGGTTAGGCGATCGCTGGGGAATGATCCAATATAGTCTCGAGCATGTAGAACAAGCGCACACGGTCGAGCGCTGCCTTTAAGGGCAATTAAGGGGGACCTGACATAGCCGAGATCAGCGAGACTGTCGAGAAAAAATCGATTTGATTAGAGCTATGATTTCGGACTACGAACTTTGACTTTGCGTACAAGGCCATCCGTTGCTCGCCTAAGCTCTCCAGAAACGTGAGCTTTCGCTAACAGTTGACTCGTCGTCGCGGCGCGCAGGAACGGCAAAATAACCTAGCCGTAGTTCAGAGAGCCAAGATCGCATCTTGCACTTCGTCGTTCCGAAAATACATCGAGTGGGACTTTCCCAATGTGCTCTGCCAGTAGCTTGCTCGTAGGTTTACGGTGTGCGTCTTGAATTTCGCCTCCGTGCTCGGTACCGGCGCGGCTGCCGCGAAGTGATCTTGAGTCGAGTAGTAATCCTTCCACATCGCCAGATTGGAGCTCCGCAGGCACTCGCGTATGCGCTGGCCAGCCCACGGGTTTTCCGCTGCTAAAAAGGCCAAGAACCCGCCCAGGCTGATAAAGTTCACGTTTTGCGCCAAACCTTCGGCAATCGCGTCGAGAGCCACGAGGACGCCGAAACTATGGCCGACGAGCAGAACCTCGTCATACGAAGCGTCGGCCAGCATATCTAAGGCATCGGTCAGGCGACTTCGCATTACGGTACGCGTGGGCAAACCATTGTCATCGTCTGCGTCGTCGAGGTAGCGGCGGAAGAGATCGGCGACATCGACTGAGGCGGAGATGCTCACGCCGAGTAAGACGAGTACGGCGCTCGCGAGAGGCCACGAATTCCTTAGCAGCACGAGAAAAACGAGTATCGAATGGCCCAGAGGCGTTCGGTTTAGCGCAGAAATCCGCGGCACCGATACCGCGTGTAGGAAACTACCGACAACGGGGACGTTGTGGTGCACGAAATCGCCGATTGCCCCAACCAGAGCCAGGAGTGTGCTAATCCACCAGATTCCCATGATCGCCAGCGCGATGGCAAAGGAGAGGAACCAGCCTTTGTGATCCTTGGCTCGGATTAACGACTTAGGCGATGCCCATGCCCCCACCAGACGTAGACCCCAGGTCAATTTCCTAAACCAGTCTTGGCTACTCAGAAAGGACGTTGCACTCTGCCAATCTGCTTCGAAGACCTCAGTGATTGAGGCTGAGCCTTCGATTCGATAGCCGGTGTACGTTTGGCAGCTAATCTGCGAAATCGTGAAACCCGGATGGCGGAGCCTGATGCAATTCTTTAGAAGGTTGAGTTGCGATCCTACCACCAGGGCCTCCTGAAATCCGGGAACGAGCACGACGAGACGCTTGCGCTTCTTAGTCATTTCGCGCTGTTCAGCTAACGGGGGTGCGCACCTCTGAGCAGTGGGTCGTGGGTCAGAATCGAGGTGTGCCGATACTCTGTTCACACCTCAGTAGCCATGCAGTTAAGCAGATTACGACGGACCGAGACAATATCGTCATATTGGAAATGAGCAGGCTCAACGCGATCGCCGCATCGCTCGTCGGGCTGCGCGCGTTGTCTTCTATCGCTAACGTCGCGAGGCCATTCGCCTCGTTTAGCAATTCGGCGCGCTCCGTAATCGTAAAACAATACTCGGGCAAGGCGAGTCCTAAGGCGGTCAACTCCATCATCAACACTTGGATGGCGTCCTTCTCGCTGGAATGTGCGGTCAGTACTTGCAGCAAGCTGCCGTGCTCGGGCCGCAAGGTCCGTTCCGCTGCGCCTCGATCTGGGATCATCGGTCGCAAGCGTGCCATGCGCTCGCCCTTGATGTGGCTTTCCTAACAGCCATTCGCTTGCTCGGTCGCTACTATTGCTGCCAAGGAATTTCTTGGGATATCTTTGCCGATTTTCCGATACCGCGAAACTTACTTAGCGATCTTTCGCCCAAAGGCCAGAGCACCGATACGGGCGTTCCGAGGAGGTAGCGATTTGTGCTGCGAGGCGAGCCCTTTCTATAGAAGCTACGTCACAACGTCGCGGGGCATTTACTAACGGCAGGGGCGGGACGCGGTACACTCGATGGCGCGTTGCAGAGGAAGATCTCCGCCCAATATGCGGTCCGCTCGTTACTAATGGCGTAGCTCCGCGTGTCCAGTACGACTGCTGCATCATCTTGTTGAACGACACCGATCCGAACCGATTGAGGCGAGGCAGCGTCACGAAGGTTCACGGTTCGGCCAAAAGTGATCAATTCTCCCTTCGTGGGCGCGCTAGCTGTCTTAATCGTGTGATCAAAGTGAAGGTCTGGCGATCCGTGAGCATTGCTTCCAATGCCAATGTAGGTCCAGCCGGATCCATTAAGCAGGGCCGCGGTGCGATCAAGATTGTCAGAGCGCGCCGGGCTCTCAGGTAATGGGCTCGGCGTAGGCCCTCCTGATTCCTTGGGGGGGGTGATCGGCGATCGCGACACTTTGTCTCCGACTATAATCGCTTCGATGTCTGGATCGTGTGCTAAGGCGGGACCGCTCTGCCGGTCTATTAGGAGAAGGTGCGATATTGCGTCTCTTATCGGCGTCGATTGTGAAGAGCCGGCGGTCTCGATGATTTGTTTCCGTTCCGCGGTATTTTCCCCCAAGAAGTAGATCGCCGCTAAGGCCACCTGAACATGATGTCCATCAGGGTTGAATAGATCCTCAAGTTCCTTCTGAAACGCTTGCGCAACGTCGTTGCTATGGCTCAACTCAGCGCCTTGGAGTTGCGCCCGCGTTGTGAGCCACGTGGTTCCAACGGTGATGCATCCGACGATAATTGACGCGCCTGCGGCAATAAGGGCAGTGCGAAGATCATCTCTACCAGCCATATCTTCCTCCAATTTCCGGGGCAATCCAGATGGCTATAACCGTGAAGGAGCGAACTGCCGGACTTCTGTCCTACCTGCTACGCGGGCCACATCTTCTATAGCGCGCGACTGATTTGCTTGCACTCTTGGCTTACGCACTTTATAAGTCCGCAAGGCAACAGTGGTGGGGTATCTAGTTTGACTTGCGCCTCCAATCAGAAGTATCGGAAGGCTTTCTTGGTCCGTGATGATTTCTGGTGTGCCCTCATTTCCATTCTCCTCGCAATAGCGGCGGAGGATATCTAGCGGCAGTCGTTTCTTGCGTATCAGTGCCAGGTAATATCTAAGGACTACAGCGACATCGGCTACACGGTGTAATTGATCTTAATTATTGTATAAACACGGTCGAGTTTGTTCAATTAGCGTCAAAGCAATCTCGTACAAAAATTGTCTGATCGGTCTTTATGTTCCCGAGAACTGGCCCTACTTGAGCGGCCGGCAGTGCCAGTTGGTCAGGAGTCAATTGCAGCACTCTGAGCGCTTGGATCATCGATTCCCTCCCGCGCGCGACATGGCGCGCCTGCCCCACTTTAGGCTACAGCGCTGGCGAATGCCGCGCCCAACGGCAAGTGCTAGCGCAGCTTCGGGCTTGCGCTCCGGTCCCGGCGCGCGGTTCCGACGGGCGCCATCCCCATGGGAAGGCCGCAGGAGCACCAAGATGATTTCGATGGTCAGCCGCCAGGACCCGAATGGAACGAAACTTTCAGTAAGCCTAAACGTGCGAATTGATACGCACGGAGCAAGGGCCGACGTGGGTCTCTAGTACCGCTGACAGTCCTTGCAAAGAGGATAGCCCCCGGTTCCCGATTTGCGCTCGTGCTTCGGTATGTCGCGACCTGGTGCGCACTGGGTCTCGTTGTGGTGGAAGCGTTCGCCTGCGGGCTTATTGGTCTCGTTGATCGAGTAAAACGGGTCTACTTTTGCCACCTGGAAGCCCCCTTCGATTGCCTGGTTAGGGCTCGATTTGGCTAGTCAAACAGCGTCACCCTGCGACGCATTAGAGAGAACCGGCCCTCACCCGCCCGCGACTGCGAGAATAGTGGGGTACTGAGGAGGTTCGATAATCTTGCTGCGAAGCAGCATGGCACGAATACCTTAATGCGCCTACGGCGTAACGTGCGGTGGCAGGAAGGGAGCGCGGGTTCCGGGCGCTGAGCCGGCCTCAGTTCAGAGGCGAGCGGTCGAGCCCTTTTTTGGCCCGACGAAAAATGGGCTAGCATGAAATGATTAACTGATTAGAGCAAAGGCAGCGTGCGGTCGTATGGAATGCGGCGGGAAAGGAGCTCGGTTGATTGCAGACAGGCGACGAGTTGATCACCTTTTGAGGGAATAAAACCGCGCCTGCCCTGCGGACTGCTCCTACTGGTTTTACTAAGTCAGTCGTCGAGTACGCACCCGGCGGCCGATGGAGCCCCTGGTCGGTTCATTTTCCGGACGTGATCGGGAGTGCTCGAACTGATCGCAACCCACGAAATGATCGCGATGGCCGAGTTGCACTGTAGTGTGCCGCACCCGCTCATCCATTACACGGCGTTGCCGCCGCGGCTTCCAGCCGATTGCACGTCCGCCTCACACCGAGATCACTACGAATTGCCGCGCAGGGCATGAAGCGCGGTCAGGCCCGTACGGCCGACCGACCTAGCTTCCACAAGGCTACTGCAGCCGAGAGTTTGCTAGCGCTAGCCGAGCCGTGCAACTAGGGTAAGCAATATCTAGCTAGAACAGGCTGGCCTCTACTAGTCTGGGCTAACGCTCATGAAGGAGGCTCTGAAATGAAGGCCCTTTCCATTGCCGCGATATTTGGTTTTGTCGCAATGGTCGCATCGGGATGTTCTGCGAGTGGTGTTTTGCCGACTACATCGGCGCTGGCAGCGAAGAAGGCCCATAGCAATCGTGTCTTAAGGTCCAGCGATTGCCCGAACGATTCGGGCGGGATCATGACTGGTGATGGTAGTGGCACCTGCTAAGCCGTTAAACTAGCTGGCGGAAAAGGCGGGTGGCGGGGAATGCGCCCTCGCCACCCCTAACGTTGCATCATGACGAAAAGCAGTCCCCGGGCCGCGCAGGATTGGTTTTCCGAGATGCAGCGGCTCTTTCAAAGTGCGCAATACCGCAGCGCGGCCGCGTTATACGATCAAGTGATTGAAAGTGGCGAAGCACCCGGTAGCGATGCGACCTTATTGCGGGCGCGGCTCTATCTAAAGACGGAAAGTAAGCGGGTAGTGCCCTTTCTTCTACGGCATGAGCTGCACAAGCCGACGCAAGCTCAAGTCGCTCGTCGAGCGATGTACCTTGGCACTGGCTATTCTAGGCTCGGCGAGTTCACGGAAGCGGATGATCACTTTCTACGGGCGGAGAAGATCTTTCGTGAAGGTCCAGCACTAGGAGAGCTCGCGGCACACGTTACGCGCAGCTACCTTGAACGGCGCGACCTTGACGAGGCCGAAAAGTGGCAGAATAGAAGTCTTGCCGATCGGAGTTTGCGCGGCAAGATTCGAAGCGAACATCTCGCTTCGTACATCGCGGCGCGGCGCGGCCAATATTATAAGCAAGCGGAATGCTTGATCAAAGTTTTGGACCTGATCGGTGGCCGCCGCGAAGACTTCGTCGAGGACTGGTACGCTGCAGTTCATACCTTAGCCGTGCTCGCGCGGGAACTTCCGTCATCTATGGCCTCGATACGGGCGAAGGCTGAAGTAGACTTAGACGTAGCATGGTCAGCAGACTTTGCCGTAAGCCGATTCCAAGCACTAAAGGGGGTAGCTTGGTCCCAGGCGCTCGCAGGGGACGAGCTGAGCTGCTTGCGCTACCTGCGGTTAGCGCAGCACGCCGACGTCGGGTCGGTCTGGCGCATAATTCTTTACTTAGACCGCTCCTACTTTGCTGCTATCGTCGGCGAACAGCAGTGGGCGGAAAATGAGTTTTTCGCTGCAGAGGAGGTAGCCGAAGGAATAGCCTGGGAAGAGACCGTGGGCGAGGAGCGCATCGCCTTACTATTGATGGCAGAATTGGCTACGCTTCATGCGCCGAAGCGTGCCCCCTTTTATATCGCTCGATTCAAGGATCTTGGGCGACTTAGGACCAACGTTCAGCATCTCGCCTTCGACGACCGGCTACAAGCCATGGAAGCCTATGCAACGGGGCTAGTCAATCTTTCCTCGGGAAATCGCGAAAAAGCAGAAGAGCAATTGCGGATAGCCTGGAAAATCTTTGACGGTATCGATTACGATGTGCGCGCAGCCTTAACCGCCCAGGCGCTTTACCGCGCTACCGACAAGGCGAGGTGGCTGCACCTTGCGGAAGACAAGCTCGAAAAATACCCGCGTTCATGGCTGGCTCGCGGTCTGGCAAGAAATGTGGCGATCGTTCACCGAGAGGATGCTAGTCTTTCGAGGATGCAAACAGCTGTTATGCAGCTCATTTGTGAGGGCCTTTCCACTGACTCGATGGCTCAAAGGCTGGGGCTTAGCCGCAACACGGTACTCAATCATCTTAAGATCGTATACAAGAAGATGGGGGTGAAATCGCGCGAAGCCCTCGTCGTCGAAGCCATGCGTCGCAATTTGGCTGGTTGGACGCTCGAACAGAAATCGGATCGCTCGCGCCCAGCATTCACGGCTCAACCGCGGGTTTCATCGCGTGCCGAGGAAGTCGATTAAGACTTTTTGCGCAGGCGAAGGGCTCTGATGCGGGGGTTAGATTCAGAATCGTCATTCGAGTCCAACGCGAATAACGCCGACGACCTTCGGCTTCGTGAGGATGAGTGGTCGCGCCCGCATCGCGAAGGTACGCCTCCGTCTTACTTGGCAACGGCGTCTCCTCTTGCCACCTTCGTCTGCTCAATCGTTCTATCGGCTCCAAGCGAGCCGTCAGAATTTAGACGGTCAAGGCACACCCACCGGTATTGCCCTTGACTCTCACCGCCTTCATAGGTCAGCCGCTCATCGATCGGAGCCCTGGGTCTGAGGCCGGACACGCCGCGTTCGATCCTGGCGCCGGCGTCGAACGCGCGCGCGTTAGGGCTCGGCATAATCCCACGATGAGTTAACTTTAGCCACAATAAACTATGTGGAAGTAAGAGATCTATAACGACCATTCCGGTATCGTACCGACGACGAGAATTATAGCTGAAATGCCAAGGATCCCTTTGTTCGTGTAACTGAAGACGTCGGGTCCTGTTGGCGCAGTTTGCCAGCTATCTAAAATCGACGCACGCACGACGGCCACCTCACACGCGAGAAATCTTGCAGTATCCGCGGAAACGACCGTCCCAAACGCTGCGGCGAGATGATCCTCCACGGTTAAGGCATCTCGCGCTTTCGCTGATGCTCGAACCACAACGACAGAGTCGTGTAAGCTTAGTCGCTTGCATGGCGGTGCGCGCGTCGCGTCTGCTATTGAACCTCAAAATGAGCCGGGGACGTAATCACAATGGGTCGGGGGCGTAAGCCCCCGACCCATTGTAAGGTCGTTAAAACCGGCTCAAACGAAGCAGCAAGTGCACGCCGAAGTGCAAGCTGTGCCGCCTGTGGTATGAATGCATTTGCATTGCGGCGGCAGAGTTGGTGTCTTTCCGCTGGCGTTCTTTTCTTTGTCGGATGCGCCGATTTTGAGGTCGAGTTCTTCGAACATATGCTTACCTCACAAATGTGGCTAAGGTGGGATAGCTACTAGCATACCCCCAAGTCTCGCAATTGCAAAGGCCTCCGGCCACCTTCGGGCTGGCTAGGTTAGCCAATGCGGCCCGCCGGCTGGCAGGCTCCTTGTCGTTTCCACGGGACCAGGCCGTGCAGTCGTACCCAATCCGCGGGAATTTGATCGGCCAGGGTGAGCAACGCCATCGCCATTCCTGCTGAGCCATCGAGCTGGCTAAGGAGGACGTGCTCGCGAGTATCGGGTCGTACTCCCAAATGGGCCATTTCGTTTGCTTCTAAATCGTCGAGCGACAGTTGCACGAGCGGCTCGACGAACCGACCTAAGGCTTGGCACCTGCTAGCGTGGCCGACGCTGGCATAAATGAGAGCGCATCCAAGCGCGCCATGACACAGTGCCCTGTCCCAAAAGTTCCAAGCCTCTACAGGCTGCGACCCTTCGGCCTCAAGCGCGTCTAGCGCGAACGCCGTAATGGCATCGTCTGACAACGCACGACCCGTCCAGAGTAGGGCCGCCGCAGTTCCGGGTGTACCATAGCACCAACCCCGCTGATCAACCTTTAGAGTCCCCTGCGTCGACGAGGGCCAGAGAACGCGACCTCCCTCGCGTAGCGAGTAGGATATCAGCTTCAACGCCTGCCCACGAAGAAAAGTACGATGCAAGTCGTCGGACATATCCGCGGTAAGCGCTAGGGTCGCCATGACTCCGGCAATCCCGTGAGCCACGCCAATATCGTTTTCTGGCGGGCGGTCTGGCAGAGCCGGGTGTACAAGATACCAGCGTGTGTCATCGCCCAAAAGCCATATAAGCAAGTCGACGAGTTTGTCGTCGGGGCTTGGTGCAGTCACACAACGCGCCAGGCGCGCGCCGCTCCATCCGGAGATGATATCGAAGTCCTGAAAACTACAAAGCGTCACCGTTTCTGGGTCCGGCAGCTCGCTTTCCACGTATGTGTCACACTGATCGATCAGGCGCCGATACTCCGGGCGCTCCTTATCCAGAAGCGCCGCAACGGCACGCAGGCCTGAGATACCTTCCACCAGTCCGATTGACGGGACGTCGTCGGCGTGAGCGGCTTGCCTCATGCATCGGTGCGTTGCTTCCCAATACGACGTCTCATCGGTCATCTTGGCGAGCGACGAAAACATTAGCGCGAAGCCTGAATCGCCTGCGAGACCGCGACCCCTCGGCAGATCATCCAGCCTGGCCAGAAGACGCTCCCCAATTGTTGCCGCCATCCTGCATGCGCGAGCCGCGGTTGCGGAAGTCAGCAACGGGAACGTGTCACTTTTGACGATGTCACACATTTACAGCTTTTTCGTTCGTAGCGCGAGCTGCGCGACTCAATAGAAGATGCCTCATTAGCGAATTGGCGCGCGCTTCGCCATCATGGCTCAGACCAAGGCGATTGCAGTGCATATGAAAGAGCGAAGCTATCGTTAGCTCTGGACGGTGCTGAGCGAGGATTGCTTCCATTATGCCATGGCGATTCGGTGAAACCTCCATGGAGCTCAAATGTTTGAGCGATTTCCGATCGGCAGGCGGCAGTGACTGCTGTTTTGTTTTGCCGAATGTTATCAATGCTGCTTTCGACGCAGCGTCCAGCGTGAGCCAAGGCACGAACGACTCGACGGCTGCGGCGACGCGCTCTTCGGTAGTCTCCGCTATGCGCGAGATGAGATCGATGCAGAGGTTGCTGTCTAAGGTAAAGAATTCTTCTGCTAGTTCAACTCCGGCGGGGCCGCCGTACCGTTCATACTCAGGATCATACGTATCGAAAGCATACCGCAGGACGAGGTCCTCTGCAAGCCAACGATATGCGCCGGCGACTAGCTTGTCACAAACGGTGGAGGTGCTGCCGTCTACGGCGCGTACGCGCAGACGAAGGTGAAACTGCGGGTCAGCGTACCGAACGAAAAACCATCGGTCGATAGCTTCCTGGTCTTGGAGTTCTCTGATGAGCGGCATCACCGTCTTGAGCAAAAAATATTCCGACGCCTGATCGGCAATGTAGAGTTTTAGATAGGCCCACCTGGAGCCGAATCCATACCTCTTTCGAATCGAGCCATCCGCCATTTGACCAGGAGGGAGTGCACCGCTTTGATCCCGCAATGCTGCTCTATCACTTGTCGACTGCAAAACGGACGCTGCGAATTCAACGGAATAATGCCCGTCGCTGCCTTGAAGCCATGCGTGTTCGGGACTTGGAAGCGCCTCTATGAGATGCAGCGGCCGTCGCGCACGAACGGTCTGGTCGAAGAGGAGTTCGGGTGCGATTTTTGAGTCAAGGTCGACTAAGAGCCTGTTGTCCGCGTCAGCAAGCAGCACGTAACGGGGCAAGTTCCACTGTGAGCGCAACCGAGCCAGCTCTACGGTCGCGTCCGAGAGTGATTGCAGAGCGTCTTGCGATCGAAACAACCAGCGCCGGTGGGATAGGACGACTCTTCCAACGCGAACTCGTGGCAAATAAGTAAGGGATGAGAGGGCTCCCCAGTCAAAGCCCCGCATCAGTCGTTTACCGTCGTTGGCAATGATGGCCAGAAACCTGCACACGTTTGGCGCAAAGCGATCTGTCACGAACAGGTGGCTCTCGACGGGCGCGACACGTCGCTGGCGGCACGCCGACCACAGGTAGAACTTGCCGTCTTCGACGCCGACCCACAGATCGTCCGGAGGGATTTCATCCTCCGTACGTGGGATGCCGACGCCCAAACGTATCTCGACATCAATGGTCTTGGGGCGGATCACCACATTATAGAAACGGCTCTCCGCCGGAGTGAATACTAGCTCAGCTCGTAAGTGACCGTCATGCGGTTCAGCATCACATACGCGATGCACGCGTTCTAGACTCTCTTCTCCCAAGAGATTTACGAACCGTCCGAGGCTTCGGGCGGCACGATCGGAGCCGGCAAAAGTGGCGGGCACGACGAGGTAGTCCCCGACGTCGATTGCCGCTCGGCTGGACGCTACGACATGGAATCCCATTTCCACAGACTCGATATAAGACGTGTCGACCAACGGCGGGATCAGCAGTTGAAGATCCTTGCCGCTGAGACCGACCTCCTCTGCCCCCGTTTTAAGTGCATCGCATGCGATTTTCGCGAGCGCCGATTCGTGCTCGGCGTTCGGGACATCTCGTCGCTCGAAGTCTTCTGGCACTCCAAGCCCGAGATTTGGGTCCACTAGCTCTAGCAGTGGAACGATTCGGTCAGATCCCTCGTAACGTTCTTCAAAGCGTTTACGAAACTTCGACAGAGCAACGACTGGCGCCATACGGATCGAATATTCCGCCAGCAAGGCGACGTCGTTCAGTATGTCAGAGTTCAGGCCACCTGCCAGCGGAGCGTGCAGGTCTATCTGCATAACGTGCTCTTTTCTCTCACCTCCCAATTCAGAAAAAGCTTCGTGAACACGTCGATAGTCCCCGATATCTCGCTCATGCAGCGGCTTTCGGTCTAGCGCCGCACTCAACGACGAACCTCTTCTTAATGTGGCCGCAATTTCCGGGTCAATTCTTTCGAAACACTGCAGCATGTAAGAAACGGGGTCACCAATGGGCGACGCTCGCAGCTCCGAAATGAGAAGGCCCGCCTCAATGAGCTGCCGGACGACGTGTTCCGCATCGTCGGAAGAAGCATTGAACCGGTTTGTCAGGCTGCGCACAATCGACGCCAACGATCGCGGCTCCCCGGTTAGCTCTCGGACGTATTGCACAGCAGCCGTATTCCTTAGAGAAACCGGACGCTGTTCTGTTGCTCCCTCGGTTTGCGCATGAGCGGTTCTGACTAGTTCAACGTTCGTTACGTAGAGTCGGTCGCCGCGCGAAAGAACCGCGCGGTTTGCGATATACTGAACGTGACCACCGGCTTCGGATTTTTCCAGTGATCGCCCCGCATTAAGAAGCAGTCCCATATCCGGACGCGTTCGCGTTCGTCGATCTGCTGGATCAAGCCGCAGCGTCGTTTTTCCTCGCTCGACTTCGATCAGACCAACGCCTGCACACAAACCAAAAGGCGTACAGCGAAACGCCATTCGTGCTACGTATGCTAGCGCCCTGAGTGGAGCACGAGGATTTTTCATCGGTGCGCCCGCTAGCCACCGATCGACCGCATCGCTCAGGCTCGGGGAGGCGACATAAATTGCGTGACGTACCTCAGGCTCCTGCTCCAGTAGCGCGTGCAACGCAGCTAGGCAGTTCTCGGATTCAAAGATCGCTGTAATCTTTTCAACCGGTAATAACGGCGTCCGACCGGCTACCAGCGGAAGCGTCGTTGCGTCGTAAAGCTGGAAAGCCGGTGCCCCCACTACGGTAACTGCGACAGGTTTCTGCCGGCGGATTCCGTTAATCCGGCGACATTAACGATTCTGCCAGACTCCATGGCAACTACTCGATCGAATCCCTCCGCAGAGATTACCCGGTGCGTAATTACGATCATCATGCGATCCCTTAGGCGGCGTCTAATTCGCCCAAGAATGATCCGTTCAGTCTCTATGTCTACTCCGGACAAGGCTTCGTCAAGGATCAGAAGCTTTGGGTTCTGCAAAAGCGCACGCGCCAAACAAACGCGTTGGCGCTCGCCGCCAGAAAGCCTGAAGCCTCGGTGACCGAGTCGCGTCATGATTCCGTTCGGCAGGCGGTCGACGAGTTCCTCAAGTACACTATCTTTAAGAGCTAGTGCGATCTCATCGTCGCTAGCGTCTGGTTGCATGAGTGTAAGATTCGCAACGAGAGTCGCGTCCAACAACAACGAATCCTGCGGCACAATTGCGATTGCTCTTCGAAGAGAATCTAACGTGAAATCTCCAACGTCGACATCGCCGATTTCAACTTTTCCACAGACCGGATCAGATAGACGAGGGATCAGGGAAGCGAGCGTGGATTTGCCTGCGCCACTCGGACCGATAATCGCAATGTGAGTGGTCGGTTCTACGCTTAACGTGACGCCACGAAGTGCAGCCCTGCCGTCGCGGGTGAGTTCGACGTCGCGGAAAATAAGTCTCCCCGGCGCGAACTGCCGATCTCCTGACGACTCATCTGGTAAATCGAAGATTTCCAGCAGACGGGTGACGACAACGGTAAGCGCAGCAAAGGTGCTTTGGAGCGACGACAGCGTGCCGAAGGGAGTCGCTATGCGCGATTGATAGATAAGTGCGGTTACCACAATTCCCGGCGTTACGTTACCTTTGATTACCAAATACGCTCCTACGGCAAGGACGGCGGCGGGGCCGAGCATGCTGAGCAACGTTGAAGCGAGATCCGTACATTGCCCTAATAAGCTTTCGGCGATGTTTAACCCGAAGATGCGTTCGCTTATCGTGCCTAAATGCTTTAGCCGCTGCGACGCTGCCATCGGATTGCGAAATAGCGCGACGCCCTGAACGGTGACTCCCTCTTGGAGCGCACCATAAAGATCGTCCTTCGCTTCAGCCTCTTGCTTGCTGAGTGTGGCCACGCGTCGCGCCGCTAGCCTCATCGGCACGAGAGTTAACAGCGATAACGTCACTGAAATAATGGCGAAGCGAACGTCAAGACGCACTAACGCCGCGATCGTTGCCACAAGCGTCACAAGGCTGGTCACTGTCGGGAATAACCCGTATTGCATTTGTAGGGACAGCGCCTCTACGTCACCAACGATTCGATTTTTTATCTGACCGGGATCGAACTTGGCAAGGGCATCAAGAGCGACCGTGTTGAGCTTTATTACGAACGCCGTTCTAAGATTACGAACTTGCGATTCTCGGAATACCGTAGCCGCATACCCCGACGCGAATTGCACACCGCCGACAACGCCCATGGTTAAGCAATACAATCCCAGATGCTGTAATACGGCTGTGAGACTGTGGCGGTCCAGCGCATCAATGATCCGGCCGATAAAAAGCGGAGGGAGTATGGATAGGGCGGAGACTAGGATAATCGCTGCGGGAACGGCGATGACGGTCCACCGCGGCGGCCGGGCGAACGATAGGATTTTTGAGATACCGGCGAGCGTACCTGATCGGAACATTGTGGGATTAGGGCGAAAACGAGGCCCCGTGCTCGGCGAGTTCCCCTGTAGAACCTGCCAACACCTCCAGCGCGGACGACCCGACATGGTCACTCATGGAGCTAACACGCCGGCGAAACTCGCGGAGTATGACTGGCGCCGAGAAGGGGCGCTGAATTTCCGAGCGAAGAAAGCGAGCGCATGGTCTCGAACAAGTTGAATTGTTGGAGTTAGATCGAATGTGATGCTGTTTTCGCCGGTCCCCCAATACGTCGACGATCTAAGGGCGCTATGGCGTTCCTTGACGCCTACGGACGGGCCGCCGAGCGAGGCCTCCGCAACGCGTCTTCGCGAACAGCGACGTCACATGGCCGGTCTTCACGCGGCGCAGCTGTTTGGCGAGGATTATGCCGAGCCCTAACGCGCGCGCGTTCGACGCCGGCGCCAGGATCGAACGCGGCGTGTCCGGCGTCAGACCCAGGGCTCCGATCGATGAGCGGCTGACCTCTGGAGATCTGCGCCGGGACATGCTTGAAGGAACTTCACGCAGCCGTATCGACGCTTCGGTCGCGCAATTTGAGAAGTCACTACGATGCCCAAGCCAAGAAGTTTAGCATTAGTGCAACCGCGCACCGCGATGGTACTGCGAGCGATTTCCGAAAATTATAAAATCGAATCAGTATACATGGACCAGCTGTGGGAAGCCATCGATCTCGTCTAACTTGCCCTTGCGCTTCTGTTTCGGCGTTGGAAACTGAGGGCGCGGCGGGCCTTCGACAGCGCTGCGACCAGCGCGTCAGCGCCTAACCTCTAGGCCGCAACCTCCAAGCCGCCAACCGCGGTTTCACGTTTAGGCGCGGCTAGCTGGTCATGCCGCCGTACATTTTTTATTCTCGGCGACTTTAGAAAGCGGTCTAAATGCAGAGTCCTAACATTTTCGATCTCTTCAGATTCCTTGAGATACAGCGATCTCAGATTGTCGCCGGCTACGATATGCTCAGAGATGACCGACTGACATCGGCAGAGCGACACGTTGTGCTCATTGGCCTACTCGTCGCGCTAGGTTCCTTTCACGAAGGCTTGAACGTGGCAGCCGGACTGAATCCAGACTTGGAGTCGTTGCGTGATCGCTTCACCGCCGATACGTCGCGATGGTACAGGCTCCGGCACGACGTCGCGCACATCTTCGAACGAGTTTTTGCATCGCCTCGCAGCGGTCAGAACGTGCCCTGGATTCCGGGCGGACTGCGTGTAGCAACGTATGAGAAAGCTACCGATGTTGTTGCGACTGGTGCTGATCCGAATGCGTCGATCGTCCTTGGTGAGGCCGTTGAAAAAGCCTTCGAACTCTTGTCGGCTCGCGCAACTGATCAATCGCAACGTCCCGGAGCGGGACTATCTTATGTATTCACGTCCAGCGGTCGAAGAGATCGAACAAGTGCGCCGTGAGCTGCATGGTGAGCGAGCCAGGGCACTGCCGGCGCCTTCGCCAACCTAACGTAAGCCCCACGCCGCATCGACCGCTGCGGCGGAACTAACAAACGTTAAGCGGCCTTCATTTCCGGACGCTTCACGCGCACGCGCGTACCATGCTTGTCAAGCGATTGCGTTTTTCGCGACAGATTGCACGATACGGACTGGAATGGAAGCGGTCTTGACCTATCCGTAATACGCGTGCGCGCCGCGGGGCTTCGGAAACTCGCCGTCGAGCCAGATATCGACCGCTTCCAGGCGGTTCCGTAAAGACCCCAGGCCACCCAGGCTTAAAATACCTGTCATTGGAAAGGCCTTTACGGATTTAAGCCTGCGAGATATTGACTTTAAGCCGCGAGGTTAAGTAAACTCTCCGGCGAGAGGTCCTATTTCATGACGCCGTTACACTCACAGGCAAGACGGGGGCGGCCGCAGGTGCCGGACGACCGAAAGCGCCGAACCGTTGGTATCTCCCTTTCTCCAGCCGCGCTGGCGCGAATTCAGCGACTGGCGACCAATCTCGGTATGTCGCAAGGCGAGTACGTCGAAGCGATCCTGGAGGCAAACGCCGACGTGGTCATCGCGCCCTCGTCGAGTTGGAAAGTTTTTCGGTTCCAGCGGGATGCCGCATCTGATCTGCACGCTGCAGACGGCAAGCCATTTTCTAAGTTCATCGACGAAGGTTGGCGGGTCGAACAAATGTTTCCGCCCGACGCTAACGGATCGATCGACATCGCGATGTCGCACGCCGGGGTCGCGCAATCTAGACTCGAGGTGTGCAAAGATGCGCGGACGCTCTCGCCCAACTGGGTACGCCAGTACGCGGCTTCGGAGTCGGCGGTCAGCGGCATCTACAAGTCGTCGCCGCATCCCGTCGCCGGAACCATATCCATTGCCCATCCCCTTGACGGCCGTCCGCCCGCGTCGTTCTACGACGTTGAATGGAGTTGCGGCTGCTATGGCCGGAGATACCAACCGGGCGATACCGTCATGCTTTTGCCGTGCGACGTGCATCGAGGTTTAGTTGAATCTTGGAAACTACCGGCGTCGCAACCCTTTAAGCGAAAGAAACAAAGTGAGGAACCAAAAGCTATGGTATGTGATGCAGACATCATTCAGGATATTACGCTGGCAATTGGGCGTTACTGCGGCGGTGCGGTGTCGCAAATGCCGAAGGTCGATACTTCGACCTGCTTTCTCCTTTCAAATCCGCCGCGGGAATGCGTTTTAAAGGTTTCCGACAACTGGATTGCGGCAGCCGCAAACCAAGGCCGAAAGCCCGTGGAAACGGATCCCGACTTGCGTGCAGCCCTCGATCAACTGCAATGCTTGCAGCCTGGGGAGGTTGTCTTTCTTCTTGGGAACGGTCACAGCGACGTTCGAGCTGCCTAATTTTCGAAATCGGCCACCAGAACCCGAACGCGTGCGTATTGAGAGGCATTGACTTTAAGATCCAGCACAGATAAGTCTGAGGAATCCAAATAAAGGAGAACTTATGAAGGAACCGGGACTCGACGACCGCCACAGAGACAGGGATGGCGAAATTCAACAGAAACGCGGCGATACGCTAAACAAGAACTTACCCGAGGGCGCAATCCCAGAATTTTCGCCGAACGCGCGACTGGACACAATGCGCGAGGCAACGCGCAAGACCAGCATCAAGGATGTGCGAAAAGCCGCCAAGAAACGTAAATCTTAGGAATCTTATTATTTGCTCGCCCGCACGCACCATGCCTGTCAAGCGATTGGGTTTTTCGCGACAGATTGCACGATACCGGTTGGAACGGAAGCAGCCTTGACAGTCGTGATACGCGTGCGCGCGTCAGGGCTCCGGAAGCTCGTCCGGTGAACATGGCGCGCCGAGTCATTATGAGTTCCGTATGGGCGGCAGCCTGTTGGATCCTTGGCGGCACGCACTGGGCGAAACACGGCGTGGACCTTATGACGATTCTTCTCGTCCTTGGCGGAGCCACGCCGGTTTGGACGTTCATTGCAAAGAAGGTTGACGCCAAGCTCTTCGGTCAGCACGTCGTTATCGACAGTACCGACTGGAACAGCGCATTTAGGACGACGTCAAAAGAGGCACCCAAGGCGGTTGCACAAGCAAAGGTCTTAGCCGACAGCCTTAGGCTAACTGGTCGATTGAGCGCCACGCTGCAACCCGGAACGCTGAAAGCTATCGATACGATTGGACCACACCCACCAGTCGTGCAAGATTGGCAGGCAGACCCGAACCTCGTACTGGTAAGCGTCCGCATCGGGATTGAACGCCGAGTGCGGATTATTGCGGAGTTACTCAGTTTGTACGAGCGGAAACCCTTGAGTCTACTGATAAGGTCGATTACCGAACGCGAGGTATTTCCTGAAGCGTTTAGCGAAGGCCTTAGGCGGCTTGTTGAATATGGAAACCGCGCTGCTCACGGCTATGATGTAACCGTCGACCCTCAGACTGCAGTCAAAGACGCCGACGCACTTTACAAAACGCTTGACGACATCATCGAGCGCCTCAGCAATCATGAGAGCAGGTTTGGCGGTTCCCTGCAGCAAGTGCAAACCTAAGAAGTCACGCGCTTTTACACGGGAACTTGTTTCCTCGCCGGCCCGTATCACCGCGGCGTCGGCCAGATTACAGCAGTAATCGCCGGATTCGCACGGTTCGTGATGCTCACGCGGCGGAGAAGTCGTGGCGTCTTCTGCATTCTGAACCGAGGAGGCTTTACAGCCAGCTAACCCCGCAATGGCTGCGCAAATCCCAAACACGTAGCCGTTAGCACGAAAACCAGGCATCGGCTGGGGCGTGGGGAGGCATCGGCGGATAATATAGGCCCGATGGCGTCGTGCCTTGTCGTCCCATCTTTGAAATGAACCTTCTCGACGTGCACGATTAGGTGAGCGACGGTATCCGAGAAGTTCGTCAGTTGCGCCGCCACTTCCCGATGCCGTCATAGGCACTCGAGCTCGTGGTTATATCGCCGACAACATCCTCCGAATATGTTTCGAGGTTTTGTCCGAATCCATCCTGTGCTGTAGTGCTAAAGCGGACAGCGTCTGTTTTTTGACCGCTAAAGAGCCGCAGCCGCAGCATTAAGTCATTTGACGGTTGGCCGGTTCGATCGTTGAGATCCATCCAGGCAAAACACTTTGGAAGAACGGAAGAACCGTTTCCGTCACCGGATGCACCCAGACGTAGAGCCTTTTGCGAGGAATGTTGCCAAAAAACAGCGGGTAATGTGGGAGGCGTGGCGCGAGCTAGAAGAGTCAAATGTCCGTCTCCTTCGCCCGAACATCGATGCTCTGTCCTACTGCACCATTTCAGATGAGCATAAAAAAGGTTCGACGCGTGGATAAGGACGATGCGACGATCGCAGAACCGCTGCAGCAACGCGCGCAAGAGCGCCCACGCTGGGGTTGGCGTCGACTGCTCATCATGACTCAGCGCGCTGGCGTCAATGGCCGAGAATTCCGATTCCGGCGCGCGGAAACGTTGTCCCTCCGGGCCAATGAGCGCTGGTCTATTGACTTCATCCACGATCGGCTCGCGCGCGGCCGCAACATCAGAGCGATTGCCGTGGTCGACGATTTTACGCGAAAGTGCCTGGTATTGGAACTCGAGTTCTCGTTCTTAAGCCACGATCTCATCCGCAGCTTCGAGGATATTCCCTTTAATCGAGGCCTTCCGGGCACCATTCGTTTCGACAACAGCTCGGAGTTCAGCAGCCATGCGATGCTGCGATGGGGTGCCGAACGATCTGTCCAGCTGCCACTTCATCGACCCCGGCAAGCCAACTCAAAATGCTCAGATCGAATCACTGAACGGAAAGGTCCGGGATGAACTGTTTAACGCGCACAGCTTCACGACGATCTTTGAAGCTCGACGCAGAGCCGCCGAATGGCGGCAAGACTACGATGAAGTTCGGCCGCACTTCGCGCTCGGGTATCGACCGCCGAGGGAGTTTGTCGACGAGTTCAAAACTAAACAACTCTCACCGTTATCAGCTGCGCGTAAGATGCCACCTCAGGTCAGAAGATCACATCGGAAAGGCTACAAGGTCAATAGTTGATAAACAGTAATTTGATGCAGCAGCGATTCGACTACATAGTTGTGGGAGCTGGAACAACTGGCTGCCTTATCGCCGGCTGTCTATCACGCAGCGGCAAGAGCGTTCTTATCATTGAAACCGGCAACTTTCCAAAACACCTTGAAGCTGAAGTCTTGTCTGACTGGCTTTCACTCCTCGGGACAGATGTGGACTATGCGTACAGAGCAGAGTCTATTGACCGGTCGTCGCCTATAATCTGGAACCGGGGCCGCGTCGTCGGCGGATCTGGCGTTATCAATGGCATGCTTCATCTTCGAGGATTGGATGCAGATTACGATTCTTGGGAACAAGCGTTACGCGATACTTTTTGGAAACCGCAACTCGTACATGCGACGTTCGACAACCTCGAATACCGAGGCCCGCCGTCAGCACCACCATTTATGGTCTGCGTGCAACCCCAAGATCCGCTGTCGACGTGGTCTGACCGCTTTTACGATGCGTGCCGCAACTATGGCTTTGAAAGTGGCTCCGCGGATCCCCGCATTAGCTTCGGCGTCTGTCATTATAGCATTGCTTCCTGTTCTCTCCGACGCTCGAGCACATTTACGTCTCATTTACTGCCGGTACTCCCAAGAGTGCATCTCTTAACCAACACTACAGTAGGGAGAATACTGTTCAGCAGAAGTGGCAATCGCACCGAGGCAATTGGGGCTTGCACGGTAGATGGAGACAGTTTCCACGCAGACAGCGACGTCATTATTTGCTGTGGAGCGGTTGAAACACCGCTTCTACTGCTTCGCTCGGGAATCGGTCCATCCCGGACGTTGACTAGCCTCGGTGTTCCCTGTATCGTTCAAAATGAAAACGTTGGACGAAACCTAGCGGATCACCCGAGGCTAAGGCTGCGATTTCCGTGTACAAGAACGTATTCGGTATCCGCCGGCTCGACCGGGACCGAAGTAGGTCTCTTCCTCAACGTCTCGCACGAAAGGCAGGATGGGACACCGGAGATCCAGTGCTTCGTTAAACCCCCAACGGCCGAACGAGACTTTTCCGAGTGCGTGATAAGCGTCGCACTGACGCATCCACTGAGCTTAGGATATGTCGACACCGACTCTCTGGATATGATGAAGCCAAAGATCTATCCCGGTTATTTCTCTCATCCGCAGGACATCGCGAAACTGAAAGCGGGTGCTAGGCGCATCCAGGATTTACTTGCCCACCACGCCGAGCGACTTGAATTACGGTCTGATTGGTGGGACTGGCTACCAGAACCGCCAATGCTTGAATCTTTCATTCGGTCGAACGCTCAAACAACCTGGCACCACTCGTGCACTGCGCGTATGGCACGTTCCGACGACGTCGGAGTCGTCGATTCCGAGCATCGTGTTTTCGGTACAGCCAACCTCCGAATCGGCGATACGTCGGCCTTTCCCGATATTCCGACAGCGAATACGAACGCTCCAGCGATAATCTTCGCTCAGCATTTAGCTAATCAACTATTAAAGCAACACTAACACTAAAGAAGGCGGTATTTGCGTTTTGATTCCCAAGCACTTGGCAGGACGCGAATCCAGGCTCGTTCTCGATGCTTTGGCATGGCGGCTGCACGTCGTGAGATCGAGGGCGCCGTTCTGGTGCACTCCCCGATCACGGCGTGCAACACGCTAGCGACGCCGTTCAGCGCTTCTATCGCCTGCAGGGCATGATCTGCAGCATGAGCCGTAAGGGGAACTGCACAATGCGGGTGACGGAAAGCTTCTTCGCCACGCTCAAACGTGAACTCGAGGAGGCCATTTTCAGCTCGCTCGAGTCGGCGCTGCAATAATTTCGAGTTCATCGAAATTTGGTGAAATAGCAACTCGCCATTCGACGCTCCGATATGCCAGCCACGAGCAGTTCGAAAGAACTCAGGCTGCATAAACTTCGTGTCTACGAAACTGGAGCCACCCGACTTACATGCTCCCGGCAGGGTTCTCTTTTCGAGTAATCAGATCCGCGTCCGGTGCGGAAACAGCCATAGGCAACGCTGACGGGAATTGCGTGTGGCCGTTTGATTTCGTTGGGTCCGCTAATGGACGGCCAAGCAGCCAGCATATTCGCAGCAGATAAATCGCAGCAGTCACTCCGACCGGCAAAGCGCAGATCGGTGACCCCTGCCAAACGAGGTAAAATATGAAGGCGCACAGAGGTACGGCAATGCATAGATGCAGCATCGCGTCATCTCCCGCGTAGTGATGGCGCAAACACTCTAATGGCCTCAGTATCGGCCAAGTATCTCGAGAGCGCTGCGAATCCCTGTCAAAGAAACTACAAACGATGAACTCCATCGTTGATGATTGGTCGTCTCGCGCTCCCATATTGGTTAGAAGTTTTCGCAGGACATACCAACGGTTTGCTATTTGCTGAAGTTTATCTCTGCGAAGTCGAAAAAGAGCGTAAATCGTGAGCAGCGCGGCGACGGCGACCGCGATAAACATACCACGAGGTACCGGCTGGTCGTCCGAACTCACTAACCATGGCCAACTTGGCTTAGCAAAAGACTGCGCAAATAGCCATACGAACGCGGTAACAACTAACACGGTAATATTTAGAGCTATGTTACGTTCACTCTTCGCGGAGTCGATTTCTGCTTTGCTCTGTCTAAAGTACTCCGTGACGAAATTCGCGAACGTCGCTTGTTCGAAGACTGGCAGCGTTGTCGGCTCAGAGAATCCTAGAATGATCGTTTCCGACGCATTATTGGTCATCTCGCCTGCTCATCTGAGATACGATCGAAGCGCCAGAAGAGGCACACAATACTGGTTACTGAATTAGACGATGAACTCCTGGTAAAACGACCGGCTTTTCAAGCAGTGCCCAGGGATCGGCCCCAAAACGGGAGCCGAGGATTACTGGATTCCAAGCCTACAGAGCAATGAAAGAGCATAGCTGCCCTCGATTGCCGTGAACGCCTTGGTCGACGGCCTGACCAGCCCGGGTTGCGCTGCTTGTGAGAAATCGAAATTTACTCACGGCTCACCAAATGAGTAACTGATTAGCTCGGATAGCTTGCACATCGGCGACCTAACGACGCTTAAACGAGACTTGCGAGAACTTATCGAGGCTAGCTGCGAACATTTCAAGTCCGCCGCTTTCAGCCACTCAGCCACCTCTCCAAATACTCGTAAGTCCGTCTAAGCCTCGCAAGTTGCATTAATTGATGCTACTCGGATTCAATTGATTCCTGTCTTTGTCATAGACGCTGTGAGAATCGCGGCGCTAAAGAGCGAGCGTGGCAGAAGCGGCGCGTCCGACTACGGTGATGTATCGAGACAGCCGCCGTTGATTTCAAAATTGCGGAATTGCGACGTTCTTGCCGACGGTGAGGGCACAGCTACCGGCTATCTGCGACATCCGGCTAACAAGTGCTGTATAAGGCGGGCTGACGACCATTTGACGACCATTCCTGCGGAAAAGCCCGGAAAGCCACGGAAACCTCTGGAAGCCTGTTCGATCGCAAGGTCTCGGCGCTACGATGCTTTTCGCCGTTTCCGCCGCTTTTTCACGGGTTGCTGATCCGAAGGGGAATCATTTCGCATGTAAGGGGTCGGGGGTTCGAGTCCCCCATCTCCACCAAGTAACGCGCCGATTTCATTAGCTTTTTTGGAACCGGCGCTGTTGCGTCTGAAGACGACGCAGGTTTTTTGACGACCATTTGACGACCAATCTCGAGGTCGCCGAAAACGCGGTCCATCGTCTCGGCGGCTTGCCCGCGCGCGCCTTCGAACATGTGACCGTAGCGATCGAGGACCACGCGCGTGTCCACGTGCCCGTTGCGGCGCGCGAGAATTGGATCGGCACCCTCCTCAATCAGAAATGAGTTGGATGAATGCCGTAGTGAGTGAAAATCCACGTCCGGCAGCTCGGCGCGGCACAGTAACGGCTTGAAAGTGCGGCGGATAAAGTTGGTTTGCGCAGCACGTTGCCTTTCGTGTCCGTAAAAACCAACGGGCTGTCGTAACCCGAATTCCTTTGTTCGGGCCGCCAAGCCTCCAAGATCTGAAGTGTGAGCTCGGGAAGCTCTAGCCTGCGTCGCGCAGCCTTTGTCTTCAGCGGCCCGAGGCGCAGCTGACCGCTCGCATCTTCACAAAGCTGCCGTGCCACCGTCACCGTGCGTCGTTTGAAATCGACGGAATCCCAAACGAGGCCAAACAGCTCCCCCTCGCGCATCCCGAGCGTGGCGGTGAGGAGAACGAGCACGCGAGTCTGGCCGTGGGCTGCGCAAATCAGACGCTTAGCCTGGAAGCGATCGAGAACGACCTTTTCTTTCGGTTCGTAACGAGGTGCGGGCACTAGTGAGCATGGATTGATGACGATCTTCCGCTCGCGATACAGCGCGTTCAGCGCAGCGTTGAGCGTTGCAGGGGCCTGCTTACGTGTAGCCGTACCAACTTCACGCTCCTTCAGCCTTCGCAGCAGCACTTTGACATCGTCAACGTCCAAGTCCGCAACATGACGTCCGCCCTCATCGTATTCAGCTTTCTGCAGCGACAGCCCGGGACTTTGGCCCCAGTTTCGGATAGATCGCTTGCCAAAAGTCAGTTTCCTTTAGTTCGTCGATAATGCCTAAGCCGACCAAATCGTGGGCGCCAGGATCCCAGTCGAGCAGCATTTCAATCGTACTAGCAAACCGATCCAAGAAATTAGGAGGAAGCAAATCTAAGCGCAGCTGTTTTTGAGCATCGCGGACTGCGTCGGGAAAATACGTATACGGCAACAGCTCTCCGCCATTGTCAGCTAGATGCTCTGCGTATGACGATTGGAGCTCCGGCAACGCTTCTAAGAGTTTTGAGACCGCCTCTTTTTGTTTTTCCATCGAATATCGCATCTTGTTATTCCTGAAGTCTAAGCTAAGGTGTTTCAAATGATTGATGGTAAAGCTGCTTAATTGTCGGCACGTGCCCTGCTGAATTCAACGCATCCTGCAGATCGTTCATGAGCGTCTTCGCAGCTTGCAAGTCTGCCGGAGAAGCTGTCTTAGAGTTCAAACGTATCCAGTTTTCAAAAGCCCTTACGTTCGTTTCAGCTTTTTCCAAATGCCATTTACCTCCGGTCTCTACGCCTTCTGCTAGCTCGTTCCGGACGGCGCCCGCAGTACCTCCCCCAAGTCTATCGGCCGCTCTAAACAGATTGTTTGCAATGTTTCCTAACTTCGTGTCTGTTATTGACATGATTGCTCCAGCTATTTCTTCGTCCAATACTTTGCCCGCAGCGACCGCCGCCTTTGCGCCTGCGCCTGCCTCTCCTCCTGGAACCGCAACAATGCTCAGTATAGCCTGCAGCGCGTTGCCAAACTGCATGTTTAGGTTCCAGTCAACGCCACCGAGGCATCCATTTGGCTTCTCGCCGGCTCCGGGATCAGTGCAGTAACCCGACGGATCCGACCACTCTACAGGATTGTTGTCGTTCCACATGAATGGCTTTTGCGACATTGGATCATTGACATCGCCCGCATACGCATCAGGAGTCGTCCACTGCTGCGAGGTGCTGTCATAGGTGCGTACGCCTTGCACCGCATAGGTACTGTAGCTATAGCCGTCTTCTCGGCTAAAGTCCACTAGCAGGCCATCGGAGGCAGCCGGCGCTTCAGCCTGGGCACAGCTAGCCCAACCCTTTGACTGCGAAGAAACATAGCACGAGCCCCAGTTGATTCCGAGGCTTACGCCAAAACCGTAACGACTCTCTCCGGATACGTTGTAGTTATGATTCACCCACGGACCGTACGCGGCGGGGCCGTGCCAGGCCTCAGCGATCCCATTTTGGTTTCGATCAGCGACGAGATAAGTACCGTCACCGTTCGTTGTACCGGCCTTTCCAATATAAAGTAACGGCTGACCCGGGCCCGCGAAGAGCAGCGTGTCTCCGTCCCAATGGAGATCGTTATTCTGGTTGCCATTCCCGCTCTGCGCGATTCCGCGCAGATACCCATCAGGCCCCCACGAAAGAGTCGCGTTGGGGTAAGTGCATCCGATATTATCGACCGAATTGCATACATCGCCTGTGGGCGCCGCGATCAAATGGTTCTCCGCGTCGTAGCTGCGTAGATAGGCGAACGGCTGATAATTCAAAATTGTGAGCGTATCCTCAGTCTGCCGGCCGGAACGGTCGTACTGATACTGATTCGTTCCGCTAGCTAGTAGCAGCCCCGGCGCCCACCAGTTGGTTAGCGACATGCCAGACCGCGCGTCCCAGGACATCGCGGCGTTACTGTCAGCGGCCAGTCCTGCCGGATCGACGAGAGTACCGTTCGCTGACTGCGTATAGTCGTTGCCCGAGCACCCGCTGCTGCATCCAATATCGCTCAGCAGCTCACCACGAGCGCTCAGAATATAGTTATTTGCCGCTTGGGGCGGTTGGTCGACTCCGTATTCGTCCTCGGACGTGTTCGAGACGCCAGAAAGCTCGTCGTCGTCATCGTACTGCATATTGCTGGTTTCGTAGCCCTCAGGAAACGTGAGGGAACTGGCTCGGCCATACTTGTCGTACGTATACTGCTTTGGCGTATAGGTCGTGCTTCCCTGATGATACTCCGAATGGTAATACCAGTACTTGGTCGTCACTGGGGGACCGCCAGTTAAGGGATCGGTTTCGCTTAACTCGCGTCCGCCAGGCGTATACGCCCAGGTAAAACTTCCTTGCGAGCTCTGCCAGTTGACCGCTTGGTACGAGAGAAGCCCATCCTGCTTGTACGCGTATGTAAAGATCTGCTGCTTGTTGATGCCGCCGCTGATTGAAAGGTACTCCCGCTTTCCGTCAGCGTAGTTCGTGTACGTTATCGTCGAGGCGTTGTTTTCCTGAGCCGGATCTGATTGTGTAGTCTTGTTGCCATCAACATCGTAGGTGTAGGTTTCTTGGCCAAGCGTTGGCGTCGTGATCGTCGCCGTTCGCCCGTCGGCGTCGAACGTATACGTTCGCTTATCCTCGACCGGCGAAGCGCCGCTAAAGTCGATTTCCTTCACATGTGCGTCGTTATCGTAAGTATAGTTGATCGTTTGGTGCGTACCGGGCTGAACCGTATTCTCGGTTTGGCTCAGCAAGTTTAACTCACCGCTGCCATCGTAGGCGTTGATCATCTCGGGTGCGTTGCCGAAAGCCAGTTCGTACTTGGCGATGACGCGGTCCAGTCCGTCGAAAGCGCTTCCACGTACGTCAGTCCATTGGGGATTGCCCGCTGGACAAGATTGCACCGGCGTTGTACCCGGAAGGTACTCCTGCGTCTTATAGAGGCCACCGTACGCGACCACGCCCGAGACGCTGCCAATCGAAAGGCTGGCGCCCCCGCCTTGCATGGACAAATCGTAGTCGTAGCGCGTCAGCCACGGGAACTTATAGCAATCATAGGTCTGGCTACGGTTGGGCATCTCGCGCGCATCCTGCGGCATTTCGGCTTCGATCAGCCGATCCAAGCCGTCGTAGAACTTCGTCGTCGTGCCGGTTGCGCCGCCTTTGTGGTCGACGATCTGCACTTGGTCGTCGTCAGTGTCGTAGGAATACACCGTCGCGTTGGCCGGCGCGGTAAATGGCCCGGCAAGCAGGGACGCTATACTCGGGCAGTTAGGGTTTCCGTCTGCAGCGTGTTGTGATGGGGTCTCGGTGAAGAGGATTGTGCCGTCTGGATAATAGCAGCTAAAGGAATTAATCGCCGCATTGTTGATCGTTGGCTCGTTCTCGGTACGCTCCATATTGAGGTTGTCCTTGCTGTAGCTCAGCGTCCAGGAGTCGAGCATGTACGTCCCGTCGGACCCCTTATCGTAGCTCGTAAGGTTGCCATTGGAATCGTATACAAAGTCTTGTTGAGGCTGACGAGAAGAGTTGCCGGGCTGCGTGATCGGATATGTCGCTTTGACTTTGGTGGGTAAGCCTAAACCGCAGTTATCGGTGCCGCCAGCGAAGGTGATATCAGTCGAGTAGGTGCTCGGCTTTTTGAGGTTGGTAAGGCATCCAAACGGCTCGTTCGTCGTTTGCGTATACGTTAAAATGGTCGTCTTGTTATCACCAGGGCAATAGCTGTCGCCCGGTGATGCCTTCCATTGGATCGCATTGTTCTGGTTGTAGACAGGATCGCAGTACGACGTGACGTTATGATATTGATCGTATGAATAGGTGCTGAGTGGACTCAAGGGGCCACCGGCGACATCCGTGACCTGTGGCAGTTGCATCTCGGCGAGATTGCCAACGTTGTAGCCAGACGTATCGTAGGCGTACTGCGTGACGTTGCCATTGGCGTCAGTCGTAGACACCAGATCGTTGTTCGTATCCCAGCTTTGCTCGGTGGGGATCCACTGCGCCTCCGCCGTCCCGGTGTAATCACTCGTCTGCGTCACACGGTCGCTGCTGTCGATCGCCCAGTTTGTGCCATGGCCGTCGCTGTCACACATGGCCGTCGTGCCACTGCTGGCGTTGCTGCACGCCGAGCCTGCCCCGTAGACGAAGTTCGCTGTGAACCAGGCGATAAAACCAGTCGAGTAGCCCGATTGAAGAATAGTACTCATGCCGTCGGATGGCGTGAAGTTCAGCACGCCATCAAACTGCCAGCTGGTCAGCTGCAGCGACGAGTTCGACGTGAAGAGCAATGCGCCGCCATCCTTTGGGTTGTTGGGGTTATTCCACATCGCGACCGTACAACGTGGCCCGCACGCCTCTTGCAACGTGCTCGTCCCCGGTCCATAGGCGTACGTTTCGGGGACGTCACCTTGCGGCAGGGACGCCGGAGGATTCGGAATCGTTTGGGCCGAGTTGTTGCCGGGCTTGTCGACTTCCAGTAAGTTGCCACTGCTGTCGTAGAGATACTGCAGCGTCGCGCCGTCCGACTTCGTTATCGTCGCGAGCTCATTGATCGAGGTGCCTGGGACGATGCCAAACTTCATGATAATCGAGTCGCCATCGCTGTGATCGGCATCGATTTCGGTCACGTCTTCGGAGTTCTTGCCTTGTCCGTTGTACGAATACACGAAGTTGATAGAGTTTATTTGATTACGTGCGATGATTTGTTGGAGCTGACCCTTCTTCGCTTGTGGGATGCTGCAGCCAGCACCTGACACATCGGCGTGGAACTGGTACTCCGTGCCATTGGTCTTGGTCCAGACGTAGTTGCAGTCGGTGTCGTCAGTGGGCGCGAGCGTGGCATACTCGCCGGTGCAGGGCAACCAGCTCCCCTGGCCGTTAGATGTGTACACACAAGCGGCGCCATCGATGTCATAGACCGTAATAGTATTGGCGATTGAGTTATACACGATGCTCGCGTCAAAGCTATTGGTCCAGCGGTTGCCGAAAATGGCCGGATCGCCGCCGTCGTCACCATTGTAGTCGTGCAGCGATTGCGAGTTATAGACTCGCTGGAACGCTAGATCGATGCCTTGCTCGGGAACGTCGACGTCCATGGCTGACACGATGAGGTTGCCGGTTCCCACGTTAACCATCGCTTTACCGATGCCCGGAATGGCGCGCTCCTCGTAGGTCCACCAGGGCTCGATGCCGGTGGTCGCGGTCAACGAGGTCATCGGATTGTTGCCACGACCGGCTGGCGAGAGCGGCTGCGGGCGGCGCTGCTGTACGGGCGCCGCCAGCACTCGCAAGGGCTCGAGAACAGCCGCTGTCCCGACCGAGGCGGCGAAGTCTCGCGGAAGCGATTCAGGTTTAAAGGGCGACCGACGCATTGCGAGCGGATCGAGGCGATGATGGCGCGGATCGAGGGCGCTGCGTGGCGGCAAGAGCACCGTCTGGCGTATGCCCACTCGGATGCGGGGCTTGAGCGCGTGCTGCGCGCGCATCAAGCCCGCAGCGTCTAGGTTGTGGTCGGGGCGACGCATGATCGGGGGCGGCGCATGCATTGCCGCATAACGATCACTCGAACCGGTCACGTCGGCGTAAAGGCTCGACGACATGACCGTCGAGAGCAGCGTGCTCATGAACGCCACCAAATCGAGGCGGCCTGCCGAGTCGCCGGCACTTGCCAATGCGGGGCCCGCGGTATTGAGTGCGAGGATAAGACAAAGCGCCCCGGCGACAAGACGATGCATGAGTCCTCCATTAACATGACGTGCGCTCGCCTATTATGGGGAGACTCAGGTTGTGTAAAGCTAGCAGATTCTGATAGTGAATATTGACTATCAAAATTGATGGGTTTGCCCGAGGGGATTGCGTCGCGGCCTGAAAGCATCGGGCGCAGTGGTACCCCCTGTGGCGGCGACGGGCTCCTCGAGAGCCGGCCGGTCCGTTTCGCTCTTCAGCGTTGCGCTGCTGTGTAGCGTCTGCATTGCGGGCGTCTTGCAGCCCGGCGCCGCTACCGCAGCTCACGCTCATCCCACCCCTTCGCCGACGCCTAATCCCCCGATTGTCATTGGCTTTACAATCATCTCGGCTCAGCGCGGCGCCAGCATCTTGCGCAGCATCTATCCCGGTGCCCGCATTACCGTTGATGCGCACGCCAATGCCGTCGTCGTCGTCGCGCCGGGATACCAAGAGCAGGGAATGCGCACAATCGCCAGCGGCATCGACACCAAGAATCCCAGTGCGACTACAGTCGACACCTATCAGCTCAAAGTGTTAACTCCGCAAATTGTTGCGGAACGCCTTGGCGCGGTCTTCCCCCAAGCGCGGCTCCTCGTTGCGCCCAACCGTACGATCATCATCATGGCCCCGCCCGCCGATATGTCGCAGATCAAAGCGATCGTCGCGGCAATTGACACCGCGCCGCCGACGCCATCTCCCAAACCCCGATACCCCGCCGAAGCCGTCCGGATCACGCAACGCAACGTCAAACAAGTTGCGCGCGCCGTGGCCGCCGAGTCGGCAAACGTGAAGGTCGCCGTTTCGGGTAGCGAGATCTTGCTCGAGGGACCGCCCGATGAGGTCGACCACGCCAAACAGCTCATTGCGCAGCTTGACGTGCCGCAGATGGGCACCCAATATACGCAAGTCTACCGGTTGAAATATATCGACGCGGCGTCGGTCGCCGATCTGTTGGGGCGCTCTTTTCCTAATCTGCCGCTCGCCGTCGACTCAGATCTCAATGCGATTACTGTTACCTCAAATCTTACGGTGCAGCGACGCGTCGCCGACGCCATGAGTCAGCTCGACGTTCCACCCCCGGGCGCGTCTGGCGGCGGTGAAAACGGCGGCCCTGCTTCGTCTGGCGTCGAGGTCATTCAGTTGAAGGCGGCGATACCCGGATTGCAAGGCGGAACCTCAACGACCGCGACCGACATTGCCAACACGGTAACGCAAACACTTCAAGGGTCTGCGGGCGACTTGCATATCATCGTCCCCCCCAACTCGACTGAAGTTGTTCTGACTGGCAGTCCGTATAGCATCAAGCTCGCCAAGGAGCTCATCGCGAAGCTCGATCGTCCGCAAACCATGGTCGCAATGGACACCGAGGTCCTGGAAATCGACGAGGGAACCATTAAGCAGCTCGGGCTACAATTTCCTACTGCCGCGGTCAGTACGACGTTTACCGAGGTGCCGCCAGTCTATCCGCCCGGCAATACGTTTCCCGGCCAGGGTGTTCAGATTCCGTATCTCAACTTCTTTCCATTGATCCGCAGTCCAATCAGCTTCACTGCCGAGCTGAGCTTTCTGATCGCTAATAATAAGGCTCGGATCCTCGAAGACCCTCGAATCACGACAATTTCCGGCCGAACTGCCTCATTGCGCGCAGGCGAAACGGTCAACATCCTCACGACCACGGGGGGCGGTACGGGAACGGTCGCCACCACACAAGTGCAGAGTTTTCAGACCGGCGTAACGCTCGATATCACGCCGGTGGTCAACAGCGACGACTACATCACCATCACTCTGCATCCGACGGTAAACTCAATCGCCGCGATTAGCGCGGCCGGCGTACCCAACATCCAAACGCGCGACACCACCACAACCGTCGGATTGCACGATGGGCAGACGATCGTCATCGCCGGATTGATTGAAGACGTTGACTCGCGCTCGGTCCAGAAAATCCCCTTTCTCGGCGACCTCCCGCTCATTGGTCGGGCGCTTTTTACGTATCAGAACGTGCAGAAGACACGCAACGAGCTCATCGTGACGGTGACGCCGCACATCGTGCGCGCCGGTGAGACTGGGGCCATTGGCACAACAAAGCTCGGCATTCCACATCCCCAAGGGCTACCCACGTTGCCGCCCGGAACGCAACTGCCGCCGCCGCGCCACGTCGCTGCGGAAGCACCGCCGCCAACACGGGGACTGCCGTCGGCGCCCGAGCCACAGCCAATCGTTGTGCCCACACCGGCGATTCGGCCACAGTCGAATACACCTCCGCCCGGTGGAATCGCGACAACGAAGCCATCCCCCTCCGCATCTGCTGCGGCGTCGCCCTTGGGCCCCGCCGCTGCACCGCTGCCGTCCGCGTTTTCGCAAACCAATGTGTACACCTTTGGCCAAGCCCCGCAGAACAACTATGCCGCACCCAACGCCGCACCGCAGATATTTTACGTTCAAGTTTCTCCCTCGGTCGTCCAGAACGGCGGGCAGACTACGATCGCCGCAATCACGACGACCAATGTCGCGCAACTGCGCTTCGGGCCCAACTCGTTGCTCCCGATGGCATCCTTGCAAAGCGTCGGACCCGGCCAGTGGCAAGCAACGTTTCCGTTCTCTTCGGCGGGGCTACCCATTGGTCAAGCCGCCGTGACGCTCACCCTGACTGCCACGACCGGAATGGGATCCACGGTTGCATTGCCGATTCCGCTATCGCTTTTGAGTCCTTAAGAGGCAGCATGAGTAGACGACCTGCGCATTATTGGATCGCCATGACCTTTATCGCCGGGATCGCGGCGTGCGCCAAGCTGGACCTCGGAGGCGGCACCGGCCCGCTTCCAACGCCGTCCGCGTCGCCGACCGGGACGCCGGGGCCAGGTACTTGCGCGACGCCCAGCACCAATGCGAATCTTATTGTTGTTGTGATTGACAATGCAATCGCGGCGACGTCAGCGCCGGACTACGGCGCGATTAATGGCTATGCCGTCGTCGGAAGCGGCAGCATTCCGACGCACGCAGGCCTGATCAACCAGTGGCTCAACCAGGGTGTAGTTTCACCAATCACTTCGAAGAACGTGATACAGTTCGCCAACGTGGATACCGTCGGAGCCTTCCATTCGGCCGTTGGGTTCAAAGGAAACCGATTTCCGCCAGTACCATACGCATTTCCCAGTGCGGCAGCCTCGCCGATGGCCACTGCAGTCAGTACCGGGACGCTATGGTCGACGGGGCGAATCGAGCCGCCAGTCTACCAACAATGCTACTCACAAACGTTCAGCCTGACACCGGGAATCTATTACTTCGGCGATCTGGACTATTACAACCTTTCAAACGTTCGCGACGTACTGATCGTTGCAACCGCTGCTCCGCCTGAGCTGCGCGAGTCGAGCGGTACGCGCAAAGGCGGCGATCACTAAATCGCTTCTGTATCGATGTCCTCCCTGCCGATCGCACCGCTACAAAGCGCTCGTGCCACCAGGTGCGGTCTCGATCGCGCGTCGAGCTTGACCAATAGCATCCGCACGTACCACTCGACGGTCGCTCTGCGACGACCGACAAGAGCGGCGATCTCCTTGCTTTGCATGCCATTGGCAAGCGCCTTGAGAATCGCTAACTCGATCGCGCTCAAGTGGGCTCGACTCATATCGGAACCTCGCGTGTAATAGAGACAGAGGGAATAGGTCGGCGCATGCAACGGACCTACCCCTAAATTCTCTCACAGCAATGGCCGCTGTACTGGGGTTTGCTTGCCATAAACATAGGGGGCTGTCCGGTTCTTCCGGAACGGTGCAGCAGTCGACGACGGGCGCATTGTGTGTCAGGAAGGATCCAACGCCGGAAGACTGTTGCGCTATCGTTCGCGACGCAACGTTCCGGTCCAGTATCTGAGTGGGCTTACCGCGTGGAACGGCACTCGGCGAGGTCGGCTACGGCCCAAGCATCATTCTGCTTGACTGCAATCTTCCACGCGCATGACACGGTCAAATCACCTGCTGCGGATCTGGCTAGTCGATCCGCGAGCAGCTCACGGCTCCTGGAAGCAGACGCGCTTTCGATTCAGGACGGGTGGGTTGGCTGCAAGAAGATCCCCTTAGTTTCAGCCTTGGGTGAAGCTAAGGGAAATCGTGGCCTAGAAGCATCACCGTGTTCGACTTGATGGCCCGTTAGATTTGAGGAACCTTCGGCCCCAAGACACGCGAAAAGTCTATTTCACGAATCGCGAACGCGGCGCCGTACGTGTATTTCCGGAAAAGCACCCTACGCCCAATAGCAAACGCCAAGCCCCGCGCCATTCCTTTAGCAAGGTGCCGCGCGGCCACATCGCGCACAAACTATGCCCATTAAGCTGTAAAGGTCAGCCCTGTTCGTCCGATCGGGGATGACTAATTCGGTGCCCACCTGTGGATGGTTGTCGAATTCCATAGCGAAAAGCGTTGAGCATGACCATCAGCGACAAAATTAAGCATGTTGTTCTTCTGATGCTTGAGAACCGGTCGTTCGACCACCTTTGCGGATACCTGCGCATGGTGGACTCTCGCATCGAAGGGTTACTCGGCACGGAATATAATGAGCTCGATCCTAGCGGCGGCGATTCCGTGAAGGTAGTCGTATCGGACGACGCGCCCTACGTGCCGGACCTTTTGCCTAGTCCCGGCCACGAGGTCCCCGATGTCCATACCCAACTCTATGCCGGCGGCGACGGCTCTACGATCGCCAATCGCGGCTTTATCAAGAACTACTTCGAGCAGGGCGTACCCTCGGCCAACGCCGGCCGCGTGATGAAATGCTTTTCGCCGGAGCGGTTGCCCGTCATCACAGCACTTGCGCGCGAGTTCGCCCTGTGTGACCGATGGCATTCGTCCCTCCCTGGTCCTACTTGGCCCAATCGCCTCTTCGTACACTGTGCGACCTCGGGCGGTTTTGCTGACAACACGGCGCGCCAGTACAGTATGACCTCGATCTTCGAACGTCTGAGCGATCAACAGCTGGACTCTTGGCGCATTTACTTTCATGACACGCCACAGACGTTCATGCTTGAGCGTTTGCGCAACGCGCGATATTTGCGGTTCTTCGAACACTTCGATGCGTTCATACGGGATTGCCGAGATGGAACGCTCCCGCGCTATTCCTTCATCGAACCACGCTACTTCAGTATTCTCGGCGCAGCGGCGAACGACGAGCACCCGGATCATGGGGTTCTCCCGGGCGAGCAACTCATCGCAACGGTCTATAATGCTTTACGGGCATCCGAGAAGTGGAACCAGACGCTGCTCGTTGTTACGTGGGATGAACACGGAGGGTTTTACGATCATGTCGCGCCACCTGCTACTGTCAACCCCGACGGCAAGGTCTCGCCAGATTGCAATTTCGAGTTGCTGGGATTGCGCGTCCCCACGATGCGCATTTCTCCTTGGATTTCGCGAGGAACCGTGGACCACAACGTTTACGATCATTCGTCCGTTCCTGCAACCTTGAAGCTAATCTTCGGCACTTCCTCATTCTTGACCAAACGCGACGAGTTGGCGAATACCTTCGAAGGCAATTGCTTGCTACCGACATGGCGAACCGACACCATAGAGCGTGTCGCGCCCGCGTCGCCGCCGTTAGCTAATGCATTCCATGCTAGCGTCCAAGGCGTAATGAGCGCGATCCGGCCGCCAACGGATCTACAACGCAGTCTGGTCAATCTAGCGAATCGAATAGCGCCCGATCAGGCACGAAGTCAGTATTCTTTGCCCACGGAGCTGCAAGCTGCGAATCACGTGCATGAAGTTACGTTACGCGTCTTGTCACCTTATGCCCGCTAGAGTGAGCGATGGTCTCGCGCAATGAACGTTTGTGACGGCCAACCGGTGTTCTCGAGCGGTACCGCAACAGGTAAGACGCTACGGTCTTCGCTAATTGTGACGCTCACCCGCGGGCCATCTTGGCATGGCCGCAGCCCCGTCCAGGCGCTCATGGTCAGCCGGTCTCGCTTTTGGGAATTCATCGTTACTATGCTAGCGAACTGATGACCCGCCGAGTTAGCCGGCAGTAGACTGATTCTCGCACCTAATGACCATTTGCAAATATTCAATCCCGCGAGGCGGCAGTCTCCTACACGGGTTCGACGTTTCCATATTCGTCAACCGGATCGATTGGCCGACCGTCGCAGCTTCGACTGACGCGCGGTTCGCGTTCCTTGAGTGTGCGAGAGGTACGGAAGTCGGCCCTCAGTTTTCGTCGATCTGGGACACTAGAATTGCGAGCATCAAGTGTGGACCCTACCAGCGTTTATTCAGCACCATCTCGGGCAAAGAGCAAGCTCAAGTTTTCAGTGACGCCATGAGGGCGGCAGGGCTACTTAAAACGGATCTTCCGCCCGTGCTCGACCTCGAAGCCGATCCCGACGGTACGAGGGCGACGCCCGGCCAGTACCTGATTTTGATGAACGAGTGGATCGCAACGATTCGCGACCAGCTGGGCCGCCAGCCAGTGATCTATACGAACCCTTCGTTTTGGAAATATCTTGGCAACCCGTCTCAATTTGAAAGGTTCCCGTTGTGGATCGCGCATTACAACGTCGAGACTCCCGACATTCCGCAACCATGGACGACCTATGCATTTTGGCAGTACCAACAAAGCGCTCAGATCTCCGGTATCGACAAGCCGGTCGATCTTGATGTGTTCTACGGAGAAGAAACCGATTTCCAACAACTCACCCAATCATCTGTTATCTAACCAGCTTAGACTTCTACAGTGGGGACGGCATGTTCGGCGCAGAAAACCAACCAGCGATGCTCGTTGGACGCGTTGACATCGTCGATCTCCAAATGGGAGGCCTACGGCCACGCGAACCCCTCACCACATTTCGCCTTAGTTGTTCCTAAGCGACCATGGCTAAGGCCGACCTGTAGGCGCATCTCAGCCAGCTGTGAGAAATCTGAGGCTTCTCGCAGATTTTCTCACCGAATAAGCATCGATTAGCCTCTATAAGCAATGCTTACAAGTACTAATCGCGTGTAAGTGCGGCTTGCGAGAACTTGTGGAGGCTAGCTGCAAACATTTCAAGACCGCCGCATTCAGCCGCTCAGCCACCTCTCCAAATGCTAGTCGGCATCGTCTAAAGCCGCTAGTTGCGCTAATCGATCCTTATCGGACCTAATCGGTTCCTACCTTTGGTGAGAAACCCTGTTGAGGAAAGCGCGGCGGCGGCGAAAAATTGGATTAGGTAGAGCGGCCACCGTCGACAAGTTAGATCGACTTTTCTTTTAACTAGCGCGTCACCTCGCTGGGTCGCGCATTGAAGCTGGTCAACTGCGCTGGCCCGTTCAGTCTTACCAATACGGTCTCTAGCTATGACGTGGAATAAACGATCGGCCACTTTTGCGCACCGGTAGAACAGAACTATCGCGATTCGGTTGGAGCCTGTTCTTCAATATTTCAAGGGCGTTGTGATCCGTTGTTATTATATTTAGGCCACATCCATCCGACGCGTACCCGATGCGTCAGATTGTTCAAAGATCTCGCGTAGTGCGTGGGATATGGACATTTTGCAGTTCAACCCAATCGCTGATAAAGCGCTGCGTCCCGAGACTTGCGCTAAGTGAGCCCCAACACTGACGTCCGAAACTGAAAAGCTCTTCGAAACCAATGAAAAGGCGCTGCCTGCGCTCTAAAGCAAAGTCCCCCCGTTACCACAGCGAAACGCGCCAATGTCTCAATCTGAGTATCAGGAAAAGCGGCAGCAAAGCGCTCCAGCGATTTCAGCCCTCCTATCCATGCACATAATTAACAATCTGATTCGAAAACACAAATTGAGGACAGTGCTCGAGCAATGAATTAATGCCCGCATCGAAAGACCCGTAGAGTCTAATTTCGCGGGCACGACTTTTCATCTTGCTGCTACGGCGACAGCTGTCCTTCTTGTGGCCGTGAACCCGGTCGCGCCTCAGTGGAGCTTCCTGATGAGCTTGGCGGCGATCCATATATTGCTGCCATTCCGCGTGAACGAGCGGTCTAGCCTCGCGGTGGTGGCCGTTGTTCCTGTCGTGAGCATGCGGGTCTCCTGCGCCATTGTGATCATGGCCGTAATCAAATATTTCGCTGAGCCTCACCGTTTGGCCGATACTTGAGAACCTGTCTGTTGTCACGCCGAGTTTCTGTATCGGGAACTCGCTTGACTGGTAGACGCGTATCGCCTAGCGGACGATGATGCGATCAATTTTTTGCCCGCCACAACGACTCGTTCACACCGCGGCGGCCTCGGCGCAACGGCCAACCATCCTTGTCGTTCCCTATGCGCTTTCACTTGCGCGACTCTCTCAGGCGAAACTACGGCCGACTCTACCTCACAGTTGGTATTGGCTTAGTTTCCTGGCTCCTCAATCCAAGTTCGCTGACCCACGTTTCGAAGATAAATGTCTGTTGTTAGGCCTCGTGGCAATGACATTTGTCGATTGTTTGGGCAAATTTTAATTTTTCAATGTTGCGCCGCCTGCGTCGCGGCAGTACGATATGCTCCCAACGCGTACTTTCTCGAAGCGATGCTGCGAGCTCCCACACCACTGAGCTGTCGGAGATTCGAGAAATGATACTTTGCGCGATCGCCTATGATCGCGGCGCCGCTCGCGAACCCGCCCTGCTTGTCGCCGAGCCGGGTATGCCACGCGACGGTTCCCGCTTTCGGAAACAACCTTTCGACATTTCCTTTCCCAATGTCCAACAAGCTCCTCAGTAATCAAAGCTTTTGAGAGTACGCGCGAGGCGTACCATTCACTCACATTCTATTTCGGCATTTTCTTAAAGATGCGCGTTTGATTTAGGAGGTAAGCATGTCTGTAACGAGTCTAATCGTAAATGCCAGCGGATCAGGTCCGAACGCTAATCCCGGCGTTGTCTTTGAGGCCAACGAAGCTAGCGGTATCTATCACGAGGACCGCGAAGTAGCTGGAATCTTGTACCGTGCCTACAACGCCACGTACACGGGCACGCAGTGGGAGCTTTACAACGGCGGTTCTGAAGGTTCAAACGCCTGGGCTTTTGCGCAAGACAGCGCGACGGGTTCGCTTCGATTCCTTTCCAATTTTAACGTGCCAGCGAACACCTTTGAGCCAACGTGGACGACCTGGTTCGGTAGTCCCAATAACACAATCTTTAACGTCGCTGACTATGGCATGCTCCCTGCAAATTCAGCAGCTCTAAACACAACAGCCTTTCAAAGTAGTCTCGACGCAGCGCTTGAATATTCCGTAGGCGGCATAGTATTTATACCTGCTGGCCAATATCAAATCAACGGCCCGTTTACGCTACATATGAACGGCTCTCATGACTACGGCCTAATAATCGCCGGTTCCAGCGGCGCGACTGAGCTCGTTGAAAACAATGCCGCCAGTGCTGGAGAAACATTTTCAATAACCGGCTTTCAGAGCGGGCGAGGCATTCATTTTCAGGACCTTCGTTTGAGCGTAGCGCAGCCAAACACAAATACAGTCACGGCAATCTCGGTTGCCAATAGTCAAAATATAACGTGTACCCGAGTTTACTTCGAGAACTACCCTTCGGCCATGGTGGATGACAATCAATCCCTACAGTGCGGCCTGACGACTTGCACCGTGGACTACGTGAGCGGCCCCGCAAATGTGACTGCGATTGTCCTCTCTGGCTCACAGGATTTTGTCATCGACTGCGTATTACTCCAACAGGCGATAAGCAAGGGCGGAGTCAGCGGATGCACTGGGATTAAGATTAAATCAGTAAGCACTTCGTACGTCGAGTCTACTCACATAAATCATTTCTATTACGGCATCGAGGTTGGCGCGGGCGGTGTCGACGCATTTTTCAATGACGTTCGTATAGACGCTTATCATATGGCCGTGTATTTTAATCCGGGCGACGGCGGCACGGTCAACAATTTTTTCTTTGACAATTGTTCGTTCGCACTGGGTGATGACTCCAGCGATCAGACTGCTGGTGTATATGTCGATACCAATGGGGCGATGAATTCGAACGTAGCCAGCATCTTTTTTAGCAATTGTATGGCGTACGGTTGGTTAAATGCGGGGATTCAAATTAATTCCGGCCAAAACATCGTAATCACTGGCGGTCAATACTCCGGCAACGGTTGGAACGCCGATACCGCCGTAGGAGCCGGCATCCTTATAACGGGAGGCAGTGAAATTACGATAACGGGAGCTGACTGCACCGGAACAGCCGAGATCGTTAGCAGTGTTCAACCATATGGGATCGCCAATATCGGCGGCGCTGCGTCGGTTTCGAATTGCAACTTGCACGCTAACGCGACCGGCCCCATTTACGCAAGTTTGCCAGTGCTGTTTAAAGTGACCGATTGCCGAGGGTATAATGATATGGGAACTGTGGTGTCAACAACTGCGCCAGCTAACGCGGTAGCTTTCAACGGCACCTCTAGCCCCTACGGGTATTACGGACCTATAACGTTCTACGTGAGTTCTAGCAGCAGCGCTACGGTGACGGGGGTGTCCATTTCAGGGAGTCCGACTAACCTGAACACCGGCGGGACGTTCACCCTAAGCCCGGGGCTAGCTCCTACGGGGTTTTTCGTGAGTGCCTCAATCACGTACACGCCACATAGTGCGGGTCACGTCCCAAACTTCCTGATGATTGGCCATTAGGCTCATACGCTGCCATAGGTCACTGTCTGCGCTACCGATTTCTCTGGTTGTTTACAGAGGACAACGATGCTAAGCCGAAGAGTTCTCTCAGGACTCGACGCCACGCGCACAAAAAGTAACCTGAGTGCTTTCTGCGAGTTGACGTCGTCGCGACCAAAGGGAGTCCTCGCTCACCTCCACGACCAAACCGACCGAGCGATCGTGACGATTTTGTCCGCGGCTACTAGGAGCGGCCGCGTCTAGGTAGCATTAAGCTAAGGTGAAGGCGGGGTTTCGTCGTCTGGTCAAGATTTCACCTGTTGACGGAACCCTCATCTAGTCTCGATCACTAACCTTGGAGATTTGTCAACATGAGAATCCTTGATTTTGCTTACTATGCACTAGCGCTAGTGCCTATTTCACTGGCTGCTTGTACTGCGCCCCAAATTCCGATGAATATTCCAGGTGCGAACAGCGAACATGTATCGCGACAGCGCTTGAGTTCTTCGAACAATATCTTATACGTAGCTGGCAGCAATTATGTCGCGATGTTCAGTTATCCGGCTCTTTCTCCGATCGGAACGATTTCCCCAGGCTATACGCTGGGCATCGGGTGTGCAGATAATCCTACGGGGTTCATTTACTTTACGGCCAATCCAAACAGCGGATCTCCTCGTCTAGATCAGTACGTCATCGGTGGCACGACCAAAGTCGGCGGAATTCAGCCTGCGAAGCGCTCAACAATTGTCGGATGTGCTGCGGACCCCACGACTGGTAATCTGGCGGTACTATACACGAATAGTAATTCTAGTTACGTCAGAGTGTTCCGACCAGGCTCAAAAAAGGGTACTAAATATTCGCAAACGCTAGTCAACACGCTTTACTCATCCACTTACGATGGTGCTGGTAATCTATTCGTCGAAGGATGGACTGGGAGCGGAGCGACGTCATTGATCGAGCTTCCTGCAAGTAGCAGCCAATTTATTGGAATCTCCGTTGCTGGACTCGAACAGGGGCAGCTCCAATGGGATGGAACGGATATATGCGCGCGTGTCGCCGCAGATCACCAACGCGGCATTTCGCCGACGATACAACGCATTCAGATTTCCGGTTCTTCTGGCGAGATCATAGGAACAACCACGCTAAAGCGCGGCTACAGGGGCACTTGGATACAAGGCGGCACCGCGCTCTCGGGCGAATTTGGCTCGCACAAGAGTCAAAATGTGCTTTTTTACAACTATCCTGCCGGCGGACGCCCGTACCAGACTTTTGGCCCCGTTGGTGAGACGGTCGAGGAGATGATCGTAACCGGGCCTTCTTCCGGGGACTAACTATTTGAACGCGGGTCGTGCTTCGGACAAGCGCGACCTGTGATTTTAGGCACGCTTGACCAACCTTGACCTGTGATTTTCAGCACTTGTGACCGTAGGTTGGGGTGGCTACGTCAAGCATTTCGGCGTTCTTCCGCGCGGCGGCGCCAGCATCGCTACGAGGCAGAACGCCAAAGCGCTTGATGCAAGCGGCAATCCCGCGCGGGGAGACGAACGGGCATCCGGCCTAAGAAGGCCGGCCGGATGCTCATGACGTTGCAGCCAACATAAAGCGCGCGTTGTCCACGATGTTCTCTGAAGGTCGAGTCTCGCCACGCCCTCCGCCTATCGTTGCAATGGGGTGCACGAAGGCGTGAGAGCGTCGATGATCAGTGCCTCATCGGCCGCCTGGCGCCGCGAGCTTGTGGAGTGAGAAATCCGAAACTTCTCGCGGATTTTCTCACCGAATAAGCATCCATTAGCCTCTATAAGCGACGCTTACAAGCGTTGATTTCAAGTAAACGAGACTTACGAGAACTTGTCGAGGCTAGCTGCAAACATTTCAAGACCGCCGCATTAAACCCCAGGTGCTTGAGCTCACCGTTAGCTCCCGATCGCCGGCTCGCCTTTTAGTAACTGCGCTGCGCGTTTCATCTCAGCAGCTCATTGCTCGTCGGTGAAGCGCGGCACTGCTGGAATGCTTTGACGACCATTTTCGAGGAAGAGCCTGGAAAGTCGTGGAGATTCGCGGAATCGCAAAAGCCCCGAAAAGATCAATCGTTACAACCGTTTCCTAAATTTTCGACGGCTTTTGACGGATCGTGCGCCGATGGTGGAATCATTTCGCATGTAAGGACTCACCGCGCGACTTCAACAAGCCCGTTCGATCCGAGCGTAATCGTTCCACCATCGTCGAGCCATATACGGATGCCATCGTCCTCAATAGAACGCAGGTCGACGACGACGTGGAAGCCTGCTATCCGGCGCACAAGCATGCCACGCTTAATCTCAGTGACGCGCGCAAAAGTTGTACCGTAGACTTCAATCATTGCGTACCTCCCGCGGCGCCGACAGCGGCGCCGCCGCACGGCGGCCGAACCGCGCGCGAAGGGACCCGCGCGCAAGGTCGAAGCGAAGCGAAGCCGCGAAAGCGGTTGCCTTGCGCGCGGGATGCGCCAGCGCGGTAGCCTGGCCGGGCGGCCGGCGCCGCGTCGGGGACGCGGGTTAAGGACTCTCGCCTATGACATTGTCAGACCCGAGAGTTCGCGTAGTGCGTTTTTCGCCATAAGGTGACCCGCCGGCGTCGTATGGAGTCCGAGCATCACACCATCGCAACCGCTTCATCGCTGATGTAGAGACCGAAGCGTACCGAAAAGAAAAACGGCGGTCACGAACGTCCGCCGGCCGAAATCCCCAATAGCGCGAGCTACTGAAACCGCGCCCCGATAGCGGGAGCTCGATGGCCGAGGCTGCGTCGAAGTCGCGCCGAACTTGTCCTTGCGCGGATGGGTCGTTACGATGCCGACCACGGACGGCCACGGAGCACGAGGAACTGGAGCCCGACTGCCGGTTCAACCGGCGGACGTTCTTTGCACCGCTCGACCCTACGGAACTGGCCGACTCAGCGGTTTTCTAACATTTTCTAACAGAGCGGTCGGGAATGGCCGGGAACGGACGGCATCGCCCGTGAACCTGAGAGGGAAAAAGCCTTACAAAATAACGCTTTTCGGTAGTGGACGGGAGCACCCGGAACCCCCGAGTGTAGGTTCGATTCCCGTTGGCGCTACCAGAAACAGCCTGTGTTTGCAGGCTTTTTTTGATGCTCGGGACGACGCGGTTGCCATTCGGTTGCCGTCCCAGTTCAAAACCGGCCGCCGCGATCCGTTCAAGACGCTCTCCGAGCCGGTCGATGGCTTAAGGAAGTATCTTCGTGATATAGCCGTTCGCGAGACCGGCGCCCATGTAGACGCCGATGACCGTGCGTTCGTAGACTGAGTTGGCGCTAACGGGACCGATGACGGTAGCGGTGCCGGCGGTCCAGTTGCGAATCGGCAGAAAAAAGCCGTACTCGAGGGTTTTGTCTTTAAGATCGAAGTAGTCGCCGATAACGTTGTAGTTGCCGGGTCCGCCCGCTCCAGTGATCCCCTCGAAGTGGGTGAGGACTGACTTCGGCCAATCGTAGACGAGCATTTTTGTCCCTGCGAGATTGCGGACGTATGCGTGCGTCCCTTTCTTGTCGGTGTAGCCGCCGGCGATAGCGACGGCGCTGCCGTTCATCCAAATGCCGTAAGCCGTCGAACTGACCGCGCCCGGAAATTCGAGCGTTGAAAACTTTGCCGTAGAGGAGTCGTAAATGAACGCGTGCCCAGAAATCGGATATGTGTTCGCTGGCATCATCGACGAATCTGACTTCACCGCATCGTAGTTGCCCACGGCCTTGTACGTCGCAGCACCGTAGTTGCTGTGAACGATCGTGTAGTTGCACGATTTGGGTGCGCATAGGCTTGCCGGCGCGTTAAGGGTGAGAAACTTGTTGGTTGTCGAGTCGTATACGAAGCCGTTGGCATTCGTCTGTCCTTTTTTCTCGTAGCTGCCGACGAGTCGATATCCCGTCCGCGTGATCGCTGGGCCGTACACGCTGGTCTTAGCTGAGCGCGGATACTTAATTGGCGTCCAGATGCCGGTTTTCCGATCGTACACGACGCCGAGATTCGACCCGTTCTTCTTGTCGATGAAGCCCGTGATGAGGTTGCCGCGGATACCCGTGAGTAGGGTACCGACGGCATTCGGAAACTGGCTGAGCGGAACGTCGAGCGTTTGCAGGACTGGCGCGTTCGCACCGTACCTAAAGAGGCCGGTCTGCGCCATTGAAGGCACGACGCCCAACCCTGCGGAGCGACCTCCGTTCGCGCAAGCGGTTAGCAGCGCGATCGAGATCGCTAACGTCGAAGTCCGCGCGGAGGCGGATGGACGCATAAAAGTCATAACCTATCTCACGTTCTCGCATTTTCGGAACAAATCCCGGTGCACGCCGTGGTATCGACATCATTTCAACATCGACGGTCTTCGCGATTTGTTGCCTTGCATAGATTATGTTTATCGCCGTTAACGCGTTAACGACCCGATGAAGCAAGATCGCACGCCTAACCTTTACAGGTCAGCATGTCCGCGCTATGATTTTTGGGGCTGACAGCATCTATGTCAAACAGCCCGTTGGAGGACCTGTGAACTATCGCTTACCGATCGGGTTCGTCACACTTTTGATCGCGGTCGCTGGCTGCAGCGGCGTCGCTAATCTTCCATCAGGGCCCGCCAATCAAACGGCGTTTTCCCCGGCGGTGCAGGTTTCCGGACGTACCGTTCATTCGCATCCAGGCGGTTCGGCGAGCTTTCAGGTCGTCTACACGTTCCAGGACAGTGCCGACGGCGGAAGCCCCTTTGCCGGCGTGACCGTTGACAGTGCGGGAAACCTCTACGGCACGACGAGCTCGGGTGGCAGCGGTTACGGCACCGCCTTCGAGCTGAAGAATACGGCCAAAGGATATAAGTACGTCGTATTGCATACGTTCGCCGGCGGCAGCGACGGCGCGGATCCCTACGCCCGCTTGATGCCGGGCGCCGGAGGGAAACTGTACGGGACTACCGTGAACGGTGGCGGCGGCGGAGCCGGAACGGTCTTTGAATTGCTGCCGGGCAAGGCGCCCCGTACCGAACGCGTGCTGTATGCTTTTACTCAGAGCGTCCAGGGCGCCAATCCGTCCGCCGGGGATCTGACGGTCGACTCAAACGGCGCAATCTACGGCACCACGCAATATGGCGGCGCGTACGGGCAGGGCGCCGTCTTCAAGTTGTCGGGAGCCGGTAAGGAAAAAGTCCTGTATAGCTTTGGTGCGAACTCAAACGACGGTACGCAGCCGTACGCCGGCGTCACCTTTGACCGCGCGGGAAACATTTACGGTACCACCGCACTCGGCGGCGAAGGTTACGGTACCGTCTTTGAGCTGACCCCTGCGAAGCGCGAATGGACCGAACAGATCCTCCACACGTTCGGGAACGTGAGCGACGGCGGGACTCCGTACGCCGGCCTGAGCTTCGATGCGCAAGGCAATCTCTTTGGCGCGACCACCCAAGGGCCGGGCAGCGGGGGAGGCACGTTTTTCGAACTAACGCCTTCGAACGGAAGCTGGTCGTTCAACACGATCTACAGTATGTCAGGATGGGGGATCTCGGGCGAATTCCGCACCGCTTACCTCGACCCGAGCGACAACATCTTTGGGACCACTCATTGCGACGGTGTGTACAATTCCGGCTCGGTGTATGAGCTGCAGCGCTCGGGGGGCACCTACAACTACGTCGACCTGTACGATTTCACGGGCGGAACCGACGGACAGTACGTTTTCAGCAATCCAGCGTTCGATTCGCACGGCAACATCTTCGGCACGACCAACGTGGGCGGTTCCGGGTACGGGGTTGTTTGGGAAGTTCGAAGCAGCCCGCAAAACCGACGGACGCCACGTGTAATCTCGACTGCTCCGGGTTAAACGTCCATCGCCGGGATCTCCTTACGGCAGGCTACGATCCGCGGCGCAGCGCCGACTGTGAAACGCACACCGTAATCGCGGCTGTAGGCCTCGCATTCGGCTTTCGAGGGAGTTTCTGCGCGGTGTTTTGTCCGCCGACGACCAGAGGCGACCGTGCTTGGACCGATTCGATTCCCGTTGACGCTATAAAACTCATAATGGGTGCCGACATCGGAAACCCGCATTTTCGAGCCGAAGCACGTACCATTTAGGAAGTACAACGAAAAGTTCAAACGACGAACTACCCGCCGAGCTGTCAGAACTATGGCTTTTGCGTCGAAGAAGACCTCGATATCGAGATGGTCGCCGCCGCCTGCCCCAAGTGCACGATCTATATGATCGAGGGCGCCAACTGCGGCGCGGTCGTGTGCGGCTTGGAGAACGCCGAAGTGACGGCTGTCAATCTCGTGCGACGATTATTAGCAACCGTTGGGAATGCCACACCACTCCACGTCATCAGCAGCGGCAGTGACGGCTCGTGCGGCAACGAGTATCTCTGCGAAGCCGGTGCACCGCACCGAACAACTGCAGACCTATTCCGGTCCGGCCGGATGGGGAGCCCGAACGGTCAAGGTCTATTTAGTTCGCGCAAGAGCGGAACGTAAACGAAAGGCGGACGCTTAGCGGCGTCCGCCTTTTTTCGCGACGTACATCCGAAAGATACGACCGTCAACTACGCCCCGGCACTCCAAATCGATCTCGAGAGCGCCTTGACTGGCCTTACTATAGAGTGCTAGGCTGCTTTCACGTAAACACCCGCCTAATCTTAGAGGAGGCCCAATGTTGGAGAATGCGAAGCTTGTTGCCACCGTCGTGCTAATCGCCGCGCTTCAAGGTTGCGCGGGCACCGTCTTGCCCCGCGGGAGCGACGTGCCTGGCGGGCAGTCCGCGACGAAGCACGCGTCGTATGTCTTGGCGGTAGTCGCCGTCAACCCAGTAACGAAGAATTGCCCCCGAACGAAGTATCAATTTTGTATCGCAGTAAGCGCGTCGAATACGGGTCCTTATATCGAGTGGTCCGCGTGCAATGGCAGCGATTGCCCCCCAAGTCAAGCTATTGCGCCGAACAACGCATTTTATACGAAGAAGGGCCTTCCGCTGAAGCCCAACCGCCTCGTTTGGAACTCCTCCGGTGGCGCAAATCCCAGCTACATTTACATCGATGAAAAAAAGAAGCCCTACCCGAGCAGTCATGGTCATGTCAGGCTTGTAGGCCAAACTCAAGCATGCTATGTCAGCGATCCCAGCGATTGCAGCGCCTGGGTCACGTACGGGATAATGTTCCTCTAGTATTTTCGAACTACAGCGCCTAACGAGAACCTTCATTATTAAAATGAAGGTTCTCTGCTTCGACGCCGATCGGGGACTTGGCTACGCCCAACGATGCCTGTCCTTCTCTATTCAGATACGTGAGGTGCCTCACGCTCCGCTCTTGAGGTGAACGTTAGCTCGACTGCGCTACCGATACGTTTTGTTCCGGTGACCGGCAGCGATTCCAACAGAGATCGTCTTGCTGCAGAACGAGAGTTCGAGGAACTCACCGCTGCACGAGAAGAGGTTAGTCCACGACGGTCTGGCACTCTGGTTTGCAGAGAACCTGATTGCAGCCGGTCGTTCAACACGATCTACAGTATGTCAGGATGGGGGATCTCGGGCGAGTTCCGCACCGCTTACCTCGACCCAAGCGACAATATCTTTGGGACCACTCATTGCGACGGTGTGTACAATTCCGGCTCGGTGTATGAGCTGCAGCGCTCGGGGAGCACCTACAACTACGTCGACCTGTACGATTTCACGGGCGGAACCGACGGACAGTACGTTTTCAGCAATCCGGCGTTCGATTCGCACGGCAACATCTTCGGCACGACCAACGTGGGCGCTTCCGGGTACGGAGTCGTTTGGGAAGTTCGAAGCAGCCCGCAAAACCGACGGACGCCACGTGTAATCTCGACTGCTCCGGGTTAAACGCCCATCGCCGGTTCTCGTTACAGGCTAACCGAGATTCAAAGGGACTAGCGGGGATTCAAAAACGCGAAAACCGGTACAAGAAGGGATTATCGGGTACTAGACGGGATGAGCCGGGACTCATGTCATCCTGAGCTTGTCGAAGGATGCGGATTCGAGTAAGCAGGTTCGCTTGCGCGTTGCATCAAGCGCCCTCCGAGCCTTTGCGCGCATAAGCGCGAACTCGCTTCCAGAACTTCGACGAAACGATTCCAATCGCGGCGCTGATGAGAAGCGCAATCCCGACCGATGCCGACGCAATGACGTTCTGTTCTACCTTAGAGCTATGCGCTTTTGCGCCCGTTACGGCACAGAGTATGGCTAGAAGGCAGAGGAATGTGCCACCACCGATCGTCTCCCACAAAATTGGGCGAGTCCTCGCGCGAAGCATCTTCATCAGTACTGGATCTTGCACGAACTCTTCTTCTTGCTGCCTTATGTAGAGGGAACCAAGGGCCCACAGGAAGAGCATAGCTGAGAGCGCTCCAAGCCATGTGGGGACGCCCCAAATGATACCGTGATTTGCAAGTAGCTCAAGCACGCCAGTACCAAACAACAGCGCGGCATCTTCAATGTCTGGTATCCACTGAGTCATGAGCGCGTCAGCCATAAAATGATTCCAGATGTAGATAAGCGTCCACAGCATTGTAGCGACTTGGACCCATTGAGTGACCGATAAATGAGCGCCTTGGGAAAAAGCGATTGCAGCCAGATCCGTCAGTGCGACGCCCTGAATAATACTAAGCATTGTGAGATAGACACCCGTGAAGTTTTCGCTCATTTTGCGAGCTAGTTCCGAGTGCTCCACCGGATTCGACGAAGCCTTTGGGATATCTCTGTCTGCAGGCACGATGACCACTATTTCCCTACTGGGTTAGCATCGCCTCGGTGAAACGATAATGCCTGCACATATGTATCGACACAACGAATTCAGCGTGGTATCCGCGTCGAACGGTCGCGACTGTTAACGCTTATAGTCCGTTCGAGTACTACTTGAGGCTTTTCAGGTATGCGACGATCGCAGCCGCATCGTCGTGATTGAAACGATATTGGGGCATTGGCGGCCGCGCTTGTTTCCCGCCAGGCAGCATACCGGACTGTAGGAATGTCGTCGCTGCTGCGCTGGAAAGTTGTGGAAGCCCGGCGATTTTCGGAGCAGCGTAGGCCACGGGCATTCCGGGCTTTAAAAAATCGAGCGCACCTCCTTGCAGTTGTTCGCCGTGACAGTCGGCGCACTTTCCGGCACTCATGACGAGATACTTGCCCCGCGCGACTGGATCGGTGATTCCCTGAGCGGAAGTGTTGAGAATCGTCATTCCAACGAGAGCGCACAGGGCGCCGATAAGTGGAATAGCCGTGACTCGCATAGCCCTCCCTCCTTCGCGCAAACAGCGCGAGCACCGATTCTAATAACTACGCTGTTCCACTAGCGTACGCGAACCGTACCGATCATGTTCTCAGTATCGTCATGAAACAGGCAGTGGTACTTGTAAGTGCCGGCCTTAATGAAGGTCAAGCTGTAGCTTTGTCCCGGAAACAAGGGACCGGAGTTCGTTACCACTGTTCCGTCATACGTCGTTCCGCCGGACGGCGGCGAGAACGGAGGCAGATTCGGAAACGGCTGCCCGGCAATCCCGAGCGTCACTGTATGCGGAAAGTTGTTTGAAAGATTCGTCCAAGTTATCTTTGTGCCCACGGCGATGGTGACACTCTGATCGCTTTCCGATTTACTATCGAGGAAGCGCACTACCGTAGACGTCGAAGGCGGCCCCGTATTTAAGTTCGGAGCAATTCCGGCAGCAAGGTGTATTCCACCAGCTCGATAGGGGAACTCGTCGATCGACGCGGCGGCGTTCGCGAGGTCGCTCGCGATCATGGCGTGCGCCGCGCTCGTGTACTGCTGCTGGGCTCGCGGATAAGGCGCGCCGGCAGTCTGCACCGTGATACTTCCGACCATACCGCCCTTCAATCCGCCATGGAGCAGGCAGTAGTACTTGTACGCGCCGGTCTTCGGGAACCTTAGCGTGTAAGTGCCGCCAAGCAATTTGAATCCCGAACTCGTGTATGCGGAACCGTCGTAAACAGATCCGCCCGCCGGCTTAGACACACTGGGATCGGTAGGTGGCGGCAGCGATTTACGATTTCCTAAGAATGTGACCGTGTGAGGCTCGCCCGCCGGGAAGTCCCAAGTTATGCTGTCTCCGGCATCGATGGTAATTGAGGTCGTGTAGAATTGCAAACCTTGATTTGCCTCTTTCGCGTTTGACGCGCCCGCCTGCAATGTCCAAGTCATCGCCGGAGTCACCGGCGGAGTGGTGTTGGACGCGGATCCCGAGCATCCGGCGACGAACACAAATGCCAGGAGGGAAGCTGCATTCAGAATTTTCATAAAATTGTTCTCCGCGAATTAGGGGCCATCAAAGTTCACTGTCACTAACCGTCGGCCCGACAAACCCATATTCGAGGACCGCAACGTGTGGCCGAAGAACTAATAAGGGTTCCTAACCATGTAGTAAGGTTACCTAATAATACGGCAAGGTGGTTTTCTTTGTCAAGGTCAAATCGCCCGCCCCGCCGGCGCCTGGCTCCGCCTCCCGATCCCGCGTCCCTCGGACGGCTCATCGGCCCTATCTATGCTTCCTTTGTGGGACAGATCACGGACCGGCTTCGCACCGAAACGCACGGTCAGATTCGCGCCGCTCATTCGCCAATTTTCATTTACATTGAAGACGAAGGCAGTACGCTGACCGAGCTGGCCGCCAAGGCGCGTATGACGACACCGGCGATGAAAGAACTTATCGACGACGTGGAAGCTTCCGGGTATGTGGTCCGTTTGCCAAATCCGAAAGACCGTCGTTCAAAACTGATTTTTACGACCGAGCGCGGCGAGCGGATGATCGAACGAGGCCGCGCCATCATCGCTGAAATCGAAAAAGAGTGGGAGAGAATTCTGGGCAAACGCCGCTTCAAGGTATTAAAAGCTGACCTACAGCTCATTCTCGATTCTGAAAGGACGCGCGCAACCGAATCCGCGTGACCGGCGAGCCTGCCGGCCCCGACGGCATAAGAGCGGATTGTGCGTCGCTATACTCAAAGACTTCGCGATGAAACGGTTTGTAACAGTTCTCTTCGCCTTGATCTTAACGACGGCGGAGCGTGTGCCGGCTGATACAAGCCCAAGCTGCTAAGCGGCAGCGCTATGTCAAGACGCGTGCTAGATAGTGTGCCGTTCGACTTGCTGGGTTACGCGCCACTTCTGCCGGTGGCCCCGCGGCAACCACGCGGCCGCCTTCGTCGCCGGCGTCAGGGCCGATATCGATAACCCAATCGCTTCCTGCGACCACACGCATGTCGTGTTCGACCACGATAACTGTGTTTCCCGACGTAACCAGCCCGTCGAGCTGAACCATGAGGCGCTCGACGTCGATCGGATGCAGGCCGGTTGTCGGCTCGTCCAACACGTACAGGGTATTACCACGGTGCGTGCGCTGCAGTTCGGTGGCCAACTTGATACGCTGCGCTTCCCCACCTGAAAGTTCGGTGGCAGGCTGACCGAGACGAACATATCCGAGGCCGACCTCTTCAAGCACTGCCAATGCGCGCGCCACAGCCGGCTCGTCGGCAAAGAACTCTCGGGCCGCACGGACCGTCATGTCCAACACATCGGCGATCGTCTTTCCCCGGAAAGTTATCTGTAGCGTTTGGGTGTTGTAGCGCGCACCGTGGCACGACGGACACGGTGTGTACACGCTCGCCAAAAACAGCAGCTCCACCATCACGAAACCTTCACCCTCACACGTCGGGCAGCGCCCCTTAGCGACGTTGAACGAAAAACGTCCCGCATCGTAACGCCGGGCACGTGCCTTCTTTGTTGCGGCGAATAGCTTGCGCACGCCGTCGAACAACCCCGTGTACGTTGCTAGATTCGAGCGGGGCGTTCGGCCGATCGGCTTTTGATCGACTTGCACTAGCCGTCTGACGCGTTCCATTCCCGACGCAATCCGGCCGCCGCTCGACACCGCCGCGTCCCGTTCCAGGCCCTCGACCACATCCTGATCGTCCGCTCCGGCTTGCCTAGACCGGTCGAGGCGGTCGCCGAGCAGCTCGATCAGCGCTTGGCTTACCAGACTGGATTTGCCCGAACCGGAAACACCGGTGACCGTCGTAAACAAACCCAATGGAAATGAGACGTCGATGCCGTGCAAGTTATTTCGCGTCACGCCGGTCAGCTGCAGCCACGACTTCGCGACGCGCGGCTTGCGCGATGGAAGAACGCTGTCGCCAAATAAGTAAGGGCGCGTTTGGGAAAGCCCAACGCGCGCAAGCCCTTTGAGCGGTCCGCTGTAGACGATGCGGCCTCCGGCCTCACCGGCGCCGGGTCCGACGTCGACGACCCAATCGGCGTGCCTGATGACGTCGAGCTCGTGCTCGACGACGAACAACGAGTTGCCCGATGCCTTGAGTGCGTCGAGCGCACGCAACAACGCTTCGGTGTCGGCCGGATGCAAGCCGGCTGAGGGCTCGTCGAGCACGTAGACCACCCCGAACAAATTCGAGCGCACCTGCGTTGCAAGGCGAAGGCGCTGCAGCTCTCCTGGCGAGAGCGTTGGCGTGCTGCGTTCGATGCTTAGGTATCCCAGGCCCAGATCGATCAAAACCGCCAAGCGCGCTTCGACGTCCTGGACGATGCGCTGCACCACGAGCGCTTTCTCGGGATGTTCCCGCGCCAGCCTTTTGAGGCTTCGACTCTCCGAGCCGGCGTGGCGCTGTAAGATCACGGCAAGACGATTGAGCGGAAGGCGCGCCATCTCGGCGATGTCCATTCCGCCAAAGGTCACTTGCAGCGGTTCAGGGCGCAGTCGCTTTCCGTGACAGGCTGTGCAATCCGCAATCACCAAAAACTGGGAGACCCGGCGTTTCATCAGGGCGCTTTGGGTAGTGGCAAACGTCTGCAACACGTAGCGGCGAGCTCCACTAAACGTGCCCTGATAGCTCGGCTCTTCTTTACGCTTGAGCGCGCGGCGCGTCTGTGCCGGGGACAACCCGGCGTACACTGGTACGGTGGGCTGCTCTTCGGTAAATAGCAGCCAGTCGCGATCTTTTTTTGGCAGCTCGCGCCACGGACGGTCGACGTCGTACCCGAGCGTCACGGCGATATCGCGTAAATTTTGCCCGTGCCATGCCGTCGGCCATGCTGCGATCGCCCGCTCGCGGATCGTCAGCGACGGGTCCGGAACCATCGAAGCTTCGGTCGCATCGTAAATGCGACCCAAACCATGACAGCGCGGGCACGCTCCGGCCGGCGTGTTGGGCGAAAAACTCTCCGCTTCCAAATGGCTCGCGCCCGGGGGATAATCCCCGGCGCGCGAGTAGAGCATGCGCAGCAGGTTAGATAGCGTCGTCACGCTGCCGACAGACGAACGCGTTGTCGGCGAACCGCGCTGTTGCTGTAGCGCCACCGCCGGCGGCAACCCGTCAATAGCATCGACTTCCGGAACGGGCATTTGGTGGAACAGGCGGCGGGCGTACGGAGACACCGACTCGAGATAGCGTCGTTGCGCTTCAGCGTAGATGGTGCTAAATGCTAGGGACGACTTACCCGAACCCGATACGCCGGTAAAGACTACCAGTGCATCGCGCGGTATATCGAGCTCGACGTTCTTGAGATTGTGCTGCCGCGCGCCGCGTACGGCAACGCAGCGCCGAGCGGGATCGCTGTTCCGAACATTCATCTGCCAACGACCTTCCGAAAAGTAGTAGTTTTACGTATCGACCCAAACGCGTGCGTGAGGCACACTAGCTGAGAGGCACTCTCTAAATAGGAGCTTTTCGCTATGAATTCCAGGTTCACAGTCTTCGCGCTTGGGTGCGCCTTCGGCATAGCCGGCTGCGCGCAGACCGGATTCGCCCCGCCGAGCGCATCGGGGCCGGCTGGTCTCTCGATGTTACCCTCTCGACTACACTCGTCGTTGCTTGGGTCCCGGCGTGGTCGATCGTCTTCCAGCGATCCGGCAATTTACGAGTTCCAAGGTACGCCCGATGCGGCGAACCCCGAGGTTGGCATCGTTAACATCGGCACTACCCTCTACGGTACCACGTACAATGGCGGGGCCAACAACGAAGGAGCCGTCTATTCCGTTACGACGGGCGGGTCGGAGACCGTCATGCATAGTTTTCCGACCGGTTCCGGTGACGGATATAATCCTGATGCTACGCTGACGGTCGAAAAAGGCACGCTCTACGGAACCACCTACTATGGCGGCGCCAATGGCGACGGCACGATTTTTTCGATGACGCCGTCGGGCACGTACAAAGTTCTCTACAGTTTCGGCGGCAAGCAAAACGACTGCCAATCTCCGGATTCAACCTTCACCTACGTACCGAGCAAAGACGCTCTCTACGGTGTGGCATACCGTGGCGGCGCCAACGGCGAAGGCTGCATCTTTAAATACAGTCTGGGCAAGAAGTCGGGCGAGAGCGTTCTCTATAGCTTTACCGGCGGTTCGAACAGTTCAACGGGCGCGAGCGCGCTCGTGTTCTATAAGGGCGCATTCTACGGGACCACTGGAGACGGCGGCGCCAATGGCCTCGGCGCGGTCTTCAAGGTCACGCTTACCGGTAACGAAAGCCTCGTCTACTCGTTCCAGGCCGAGCCCGACGGCGCGCATCCGGCGGCGGCCCTAGTCGTTCTTGGAAATGCGCTCTACGGCACGACCTCTGCGGGTGGACAAGGAGGCTGCGGCGGCTTTGCCGGCTGCGGCGTCATCTTCAAGGTAACGCCGGGCGGCAAAGAAACGGTGCTCAACCGCTTCACCGACAGCAACTCAACGGTTGACGCGAGCACTCCGCAATCCGCATTAATCGTCGACGGGGGCCTGCTATATGGTACGGCGCCCTGTACGGGGCCGCAGTGTTCCAGTGTGCTCTATTCCGAAAGCCCGTCGGGCGGCCCAAATAACATCGTCTTCGATTTCATATCAACGGCCTCGATGCCGACCGGATATCCGCTCAATGCGTTCTACGGATCGCCCTTACTGCTTCAGAACACGTTCTATGGTACCAGCGCCGATTCAGCGCGCACCGGTTCCGGCACGGTTTGGGAGGTTCCGAAATAGCGGTTACGCCGTGAAATGCTGCGATCGCGTAAGCACTCGCCCGAGTTGCACGCGCGATCGCAGATTCAATTTTCGCAATGCCGACGATACGTGCTTCTCCGCGGTACGGGGACTGATGTGTAAGATTTGTGCGATTTCTTCGTTCGAATGGCCCGACGAGACGAGCTGCGCGACCTCCATCTCTCGTGACGACAGCGCGGAGGAGGAGACGCCAAATGTTTCGCTTTCGAGTCGCCGTGAATCCCGACTCGAGCCCAACGATCGATACGTCTCCAGCGCCCGTCCCGATTCGCCGCCGAGCTCGTAGCTGCGCGCCGCAAACCACCGCCAGCCGATTCCCTCGAACGCAGCGCCCGCGCCCAGCGCGGAGGTGCGGACGTCGACCTTCACGATTCCTCGCTTCGCGGCAAACGCATCGAAGAGCCCGCGAACGGCCGCATTGACCGGATCCTGTGGGCGCGCCGCGGCGAGCAGCTGTTGGCGCATCTTGCGCACGTCATCGGCATTACCGAATTGCGCCGCGGCGAGATAGGCGAACATGAACCGGTGCGGCCCCGGAAGGACGGCAGCGATTTGCGAAATCCATGCCGCGCTCTCCTGCACTTCACCGCGCAGGCCCAATACCCACGCATAGGGGCCGCCGAGCAAACCGATGGCAAGTTTCATCCCATGGTTGACGCCGTACCGCAGAAAGGACTCGGCATCGTCTCTGCGCATTCTCGTCTCGTCGCCGGAGCAAATTCCCAGGGCGAAGCTTGCGCTCTTCACGTGAACTTGGATCGCGTATGCCTGATCCGATACGCTGCTGGCCGCCTCCAACAGCGCCGCAGCGGTGGCGAAGTCGCCGCGCAGCGTATGTTCGAAAGAGGATACCGCAAGAGGCAACGGCAGCGGAGATTTACCGTCGCGTTGAACGAGCAATGCGGCAGTGAGATGCTCTCGGGCGCATTCGATTTCGCCTAAAGCGATCGCATCGAGCGCCGCTTGGGTGTGCGCGTGGCGCAGGCTCGCGCCGTCGTCGGCGATTCGGCGCGCGGATTCCACCGCCGCGACCGCATTGCGGCGCCAGAGGTCTATTTCTCCGCGCATTGCCGCGACCTTGGAACGCGTCTGATAAACATTCGTGGCCACGAAAGGATGCGCGATCGTTTCTGGCAGTTCGTCGGCAAATGTCCGTGCCGATTCGAAGTCCAACGAGGCGACGCAGTTGTACGCAATGCGCGCGCGCAGCAAGTTTAACGCGTCTGATCCCAACTTGGGTTCGAGCGTCTCGACGGCGTACCGGTAGACGGTAGTTGCCGCCTCCGGATTGCCGGAGTTATACAATTGCGCTCCGAGCGCGGACGCATTCTTTGCAAATCCGTCGAAGTCATCGCAACGCAAGTACAAGTCGGCCGCATGTCGCAAGTGTTCGATCCCAGCAGCGAGTTGGTTGAGTGCTCCTAATGCGACGCCAAGTTTATGTTCGAGATCGGCAGGAGCGTCCCGACGGACCCCAAGGGCACGTTCGTAGTAAAGTATTGCGTCGGCGAACGCGCCAATCGCCGCTGCCTGGTCGCCGGCGAGTTCGTCGTACGCGGCGGCGCGTTGCAACTCGCCCGCCCGGCGCCAATGGTGCGCCAGTTCCGCGCTCATGGCGTTACGATCGGATCTGCTCTCGAGCTCGAGGGCGATGGCTTCGTGCAGCGGACGTGCGCGCTCGGCAATGAGTTCGCCGTACAACACCTCTTGCGTCAACGCATGCCGGAACGCAACTTCGCCGCGGGCGCCGGCCTCGTCGTAAACCAGCGACAGCCCGCGCGCCCGCTCCAGTGCGCCAAGTACCGCTTCTCGGTCGCCGTCGCTTAATGCAATCAGTCGGTGGACCGAAAAATGCTCGCCGAGAACGGCCGCAAGCGATAAGATCTGGCGATCCCCTTGAGAAAGCCGAGCGGCGCGCGCCAGCACCGCGCCGCGAATCGAGAGCGGCAGGATCTCTCCGCAAGAACCGGTGTAGCCGTCAAGCGCGCTTTTGAGAAGCTCCTCGGCGAAGAACGGATTACCCTGACTGCGCCGCGCGATATCCGCAATCGTCGCGGACGAAAGCGAACCGTTCTGCGGGAGCCCTTGTTCGATGAGTGCGCTGGTTGCGCGTTCACTGAGTCTCGCTAGGGTTATGCTCGAGACGGCGTTTCTCGAGAGCAGGGCCGCGAACTCCGCCAAGGCGGGATGGCCGGCGCCGATCTCGTCGGAACGATACGTCGCAACAATGAGCATCCGACGTCTCTCAATTCGCTCGGCGGCATACGCGAGAAACGCTAACGTCGAACGGTCGGCCCAATGAATGTCTTCGATGAGCAAGACGGCCGTAAGGCGTGATGCACAACGCGCAAAAGCGGCGTCCACGGACTCAAAAAGGGAACAGCCAGCTGGGGAAGGCGCAATGGTATCGGCCCTCTGTTCGAACATCAGTCGTTCGATCAATGATCGCACCGCGGCGTCCCGGGGCGCATCGACGTGCCGTTCGAGCTGCAGTAGAACATCGTGTAGCGGGCCTAGAGGCGTTTGTACGAACTCAACACAGCGCGATTGTACGAGCACCGCGCGGCCGCTCGAAACGCCTGCGGTAAAGTGTCGCAGAAGTCGCGATTTTCCGATACCGGCTTCGCCCGCGACGAGCACGATGCGTCCGTGCCCTTCGGCGGCCTTGCGACGATGTGCGTTGAGCTCCTCGGCCTCACGTTCACGTCCGATGAGCTCGGTGCGTGAAGAACGTGCGGTCACGAACCCCATGACGGCGCTATTTTCCTGCCTCAGAGCCCAGCCGGAACTCATATGCGCCGTACACATGCAAACCCCGTTGGCCGAGCACCGACGTTCCAACAGATAACACGACTGAATGGACGTCCGAGAAATCGTCGTTAATGCCAACTCCGGCACTAACGCTCCCCTTTCCAATCGCGGCCTCGGTCGTATTCCCATACATCTCAAACCCGGCATTGATTACTTTTGAGAATTGGCGCGTAACTGCAATCCCCCCACTCCAGAAATTCCTGTTGCCGAAACCCGGGTTTCGCTCCCAGCCCCCACCCCCGAACACGCTCGTACGCCCCGTCGTCTTCTGAGCCCAAATTGGTAACAACAGTTTCGTGTAGTCGCCGTTGCCCGTCGGCATTTCGATGGAAGGATAGAATGCGACTTGCGGGCGCGAATCCGTTTCCTGCAAAAAGCGATATTTGAGGCCAACCTCGAAGTCGCCAGCCGACCAATGAGACACCTCACCTGGGCCGTTCATAAATGAGAACGGCATAGAAAACGAAAATTGCACGCTTGGCAGCAGGCCGTAATTAAATTCCGCAAACGGCGCATCCGCCTGAGTGCCGTTTTGCGCGTTTTCATCTTGCACGCCGGTGTAAATCTCCCAGCCTCGATAGCTTGTAGGTACGGGGTCGTCGGTTTGGTAGGGCGGCCCAGCCATTGACGGTACCGAAAATCCGAAGGATAGGAACAGAGCGATGCCGACCGTTCGGAATACTTTCCTAGACATCAAGACAAAAGCCGATCCATCTCTTCGAGGAAGGCTTGGCGGCGCGTCCTTTTCGCGTATCGCTCGAATTCGGTAGTCGAAAACGACATCGATTTCATTGCGAATATTGTATCACGCGCAGGAAGCCCTTATAGTGGTGTTCGTTCTCCCCGTGGGGCGATCGCCAACCAGCAGGCGGTGAGGATCTCGCCTAGCTCAAACGGAATGGCCAGGGTTCCAACGCTCGACGCGTACTGCGGCGCGAGGAACCCGGCAAGCACCACAGCGAGCCATGCAAAGCCATTGAGGATCAGCCACACACTGAGGAATCGCGGCACCACGCGCGATTTCCAAACTAATATGCCGAGCGGGAAAAGCCACAGGCCTGCGAACACGAAGCTCGCAAGCAGTTGAATGTGATGAAAGCGGATGAACGCCATCACAAGCGCACTCCGTTGCCCCTCAGGGAATGCGGCGAGAACGCTCGTATCAGTCGCGAAGAACAGTGCGCCAGCGTAATTAGCGGCGTTGACGAAATAGAGCGGCACTTGCATATATGCGCCCAACACCAGCATCAACAAGGCCGTAAACGGATCAACGTTTTCGAGAGCCCGGTAAAGCGCGAGCACGACGGCAAGCCACAAGACTCCTAGGAGTAGATCACCGGCGATCGCTACATGGAAAAATGAGGCGTTGGCAGCGATGTTGTGCGCGGTTGCGACGGCGTCTCCATCTGCGATGAACCGGTCGGGAAGGTAACGCAAAAAGTACCATCCGACCACAACGGAGAGCAGATAGAGTACCCCGGCGATCCTGGCGGACCGGCTCCTCATGTTCCTTACTAGAGCGCTCTACCAGGCAATGTTTCGCGTTCCATGGCCGATCGCCGTGAGAATGGTGAGCTGCGGGGGTCCTTGCGCGTCCTGGCGAAAAAAGAATTATGCGTAGCGTCTGCGCAACTTTTGCTCTCTGCCTAGCATTGGTTATCGCCATTCCCGGTTGCGCCGGCAACATGGTCGACATCTTTCCGGCCGTCGCTCCGCCGTCGCACTGACAGGCCCCGCCGTGAAGCCCATTCCGCCTCGGTGGAACGTCGAGGTCGACGGAATCCGCTGGTTGCCGCGGATGATCGAGAAAGCGCGCATGAGTCAACGTGGCACGCTAGGCGCCTATCTCATCGGCCACTCACCAGTCGATGCCGCGTTACTCAAAATGTTGAATATCTCCACCGGCGAATTCGTATCGCTCGTTCGCAGAGAGCCGGATGACCTCAGCGTGCTCGCCGCTTTGCGCGCGCGTGGCTTCGATGAGGGGCGAGTCCGCCGGTGGTCGGAAAGCTTTCCCCGTCGTTATGCGTTCTATATCGCGCTTTGGGATCTCGACGAGGGCTACACGCGGGAAAAATCATGGCAACGGCCACTTATCGCGGGCTTCCACAAGATCGAGGAGCCGCTAATGCAAGCCTTCCGCCGCATTCGGCGCGTCCCTTAGTGCGCGTTCCAATGTTCGCTCAAGCGCGCGGAAGCGAATTGCAGGCGCAAACCGATCTGAACAAAGCCGTAAATCAGACGGGCCGACAGCGTGGATGCCGCGGCCCGTTCGATTTGCTCAAGACGCTCGGTGTGGTCTTGAATCAGTGTTTGCTTGCTGAAACCGCTGCCCCGCGCCAACGGTCGTGCGAGGGAAGGCCGTAGACGCAGAGCTGACACGAACCATTCGCCGATGCACCGTAGACGGTACCGTTGAGCACAACGGGTGGCGGATTGACCGTGCCGTTGTTATCTTGAGTATCGGCCCACAAGACCTTTCCGGAGGTGGCGTCGTACGCCGTCAGGAAGGCATTGCCGCCGCTTACTGGCGCCCCTCCGTTATGATAGACGACGCCGTTGGCGACGCTCGGCGGGCTGCCGTTTGTTCGGAAACTCTGCGACCACACCGCCTTACCGTTCTTGGCATTGAGGCGATAGAGAACGTCGTCCGTACCGCTGTCGTAGAGTGCGCCCGCCGCAAAAGCCACCGGCCACGACGGCCCTTGATAACCCTGCTCCACCGGTCCCTGCCAGATTTGATTGCCCGACGTCGCATTGAGCGCGATGACTTGTCCCGTACTGCTATCCCAGAAGATCATGTGCTCGTAAAGCACTCCCTTGTTGTAGGTGAACGCGGGGGTGACTTCGCACGGCTGGCAACTCTGAGGATATGCAACCGACCATACGAGCGCACCGGTGCTTTGGTTCAAGGCGCACACGCCGGCGTCGTTGTTGCTGCTGAAACTGCAGTTATAGTAGACTAGCCCCTTGCCGACGGCGGGAGCCGACCCCTGTCCAGCGGCATAGTACCCATTGTAGCCCCAGATCGTTTGCCCCGTCTTTGCGTTTATCGCGAACATCCCATGGAAACCACACTGACCCCAAGGCGCGTAGATGACGCCGCTGTCGTAAACATAGGGGTCGGCAAGAGCGGAGCCACCGCATGAATAGCCGTGCGCGACTTTCCAGACAAGCGTTCCGCTCGTCTCCGAAAGTGCGCAGATACCCGCGCCGTTATCGTTTGTGTCGGCGCACGGGACGAAGACCAGCCCGTAGGCGGTAGCCAACGTTGGCTGGTTCACTGAGGCGCCGAGATTGGCGACGCTCCAGATCTTCTGATGCGTGGTGCCGCTGACTGCATCGATCGAGTAATCTCCTCGAAGCACAAAAACATTGCCTTTGTCGACCGCAAACGCCAGAATGTTTGTGCCGGGGGTATCATAGCCCCAGAGCTCTTTGAGTCCGTTGACGTTCGACGCGGAAAGCGTCTTTTCGGCAGGATTGAATCCCGTATGGGCGGCGTTGAAGTATGTTTCCGCCCACGAGGCACTTTTCGCGTTGTCGGTTTGTGATCGAAGAACGAGCGCGCTGTCGAGCGCGCTCAGCCCACTGAGTTGAAGTTGCGAGCCGCTTTGCGGCAATGGCGACGCCGATTGCATCCCACCAGAGCAGGCGGCGAGGCCGGACGATAAGAGGAGAGTGAGAGCAAGTTCGTACCGTTTCATTAAAACTCCTGACTGTAGCAGACTAGGAATTAAAATGCACTCTATCGGTTTCGAAGCGTGGAAAGAAGATCAAAGCGACACGGCGACCGACCCAAAAAGCGGTACAAAAAGTTGTATTACCTCGGATCCAGGCGCCATCGTCAGGGAAAAGAGCGCTCGCTTGTGCGGCTCTGAATTGAGTTCAATCTCTTTGAAATACGCGTCGGATCGCCGCTCCCCGCTGAGAAGTGGCCCGAGAGTACGTCAACGGCCGCCATCGAATGATTTAGGCGCCATCCTATGGACACTAGGGCCTTTGACCCGTGCGAACCGGCCACTTTTGGTGCCAAACTTCGGCAATTGCGCCAGTCGCTCGACCTGACGCAAGAGGCTCTCGCCGAGCTAGTTTCCTGTTCCACATTTACGGTTCGAAAGATTGAAGCGGGGCAACGGCGCCCGTCGCGCGAGGTTGCGGCGCTGTTAGCGGATCGGCTTAACGTGCATGAGGCAGAAAGAGCGAGCTTTCTAGCACTCGCTCGCGCGCGGCCAGTCAACCGAGCCGCGCAAGGGCGGGCTAACGGCGCCGCGCGTATAGGCGACACCGCTGCGCCTACGAATTTACCTACGCCTCTAAGCGCGCTGATTGGGCGACAAGATGTGGTCGCGGACATCGTCGGCATCGTCACCAGCGGCACGCGGCTGATCACGCTCACCGGGCCCCCCGGAATTGGAAAAACGCGACTAGCTATCCAGTCCGGGTGGGCCATGCAAACAGCGTTTCCGGACGGCGTGTGGTTTATCGCTCTCGATTCCATTGAGCATGCCGATGTCGTCGCGGATGAAGTCGCTCGGACTGTGAAGGCGGATGCGGCACCTTCGGGTTCAAATGCCGAAAGTCTAGCGCGGGCGTTGCACGGCAAGCGAGTACTGCTTATCCTCGACAACTTCGAACATGTCTTGCCGGCGGCATCGTTTGTAGCCGACCTGTTAGTACGTTGCCCCGAACTCGCGGCGATCGCTACCAGCCGCGAGCCGCTCCATCTCCGTGGGGAGCGAAACTTTGCCGTGCCGTCGCTTTGCGTACCCGATCTCCATGCGCTGCCGCCTATTACCGAGTTGGCGATCAATCCGGCCGTCGCGCTATTTGCCGAAGCGGCGAAATCGGTGGCGCCAGAGTTTGCCTTGCACGAGCACAATGCGGTTGGCGTAGCCACGATCTGCGTTGCACTTGAAGGGTTGCCTTTGGCGATAGAACTTGTCGCGGGTCATATGCAAACGCAGTCTGCGCAGACGCTCGCCGAGAAGCTGGACGAGCGGATGGGGCAATCGAGCTTATCCATGCTCGACAGTGGACCCGTCGATCTGCCGCCCCGCCAGCGTATCCTACGCGGCGCCATAGCGGAGAGTTACCACAGTCTGACGCAAGCGGAGCGCAGCACATTCTCGCAACTCGGGATTTTCCCGGGCGATTTCGCGCTCAACGCCGCGGTCCACGTCCAGGGCGACCGCCGTGATGACGTCACAAATATTGCCGACGGCCTTGGGGCCATGATCGACAAAAGCCTTTTGAAGCGATCGAGTGACGATACCAGCGAACCGCGCTACGTAATGCTTCGAGCCATCCGCGAGTTCGCGCGAGAACGATTGGCGCGTGAGGGAGCGGATGCTATAGCTCGGCGTCATGCGGAGTATTTCGTTGCGCAAGCCTCACAGCTAGCGAAATCGACGATGATGGACGACGCCACAGTTAGGGCAATAGAACGAGATCATCATAATTTTGCCATGGCGCTTGACGCAACCATCAACAATGGAGATGCTAAGCGTGCAGCAACATTATGTACGTCGCTATGGCGCTTCTGGCGGCATCGGGGTCGTTTTTCCGAAGGCCGTCACTATCTCGAGCGCGTGACGGCAATCGGGGGAGGTCTGCCGCCCGGCGTACGCGCGGAGCTTTTCTTAGCGTCGGCCACCCTTGCGCGAAGCCAATCTGCCCACCGACAAGCGCAAGGATTTATCGATGAGAGTATTGCGATATCCCGCTCGCTTTCCGATCGCCATGCTTTGGCGCACGCCCTCAAAGAGGCAGGCACGATTGCCGACTACTGCGGCGAGTTCGAACGAGCAAAAGCGTTGCTCGCAGAAAGTATCGGCGAATATTCTCGACTCGGCGACGATTGGGGTGCTGCGGCAGCATTGGGCAACCTTGCCGTAGTAGAACAGGAACAGGGGCATCTCGACGTTGCGCGTCGCTACCATGCCGAGAGCCTCGCCTTGCAGCGTAAGATTGGCGATGTATTTGGAATTGCGGCGGCCTTGAACAATCTCGGCTTGCTGGCGAAGCAGCAAGGTGACTGGGGCGCAGCGACGGCGGCTTGGACCCAATCCCTCGCGCTGATGCGTGAAGTCGGCGACGAACAAAACGTTGTCACCGTACTCAATAATCTCGGAATGGCCGAACTTCAGCAGGGCGACGTCGCAGCCGCCAAGGCGCACTTTGCCGAAAATCTTAGACTCAGCCGAACGCTCTCCGACCGACTGAACGAGGCGAGCGCGCTACTCCACCTCGCGGAGGCCGCTTTCGTCGAGGGTGACTACGGCCGGGCCGCGGTACTTCTGAGTCGAGCGTTGCCGACGTTCGAGCAACTGCGGGATCAGGCCAAGGTTGCCGCGTGCATACGAAGCTTTGCCGAGCTGGCCCTGCGCTATCGGCGCCCGATGCGCGCGGCGGTTTTGATCGAAGCTGCACGCAGGATACTGCAGTCCGGCGACGTTGCCATTTTTCCGATTGATGCGCAGCACTATGAATGTATCGCGTCGGAGGCTCGTGCCGGCTTGGAAGATTCCGCGTTTGCGTCGGCCTGCCTGCGCGGCGCCTCCATGGACACCCAATCGGCAATCGCATATGCGCTGGACGATTCAATATCAACGGCCGCCGTTGACTAGCTCACGTCATCCTGAGCGCGTCGGATTAAGAATTCCCTGTGCGAAGCTCGGCGCGAAATGCGCGAGGATCTGAGGGTTGTTGCTTATCAGGCTAATGATGCCGCTCTTGAGGGCATCGGGATTCGAACGCTGCGTCTCGACGAGATTGACCAATTGCTGCGCCAAGCCGCCGTTTCCACTTTGCTGAGCGTTATTTGCCGCGATCTGCACGTGCTGTGCCAATTCATTTGAATCCATCGAGTTGACGTGCTGGTCCGCGCCCTGGCTCACTGTTTGCTGGTCGATTTCTCCGCTCGCAGCTTTTTGGATCATGCCTTCGATCTCTTGGAACATTTTAGCTCCCCTAGCGCTTAGCGCGGCCGGCCTCGTTGACAGCTCTCACGGCGATCTTCGTAAGAAGCTTGTCGGCATTTACCTCTTGTTCCAAAGTGGTTGCCATTAGGGTCGCCCCCTCCGATAAGCCGAGCTCCTTGGCCCAAGTGATCAACGTCCCATATCGAGAGATCTCATAATGCTCAACGGCTTGAGCACCTGCAAGGACGCCGGCATCTAACGCCGGGTTATCTTTGAAGTCCTCCATAATGCCGCTGCCTTCCTCAAGTATGCCGTCGATCGCATCACACGTTTTTCCGCGCGGCGACTTGCCGATCAGTTCGAAAACGCCTTCGAGACGCTCTACTTGACCTTCGGTCTCATCGCGGTGATGCATAAACGCGTCACGCAGTTCGTTGGAATTGACGGCCCTCGCGAGTTTTGGCAGGGTCCGCAAGATTTTCTTTTCAGCATAAAGCATGTCGCGGAGTGTCTCGTAAAACAGGTCATCGAGCGTTTTGCTCACGATGATTCCCCTTCTAGCAGATCAAAGCGTGTGGGGTCAGCTTATAACCGCTTGGGAGCGTGGTTAAACGTCATAATCTGATCGGGCACCGCATCCTACGGCGCGCGCCTGTTGGCGCTCCACAACGCCGGGAGTGGCCCTGAGGGAACAGGCCGATGCGGCGGAAAAACTGCGTTTATGACGGGCCGCATAGGCGTATGCCTTTGGATCGCAATTTTGCTGTCGTTGAGCCCCACTGGCGTTACCGATGGGGCAGAGACGCATCTTGGGGTGGGTACTCGAATCGATGCACTCGTCCGCAAGCAGGTCGACGAACGTATCGTCCCCGGCATGGCGATCGCCATCGCGAAAAACGGCCGAACGATTTACACGAATGCCGTCGGACTGCGCGATATCTCCGGCCGGTTGCCGATGCGCGTCACGACGCCGCAAGCGATTGGCTCGATCACCAAGCAATTCACGGCCGCCTGCATCCTGATGCTCGCACAAGAGGGTAGGCTCTCGATCGACGACAAGGTCTCTAAGTACGTACCCGAATATCGCCTTGGATCTGAGATCACGCTGCGTCAAATGCTCAACATGGTCAGCGGCATCTCCGACAACGACCCGGCGATCTACGGCGACGAGCTCACCAAGCCCATCTCGCGCAGCGCAATGCTGGCCAATCTAAACAAGCTGCCGCTGATGTACGCCCCGGGCAAGCACATGGTCTACACCAACACGAACTATAACCTCCTGGGACTGATCGTCGAACGGGTCTCCGGCAAACCGTATCTCACATTTTTGCGCCAACGCATCTTTGCGCCGCTCGGCATGACGTCGAGCGCAACCTTCGGCAGCGCGCCGCCCGGTATGGCTAAAGGCTACGCACACCTCAAGCCGGGCCAGCCATTCGAATCGCGCGCGGAGATGAACCCGGACTTCGCCTTCGGAACCGGCAATATGATCTCGACGCCGCTAGATCTCTTGAAATGGGATTCAGCTCTCCTCGGCGGAAAAATTCTGAACGCCGCATCACTGCGAACGATGTTTACCGTCCCTGGCGATGGCAAGATCACCACGATCAAGGAGACCGATCCGCGTTTTCCTTCACTGAAGAACCTCAGCGACGGCGGACCGACGGTCTACGCGATGGGCTGGATGCGGCCCTATCCGTCGGTGCGTTGGCACGGCGGCCATACGTTCCTGTTCGAATCGACCAACGTTCTCTTCAGCGATGGCTACACCATCGCCATCATCGGCAATGTCCGCGACGGTGGCTACTTCGATCCAGAAAATTTGGCTGCACGAATACATAACATGCTGAATCCGGCGCTGGACATACCGCCGCTGACGGTGATCGTGCGGTGACATCGATCTCACGGCGTGATTTCGCGTCGTTGCTCGCCGCGTTCCCCTTTGCGGCGAACACGGCAATCGCCTACGCTGGGTCCGGCGCGCTCAGCGTGCGCCAGCGAGCTGCTGCGGAACGAATAGTGCGGCGGCTGGTGCAGGACGGCGCCGTGCCGGGCGTCAGCTATTCGATCGGCAACGCCACCGCGACACTCGCAGAGGGTGCTTTCGGAGTTCGAAGCCTTGCTCCGAAGTTTCCGATGCGACCATCGACCCGCTGCGCGCTAGCTTCGGTGAGTAAGCAGTTCGCCGCAGCCGCGATTTTTTTATTGCAGCAACGCGGTAGCGTTTCGCTGGACGCACCCCTCTCTCGCTATCTTCCCGGTTACATCGACGCGCGGCACATGACGCTTACTCAGTTGTTGACGATGCGGGCCGGCGTTCCCGCGGATGACGCAGCGTGCGAAACACCAATCGCCGGACGCATTGACGACGCCACGCTAATCATGAATCTCAACCGGCGCAAGGTCGATTTTGCACCGGGAAGCCACTTCGCATACAGCAACTGCGGATACGACCTCGTCGGCGCGGTTGTCTCACGCGTCTCCGGGACGCCTTACGGAAAGTTCATCACGGAAAACTTTTTCCGGCCGCTCGGCATGACTTCATCGTACGTGTTGGGCTCGCAGCCGGGAGAAGACTTCGCCCAAGGTTATGCGCTCGAAAAAAACCGTTGGGAACCGGCTCCGCCAACCGCGGCCGATCGGCCGTTTGCGTCGGGCAACCTGGTTTCCAGCGTAGGAGACATGCAGCGCTGGAATCGCTCGCTGATCGGCGCCACAATCCTTTCGCGTGCATCGGTGCGCAAAATGTTCGAAGTGCCGACGCTGACCGGGCCGGCGCACACGCATTATGCCTATGGCTGGTTCGTGGAACCCAGCGGCGCCGTCTGGCACGGCGGCACCCTCGCCGGCTACGGCACCGTGAACTTCCTCGTGCCGTCGACCGGCGACGCGATCGCGCTACTCGCCAACACGGCACCGAGCGACGCCTGGAAGCCCGCCGATACGGCGCGCGACATTTATAACGCCGCCATGCTAGGCCCGGCATTGCCTCCGTTGCTTCGCCGCACGCGCTCGACCTCGCCGGCATAGTACTGCAAGAGCAGAAGCGCAAAAGGCGTACAGGTCACGGCGTCAAAGGTCTCTGCTGGCGTTGTACTCGTGCGCCTACTTTTGCTATTCGGAGAAAAACACACGTGAAATTCTCGGATGTGAGCCGTTACGCCACTGGCGTCGGATCTGCTGCGGTCGTACTCGCCGGTTGCACTCTCCGGCAAAGCGGAAGCACTCAAGAGCAGCCCGGCCTACCCGCGACCGCCCTGCAGAGCGCCAAGCACCTAAGCAGCAACGGCACCGCGTTCACGGTAAGCGGGCGCTACATTTTGCTCAACGGAAAAAAGTTTTACGTCAAAGGCGTGTCCTATAGCCCAACGCCGATCGGCAACGGCGTTTCAGATCCGCCCGGTCTGGACGACGTTTTGCGCAACGGAAACTCTGGGATCTGGGAACGTGACCTTCCAGCGCTCCGCGCGATGGGCGTCAACGCGGTCCATGTCTATAACGTCGTCCCGCCCCCGTACGACAAGCCGCCGCCGCAAGGGCCGGGACCGATTACCAACTGGCTCAATGCCGCATGGAATAACGGCAACGACCCAATCTTCGTTTTCCTCACCGTTTATTTCGACGGGAAAGCTTTGACAAACGAAAATGCCACAAGAGACCTGGCGAATCAGTACCGCGCGCTCGCCGAAAAGTATGCAGCGTATCCGGCGGTCATGGGTGTCATCATTAGCAACGAGATCGTTAAACCGCCGTGGTGGACCGATGCGACGTGGTGGAAGAACTTCAACCGCATCGCCGATGCCGCGCGCGCCGGCTTCAAAGCCGGTGGCCATCCCGACAAGCTCGTGGCAACGTCGGATGTCGATTCAATCGTCCAGGAAGGCGGCGTGGATCACCTTGCTGCCGTCTATTATGGTGAGAAGTACGGCGCGAAGGTCGACGTGTGGGGAGACAATCCTTATCGTGGACGTACCTTCACCGGCCTATTCTCCGAGATCCAGCGCGACACGAAGAAACCCGTTGTACTGACAGAGTACGGCGCACCCGCCTCCTATCACCCCGACTTGATGAACACGTACTTCCATCCGAACACCCTGCACGGCGTCGGATACTGCGTGCCCGACAGAGAGGCTGGTCCGCTCAACCGTCATGCCGCAGAACTTCCCGATTCCGGCAACCCCGGCATGAACGGCCTTGTCGATCTCGTCACCAACAACAACACGCTGATGTACAATTCGTTCAGCAGTGACGGCACGGTATCGGGCGGGTTCTATTTTGAGTGGACCGACGAATGGTGGAAGGCAGATCCGAACAATCCGTCCTATCGAAACACGCACGTCGGAGACGCCGTCTTCACCGGGCATTTTCCCGGATGCGCGTACGACCATGCCTGGTTTGGCCTCAACGGGCTAAAGATCAGCTCCCGCAAGTACATTGATACTCTGGAACCGCGTCCGACTATTGACGCGCTCAAGGCGCAGTGGGCGAAGGAGCAGTAATCGCAGCGAAAAACGATCGATCACACGTCGACGACGACGCGGAGATAGGCGGGTCGAATTTCGGTCCGTTCGCTAGACCCGCTTTCGTTACACCGTTCGAACAACTCGCGCAATTCAGCTTCAAGTTGCGTCGCCGCCCCATTCGCACGAGCGACATCGAACGCGTTCATTACCGGCCCGTAGTATTCGATGAACGTCTGCAGTAGTTCGGCCGGCTCGCCAGGATAGCAAATGCTCGTGACTTCGCGTTCGCAGTGGATGTCGGCTTCGGCGATACCTGCCTTGGCGAATCGTTCGGCTACGACGCTAGGCTCGCCCCACCTCATCGGGCTGACGGCGCCCGCAGGCGGCGGTGCATACTTGACGACGACGCCGAGCATCTGCGCGACGAGAGTCGGATCGCCTGGGATCCAATTCGCCATCGCAATCCGGCCGCCGGACTTTACCACCCGAACGAGTTCCTTCGCGACCGCATCGGGCTGCGGCGCGAACATCGCGCCAAAGACGCTTATTGCGAGATCGAACCGGTCGTCGGGAATCCCGCTCAGGTCGCAAGCATCGCCTTGTTCGAAATGCAGGTTTGTCAGGCCGGCTTCGCGAGCTCGCCGCGCACCGGCCTCGACAAGATTGCTGGCGATGTCGACGGCCAGCACATTCGCGCCGCGTTCCGCCGCCGGTAGCGCTGTCGTGCCGTCGCCCGAACCGACATCGAGAACCTGCATACCGCGCGTGACGTCCAGCCGATCGACGAATTTCTGCCCCGCATCCCGCATCAGCCGGGCGATGCGCGTAAAATCGCCCCGCTCCCAAAGCGCCTTGTTCGCGTTCACGAGCAACCTTCGTCGGTGTGCGCCTTCAATAAGTGGTCCTCCCGCTTGGCTCTTTTCATTCTACACCAAATAGCGCATTATTGTGCTCTGACGAAGGAGAACAACGATGATTTCGGGCGGCAACGCAACGATTTTCGTTTCTAACATGGACGCAGCGATCGACTTTTATACGGGCACGCTTGGCCTCAAGCTAACGAACCGATTCGGCGACGCGTGGGCGACCGTCGAGGCGGGGAAGGGATTGACGATCGGGCTGCACCCGGCGTCGCCACAGTATCCAGCCCCGGGCACCAAAGGTGCGATGGCACTCGGACTGGAGATCGACGAGCCAATCGAAACGGTTGTGGCGCGCCTCAGCCAGAAGGGCGTCTCAATCAAAGGCTCGATCACTGAAGCCGACGCCGGCAAGTTTGCGAGCTTGGAAGATCCTGACGGAAACCAGATGTATCTTTGGCAGACCGCCGTCGGCATGGCGACGAGCGAGTTTACGGGAACTTAAAGCCCCAGTGACGCAGAAACAAGAACGCGCGCCCGGGATGGTCCATCGAATGCCGGTGGATTTTCGCAAAGCAATCGACGCTGACACTATCGCCGGGGGCGTGTGGGCCGACATTACACCGCTAGCGCGTAATGAATGGATCTGCTGGGTTACTTCGGCCAAAAAAGAGGACACGCGAAAGCGTCGTATTTCAGTCGGCCTTGACAAAATGCGAAAGGGCATGCGTCGACCCTGCTGTTGGCCTGGCTGCCCTCATCGTTAAGATACTTAAAGGATAGAGCTTTTGTCTTCGTCGGGTGCCTCTTCGCGCGGTGCGGATGGATGGTTGCGCGCGCTGATCGTCGTGAGTGTGTTCATCGGCATCGGCGTGCTCGCATGGATGGCTGGACTTGCGGCGGCCCGCATACACAATGTTCTAACGACAATCGTTGTGGCCGTACTCTTTGCATATATGATCTATCCGCCGGTTCGAATCTTGAGCCGCCGAATGCCGCGAGCGCTTGCGGTGTTGATCGTCTACATCGTCTTGCTCTTAATCATCGCGCTGGCCGTCGCTTACCTCGCACCGGCCATTGCCAAACAATCAGTAGAGCTCTCGAGGGCGTTTCCTGCTGCGCTACAATCGCTCGAGCAACAGGCTGCGAATCCAAGCTCGAGTTCGCTACTACGCCACCTGCCGCCGGAGCTGCGTACCTTTGTTCTGGCGAATGTCGCCCGGGCCGGCGCGATCGCCGGCGCCATGGGTGCAATGCTAGGCCTAAAAGCGTTCGAAATACTACGCGGAACGGCGACGTTTTTCATCGATCTCCTCTTGGTGCTTGCCCTGACCTTCTTTTTCGTGACCGATGTCGAGCGCATCCGCGCCGGCTTTGTGCGACTACTTCCAAAACGACTGCGAGAAGGCGCTCTCAGCTTCATCGTCGAGGCGGACGCCGTCATTGCTGGTTTCGTTCGGGGACAGGTGCTTCTCGCGTTAATCATCGGACTCGCGGCGATGGCGATCTTGCTGATCATGCGAGTACCCTACGCGCTATTGCTTTCGGTAGTAGCCGGAGTAGCATCGCTCATTCCCATCCTCGGCGAGTTCGTTGGCGGCATTCCCATGTTCGTGGTGGCGCTCGTCTCCGCCGGACCGGTGAGGGCGCTGATCGTGCTCGGTTTGTTTATTCTCGTTTTCGAGGCACAGGGGCGCGTTCTGGCGCCGATCATTGTCGGGAAGAGCGTCGGCGTGTCGGCTCTCGTGATATTTATCTCGATCGTTGTAGGCGCCGAAGCTCTCGGAATTCTGGGGATGGTGCTGGCCGTTCCGGTTGCTGGAATCATTCGTATTGCTTTAGACCGTATCGCAGCAGCGCAGAACGCCTGATCATGCGTATTTTTGTCACCGGCGCGACCGGCTTCATTGGTTCGGCCACCGTACGAGAATTGATCGAGTCAGGCCATCACGTGCTCGGTCTCGCTCGCTCGCAGAGTGCCGCTGACGCTGTGAGTGCAGCAGGGGCTCAGATCTGGCGCGGTTCGCTCGACGATCTCGAGAGTTTACGCAGGGCAGCCGCTGAATCCGACGGCGTTATTCACACCGCATTCGTCCATGATTTCGCGAATTTTCCCGCCGCTGCCGAAACGGATAAGCGAGCAATCGTAACGCTCGGCGAAGCTCTCGCCGGAACCGATCGCCCGTTGATCGTAACCTCGGGCACTGGTCTGCTCGCGCCCGGGCGCGTTGCGACGGAAGAGTGCGAGCCCGACTCGAGTCTGTTGGCAGCGTGGCCTCGGCGATCGGAGGAAACCGCACTCGAGATGGTTTCGCGCGGTGTCCGCGCTTCGGTGGTGCGACTGCCGCCCACGGTGCACGGCGAGGGCGATCACGGATTCGTACCATTCTTGATCGAGATCGCACGTGACAAAGGGGTTTCCGCCTACGTCGATGACGGGCTCAACCGCTGGCCGGCCGTTCACCGGCTTGATGCCGCGCATCTGTTCAGGCTTGCCGTCGACAACAATTCGACCGGCGCGCGGTACCATGGAGTCGCCGAGGAGGGCGTGCAGTTTCGCGATATCGCCGAATTGATCGGACGGCGCTTGAACGTTCCGGTCGTCTCAAAACCGGCGCATGAGGCCGCGGACCACTTTGGCTGGCTTGCGCGCTTCGCTTCGGCTGACGTCCCCGCTTCGAGTGCGCGAACGCGGGAAGTGCTCGGATGGCGCCCCGTCCAGCCGGGACTGCTCGACGATCTCGATCACGAGTATTATTTTAAGAACGCAGCGATTGCGTAGCGCCTGGCTAATGAAGGATTTCTCATGACGGCAAAAACACTTCCCGGCGGCGTTTTCACGATGGCGGAGGGCCTGACGGTTACCCGAATGGGATACGGCGCGATGCAGCTGGCCGGCCCCCACGTCTTCGGCCCACCGCGCGATCGTCGCGCTGCCGTCGCCGTACTGCGAGAGGCTGTCGCCCTCGGCATCAATCACATCGATACGAGCGACTACTACGGCCCGTACGTCACGAATGAAATCATCAAAGAAGCGCTCTACCCGTATCCGGACGATCTGCACATCGTAACAAAGGTAGGAGCGTTACGAGATGACAAGGGCGGCTGGCCTACGGCGTTAGCGCCCGAGCAATTACGCAAAGCGATCGAAGACAATCTGAAGCACCTCGGCCTCGAAGCGCTCGACGTGGTCAACCTTCGCGTTGGTGGATTCTCTGCGCCGGAGCCCGGCTCCATCGCGGAGCCGTTGACCGTCCTCGCGCAGATGAAGCAAGAAGGGCTCATCAAACAGATCGGCTTGAGCAACGTTTCGACGGAACAAATCGACGAAGCGCAGTCCATCGTGCCGATCGTGTGCGTGCAGAACTTTTATAACGTCGCCCACCGCGTTGACGACGACTTGATCGACGCTCTTGCGAGGCGCGGCATAGCATACGTACCGTACTTCCCATTAGGCGGATTCACGCCGCTGCAATCCGACGTGCTGAACTCAATCGCGGATCGGCTCGGCGCGACACCCATGGGCATCGCGCTTGCGTGGCTGCTGCATCGCTCCAGGAATATTCTGCTGATCCCCGGCACGTCGTCGATCGAGCACTTGCACGAGAACGTTACCGGCGCCGGAACCGTCGTTCCAGACGACGCTCTCGCCGAACTCGACGGCATCGCCGAAAATCGGTTCAGGTAACCCTCGGAAGCATGCCAAGCGCCGTTCGGGCAGCGCGCGTAACTACATCCGATATACCGAGACCTTCGCATACCGATGCAAATTCGGCGGTCGGTCCGTGCCACTCCAACTGGTCGACGCTATCATAGAGTGGCGCGTCAGTGCGAAGCGTGGCGAGTTCTTTAAAGAGTAAGGCTGCCGGGCGCTGCTTGCCGAGCAATTCCGGCGGAAAGTCTTCGATTTTGCCGTAGCGCGTAATCAGAGATGCGGCTCCCTTCGCGCCGATGCCCTTGACGCCGGGGTACCCGTCCGAAGCGTCGCCGACCAAAGCTAGATAATCGGGGATGAGCTCCGGTTCCACTCCGAACTTCGAGCGCACGCCGTCGGCATCGCGAACAGCTTTGCTCCTTCGGTCGACCTGTACGACACGGTCCGAGCGAACGCACTGGGCGAGATCTTTGTCCGGCGTCCAAATACAAATCTTGCGAACGCGCGTATCGCGCGAGGCGATCTCCGCAGCAGATGCCAGCGCGTCGTCGGCCTCGAGATCGACCATCGCCCATACGACGACACCCATCGCACGCAGCGCATCCTCGAGTGGTATGAATTGCGCGACGAGCGCCGGATCGATGCCTTCTCCCGTTTTGTATCCGCCCCACAACCCATTGCGAAAAGATTCGATGACGTGATCGGTGGCAACGCCGATGTGAGTGGCGCCTTCGGAGATCATCTGCAAGACGGTGTTAAGCACGCCGGCGACTGCTCCGAATCGCGAGACTTTCGCGCTGGCGGCGCGGCGCAGACCATAAAAGTGCCGGAAGAGCTCGTAGGTTCCATCGATCAGATGAACGATCACCGGCGACTCTTCGACGCTCGTCGCACCCTAAAGGCGAAATCTCGCCAAAAAGTTGTAACTTTATGGCGAGATAGGGATCATCGTTGCAGCTCAGACATTGCCGAGCGCCCGGAGCGGTCGGTTAGCGAACGAAGCGCCGCCCCCAATATGGGCGGTAGGGACGCCAATAACGTCGAGCCCAATATGGCCGGCCATAGACGGCCGGATAGGGTGCGTAGCCGTAACCGACACCGACGCCGTAGCCAGGGTAGCCGTAGCCAACTCCAATGCCAACGCCGACGCCGACGCCATAGCCAACGCCGAATCCAACACCGTAGGGATAGCCGTAGCCGTAGCGATACGGGTAGCCGTACCGATAGCCGTAGCGATAGGGGTAGCCGTAACCGCTGCGGTAGCCGTAGCCCCGATAGCCGGTTCCGTAGTAGGGGTGTCCGGGGTAGACGTGCCCCGTCGCTGCCGGGCGTCCGGCTCCGACGGTTCCAGCGGAGACCTGAGCCGCCGACGCGGGAGCCACCGCCCCCAGGAGCGATCCTGCACCAAGAGCGCAGGCCAGTAAGACGTTGTGGAATTTCATGATGCCTTATTTTACATCGTAGCGTCAGACGCTCTCGTCAATAATGGTTAGAAGCCCCTTCGAAAAAGATGAGAGGCGCTGACGAAAGGACTCTCGGCTCGCTTTAGGGATGCTGGTGCGCATGTCTAGATGGCAGATTTTTATGGGCCTCCTGGTCGCGATTGGCTTTGCGTCTTTTTTCTATGGGGTGTCGAATCGGACGCAACAGGGCACATTTGGCCTTTCGTTATCGAGTGGAGAGCACATCGGATCACAGGCGGTGGTTACCGCCGTAGATCCGAACTCGCCCGCCGCGCGGGCCGGAATCCGAAGCGGGGATCGTGTACGCTTCCGTTCCTCTTTTCGGAATCGCGTAATTTTCTACGCGACCGTTCCCGGCGATCGTATTACGATCACCGATCGTAACCGCACTACCACGCTCACGGCGGCCGTGCTTCATTCGTCCACGCCGCAAGCTTTCATCGCCGTGGTGGAACTCGCCCGAATCACTTTTTTGGTTATGGCCGCACTGATCGCATGGCGTAGGCCCGATGACAAGGCAGCACGCGCGCTTGCGGTCCTCTTGGTCTGTTTCGGAATTGGAATTACGTTCGACGTCGGGATCTTGCCCTGGGTGTGGACGAGGTTCGCCCTATTGATGTTTATGCAGACGCTCTTCTTGAGCGGCGCGGTCGCTGCGCTGGTCTTCGCATCGCGTTTTCCAGCCGTTTCTCAAAAAGGATTTCGCGCGTCGATCGACCGGGGCGCCGCGGCACTTGCCATCATCGGCGTCGTCTTAGCCGCCGCTTCGGCGGCTCTACTCTTTGCTCTACCGATCGAGAGTGACCGAGAACGCGCTCTACTCGAGTTGCCATTCTTGGCCTTTTATATCGGAGTGATCGTCGCCACACTCTTCTGCCTACTCGATGGATATCGATCTTCCAGCGGGACGCAGCGCCTGCGCGCGCGTTGGGCGCTCGGCAGCATAGCGTTTGGAGTCTCCGGCATCCTAATTTTTTTGATCGCAGCCATGACGGGCCACAACGGCGAAGCAGCTCAATACTTCGTACTCACGACGTTCGTCATACCGTTCGGGCTGGCGTACGCGATCTTTCGCCATCGCATGCTCGATATTACCTTCGTCATCAATCGCGCGGTAGTCTATACGGCCGTCTCGATCGTAATTGTCGGACTGTTCATTTTCTTTGAATGGCTGCTCGGGCTGGTCGTCGAGCAAAATAGCCGTGAGTCCATCACCTTGCAGTTGCTGGCAGCGCTCGCGCTGGGTTTGTCCACCCGATTTATTCATGCGCGCGTCGATCGGTTTGTCGATAATTTATTCTTTCGGGAACGCCACGCAGCCGAGGCGGCGGTGCGCCGTTTTTCGCGAGAGGCGAGCCTGATTACGACGGAGCACGATCTCGTTACGAAAACGGTCGACGTGGCTGTGAAGAATATGCATTTGCGCGGCGCCGCGTTCTACGCGTTGCGATCGGGTGCGTTCGCACCGCTCTATTCTACGATTGCCGATTCGGCTGCAGTGGGCGAAAACGACTACGCGATTCTGGAAATGCGAACGTGGCACACTCCGGTCGAGCCTTCCATGCGAGGTTCGATGCTGCGCGGCGACGCGGCTTTTCCGATGATGGTACGCGGTTCGCTCGCCGGCTTTCTGCTCTGCGCCGAGAAAGAGACCCATGAGACGCTTGCGCCCGACGAACGTGATGCCTTGAGCGAGCTTGCGATCAGCTCGGGCGTTGCCCTCGATTCGTTACGGGTGCGCGAGCTCGAGTTCGAATTGCGCGACCTATCGCGTGACGCCTCTCTTCCTCATCCGATTCGTGCAAAGCTGACGCGACTGTTGCCTCATCCTTCCTCCTAAGGGGTTCGGCGGCACGTTCCAAGTCGCACGGGAAGACTCGACTATCTCTCCCATTGCATTAAACCGAAACTCGCGGTTGCCGCCACGACGATGAATGCGCCCGACAGGATGAGGGCGCTCTGATAACTCCCGGCGTCGATGATCTTACCGAAGACGATTGGCGAAAAGAACCCGCCCAACGACGAGATACCGACGACCACGCCGAACGTCGTGCCTCGCCGGTGCTCCGGTGAAACCTCGCCGACAATCGGCGGCAGACAAGTAACGGCCACTGCGCCTAACACCAAACATGTGCCCATGAGTACCGTAGCAGCGGCGCTGTGCACGGCGATTCCCATGCCGGCGAGTGCGGCGCCGGACAATCCGATTGCAGCGACGGCTGGTGTCGCGAAGGCGGTTCGTACCGATCCATATTGGCGAAGTAGCCTGGACGATAGCCATGCAGCGCTGGCGTAAACCGGTATTTGCAAGGCCCACGCAATGCCGAGCGCAACGCCAGTGGCATGAGGCGACAGTTGCGTCGCCGTTTCCAGCGCGGCTGGAAACCAGTTGACGGCCAGGCCGAGCACCCAATAGACCGCAAAGAGTGAAATTCCGACGCCGGCGAGGGCCTTGTTGGATTGCATTTTCGCCGTCACGCGGGTCGGCTCCGACGCGGGCTGGGCTTCTGCCGGTGAAGGCAAAAGAATCCAAAGCAGACACCACAAGAGACTGATTGCGCTCAACAGCGCGAAGGTCCACTGCCAGCCGAATCGTTCGATCGCGAAAGTTAGAAGAATCGCCCCACTGCTGGTCCCCAGCGGTATGCCGATCGCGATGATCGCACTCGCGAGCGCCCGTTGATCCTTTGACACCCAGAAGAACGCGCCGTGCAGAGCAGTCGGGAAAGCCGATCCTTCACCGGCGCCCAGTAGAATACGCGCGACGAGTGCTTGGGAGAACACGCGTGCACCGGCCATGAGCGCCTGCGCTATGGCCCAGGTCAACGCCATCGACGCGAGCAGCCATTTGACCGCCCAGCGATCGCCGAGCGATCCTAAAGCAAATGCGGAGATCGAAAAAAGGATGAAAAAACTGCCGCCCAATAACCCGAAGGTCGCGTGTGACAAATGCAGGTCGCGCGTAATCGGCACTGCGGCCAATCCAAGCACGGTCCTATCCCAAAAATTAAGGGCCATGAACGCGCAAAGGAAGACAACCGGCGCCCAGCGTTGCGCTTTGACCGAAAATACTGGAGCTAACGCCGGCGTTTTCGTAGCCACAGCTGGTTCTACTTCGCTTCTTGCAGCAACTCCTGAACGTTGATTCCGCGCTTGACCGGCCACAGCAGGCTCCACGAGACGCGCAAGTTCGTTTGCGGTGCGGCCAACGGCCGAACGATGTTCGTATAGTACAGCACCGCGAGTGACATGAGCTGATCGTCGGCTTTAAACGTTTTGGAGACGCCGCCGCCAATGGGAACGGTCCACTTATTTTGGGCCGTCCAGTTGGCGGTGATGATCGGAGAGGACGAAATCGCCCAACCGCCTTTGAAATTATAGTTCAGGAACGGCTGGATGAGAAACGAACTGACATTCGAGCGATCTGCCGGCCCGGCGAACGACCACAGTTGCGTCACCAAAGTGCCCAACACCCAACTGCCGGGCATTACGAGTGCGACAGCGTCAGGTCCGGCAGACCATTTGCCGGAGCCGAGCACGGGCGGCGAGGCAGTTGGAAACTGAAATATCGGTCCCGCGCCCCAAATAAGCTCGCCGGGCTTGGTTTTGGGCGCAAAGAAGAGTTGTTCTTGGGCGTCGCTCAGCCCGAACGTCGACGGGCAATTAATCGGCGACGCGCAGACCGCGGGCGGCGCCGACGATGGTTGGTTGACGATTGGGAGGATGGTTCGAGCGATCAGATTCATGGTGGGCCCGAGCATGATGGGAATGACGGGCTGGACGTTCAGATTATATTGGAATCGCGTGTATGGCCCGAACCCGTAGTTGAAATTGTTCTGAAATGGGACGACCGTAATGTTGCCCACCGGATTTTGCGACGTCTTTATGATCGCGAGCTGCAACGCTTGTTGCTGCGCAGGCGTCAGCTTACTCATGTCAAAGGGCTGCTGCGCCGGCGGCGCACCAGTCGCACCTGCCACCGGTGTTGGAGTGGGCGCTGGTTGGGCTGAAGCGGCGGTTTCAGTCAACGCGCCGGCCCACACCACCAGCAACGTCACGATTGAAAAAGAGCGCATGCTCGATTCTATGGGCTGGCCGGCCGACCGATCTAGCCCAAAGGCGCAAATGTGCGCCCATTTTTCAATTCTGGGATAAGCGGCGTAGCGAAACCCGCCTACAATGGGCCGGTGGCATGAAGACCTACTCTGCGCGCATTGGTGAATCGTATTGCGTCGCCGACGGCGTTTCTTACGAGATGCTCGTCCGCCGGATAATGGAGTTTACGATCCGCGCGGCCCTCGCGAGGTCGATCGACGAGAGCGAATGGGAGCAGGAAGAACTGCGACGCCAGGGCCTGCGCGCCATTCAAATATTCGAAGGCAACAAGGCGATCTGGGCAGAGAGCGCACCTTTCCGGGAACAGCTCCTCGAAGCCCAGCGTGAGAATATCACCAGCAGGTTCGAGCGCACCAATAGAGCCGATCCCGAACTCTTCCAGCGACTGGACCGGGATCTCATCGAACGCTGGCGTCGAGCCGGCTACCAAACATCGAGCCTGGCCAATGACATGAAGGGCATCTTTCTGGAGCTTGGGAGGGACGCGGAAGCTCGGGCGGAAGGGGCCAAAGAAGAGCTGGTCGACGAGATACTGAGGGAAGTGTCGCGTTAGCCTTTCCGGTGCGAAAGTGCTGTCGCCGCGCGACTCACCGCGAGGGAACGTTCTGTGCTCAGTACCAAACGCTTAGAATCGACGATTCGTCCGGGGACGTTCGTGGCCGCCACCGCGTCTTGGGCGCAGCTTCAACCCGGCACCTTTGAGGTGCACTACGGTTTTCTGAAGGCGGGGCCTTTGCTGTTGTCGACGAGACGGTTCACGACCGGTATAAAAGTTTCCGCAGACCTCTTACCGCAGATTTCGATGATCTGCGTAGCGGCCAATCACACCACCGCCGCCCGCTTCTTTGGCAAAGGGACAGACGGGGGTAGCTTTTTCGTAATCCGTTCGTCCGTGGAGATCAGCACCGAGGGACCGGCCTGGTTTTGCTCGCTAACGCTCAACGAAGACTCGCTTGCACGTGAATTCCCGCAAACGCCGGACGTGGTTGCTTTGCTCGATAAGACTCAGAAAATTACGCTCGGAGATCATCCGCTCTACGCACATCGTCTGCGCACGTCGATCATGAGCTTGTTTTCTTTCGGAACATTGGGCACGCAGTTTACACCCTACGGCTTTCCCGAGAAGAGCATATACGGTACGTTAGTTCCGCTTGCAGCCGCGGGATTGGAGGCCGTGAATAATCACGCCGTTGAAGCCTCCAAATGCCGCACCAAGCGTCTAGCCGCGGTCAAGACTTGCGAATCGTATATGCACGAACACCGCAGCGAACCGGTGACCCTACTCGATTTGTGCGCCGTTGCCGGTATGCGCTCGCGTTCCCTCATCAACGCCTTTGAGGCGGTCACCGGCTTTAGCCCAATGGATTACCTACGGCGATTGAGATTGAGTGGGGCGCATCACGCATTGCAGCTAGCCGACAAGAAACGCACCAAGATCATCGACGTCGCAACCGACTGGGGCTTTTGGCACATGGGTCACTTTACCCACTACTATCGCGAAATGTTTGGGGAAACGCCATCGAAGACGCTGCTCGGGTAGTCGTTAGCGCAATGCGAGAAATCCAACGACGGCGCCGCCGAGGATGAAATAAACCGGATTGATTTTCGTGCGCACGACGGCCACGAACGTCAGCACTCCGACCGCCAACGTCACCCAGCCGAAAAAAGGCCCGTTTGCGAAAGTTATGGCGGTTTTTCCAAACGTGATGAGACCGGCCACCGCCAGTCCGATCGCCACTGGTCCGAGTCCTTTTTGAATCGAGTCGCGCCAGGGCCAGTGCTGCAGACGCTTCCACAGGCGCCCGACGAGAAACGTGAGAATGCCGGTTGGCACGAAAAAGGCGAGCGCGCAGACGAGCGCTCCAAGCGGTCCGCTCACGAGCTGGCCGACCTCGGCGACCATCATCATGTTCGGACCGGGCGACATCTGCCCGGTGCTGTAAACGTGCGTGAGCTGATCGGCGGTAAGCCAATGGTGAACGTCGACGATCAGCACTTTCATTTCAGGAAAGGCTGCCATGCCGCCGCCAATCGTCAACAACGAGAGATACGCGAAAACGCGGGTCAGTGCAGGGATCTGATCCAATCCTCTTCCTCCTGCGCAGGTTTTTCCGGTGCGGTGTGCGGTCGATACGTAAAGATCGCGAGCGCTCCCACGGCGAGCAGTGTTATCGGCACGCCCCACTTGAAATAGTTGATGCCGAGTATCGCGGCCATGACGAAGAACGCGTCGTAGAATCCGTGCAGCGATTTCTTGCCGATCTTGAACCACGTCGCGGCGATGAGGCCTGTCGCCGCGGCGGCGACCCCGCGCAAGGCCGCGGTGGCGAGCGGACGGGCGTGCGATTCTGAATAGATCATTCCGGCCGCGGTCATGAAGAGAAACGCCGGCAAGCACATGCCGAGCAGCGCTCCCGCAGCGCCGGGCCACTTCGCTAGACGGTCGCCGGCGAGAATTGCCAGATTCGTTGCATTGAGGCCCGGTAGCGTGTTGCTGATCGACGTCATTTCCAAGAACTCGACGTCGTCGAACCATTTTTTCTTCGCCACCAGGGCGTCTCGAAGATACGCGACCACGCCACCGCCGAAGCTCGTGGCGCCGATCACGAGGAATGTAAGAAAAATCTCCATCGGTGAAACCGCCGTACGCGATCCGGCGGCCTTCGGGGCCAGAGCAGGTTGTGCCGTACTCACTGATGTCTTAAGTCTACTTTAAAAGCGCCCAAGTCCCTATCCAAAAACCGCACTGAACCTGAAACGTATTCCAGGGTAACGCGAAGATGCCGTTTTAGGATAGAGCCGTTTGGTACCGCGTGATAAGCTGGACACCGGAGGAGACAAACATGAAGCGTCTTGCTATTTCACTAATCGGCGGCATCGCGCTCGTCGCCGTCTCGTGGACGGCGGCGTTCGCGAGCGCGCCGAATCTGACCGGTACGTGGAACGTTCAACAGACCGGCGCGAATGGAACGTCCACGTCAACCGTCACGCTGCAACAGTCCGGCAACGGCGTCGTCGGCAGCAATGCGGCGAATGGAAACGGGTTCACCGGCACGTTCGTGAACGACACGCAGATCAACGGCAAGTGGCATGGGCCGGGCGGAGCCGGGTGGCTCACGGTCTACGTGAGCGCAAACGGGCACAGCTTCAACGGCACTTGGGGCTACAACGGCCGCGCCGCGAACGGCTCATTCGTGGGCAACAAGGTACTGCCGCCGTCGCCGATCACCGCGAAGGGATCGTGGCACGTCACCGGCGCCGGCGGACCAATGGCCTTCCTCGGCACCATGCGGTGCACCGAGTCGGGACCGACCGTCGTCTGCCACACCGGGCCGATCTTAATCAACGGTAAGTTCGTCGCCAAGGATAAGGTGCGGGCCCAATGGACGAGCCCGACGGGTTCGGGGTGGTTCTCGTTCTGGTTCAACGGCGATAACAACAGCTTCAACGGCATCTGGGGCAACGGTAAGGATACGACGCCGCCGGTCGGTCGCGTCGTCGGCCAGCGCGCACTCTAGGGATCGGCATTTGGGCCCTGGTAATCGCCCAGCCAGTAGCTGGATGGTGCGATCCAGCGCCCTTGTCAACGCCTGCGCCGCCGTCGACAACCGTCTCGACCGAAGACGAGCTTTCGCCGAACTACCAAAACGAGAGCGGCTCGAGTAACGTCGTCAATTTGCGAGCACAGATTCCCTACGATGAATCTGCTTGGATCGTGCGCCTCAAGCTTCCGATGGTTACCGCCGCACCCGCGAAGGCGGTAACCGGCGCCGGGGACCTCGCGCTATGGGACCTCGGCGTGGTGAACGCCGGCCACGGTCAGTGGCTCGTTGGCGCAACGCTTCGAATCCCAACGGCGCGCGATTCGCTCGGGTCGAATAAATACTCGATTGGGCCGGCCGGCGGCTATCTCACGCAACGAGGCCCGGTGACCTTCGGGTTTTCGCTCAACACATTTTTCTCGATCATCGGGCCCTCATCGTATCCGGGGGTCGGAAAGACTCAGATCGAACCGGCGTTGAAATACGCGCTTCCCGGTGGATGGAGCGTGGGTCTCTCGACGATGCAATATACCTACGATTGGGTGCGCAATCGATGGACCGACGTGCCGGTGGGTTTGCGCGTCGGTAAGAGCGGCATCGGCGGTAGCAAGGCGCTCGATGCGCATTTCGATGTGGAGCGGAATCTCGCGGTCGCTGCCGATTCCCCGGCCTGGACGATTCGGGCGCTGCTGCGATACAAGATCGCAGGGCCGCAAAGCCCAACGAGCAACGAAGACGAGAACGAATAGGGCGGCGCTATAAGAACGGGAGCGAAACCAGCCGCACGAAGCCGTAGATCGTCGCCACCGCCGCTAGAGCGACCACGATCGCATGGCGCGGATAGGCCATCTTCGTGCTGATTCCTGCGAGAAAAGAGACGGCAGCGAAAATGACCGTCAACAGCAAGAAATCATCGGAGTGCCGGTTCGCGTCGATCGCTTCTTCATACTCGCGGCGGCCCTGTGCGTCCCACCGGTTTGCGTCAGAGCGCGAGCGCAGAGAGTACTGCTGCATCGTAAACGGCGATGCGGGAGCGTGCAAATTCTGCAGCGGGTTGGTCGCAAGCCAGGCGCGCATGGCCGGCTGCATCTCGGGGCGCATTCGCCGGTGCAGAAACTCGGTCATGCGCTTGTCGCCACTTACGACCGCATCCATATAGCGCAGGAAAACTCCGACGTCAATTGCCGTAAGTGTGTTGGCGCGATCCGATTCCGAGACCGACCGCATGTGGTCGGCGCTGGCGAGGCTATACAGTCGCGCCTGCTGGCCCCCCCAGCGTCCCGATTGGTAACTGCAGAGCGCGGTGAGCACGGCCGCAACAGAAATGAGCACGACGGATGCGACGTCAACAATGCGGTCGGACCTCTTATGCTCGGCCATCCGACTTTACATTCTTCGGATAGACCCATTATCCGGGCAATGCTACACTGAGGCTCTCATGAAGGCTGAGCAGCTCCTCGCCGTCGTCATGCTCGTCTCGCTCACCCTTGGTGCCGGCTTGCAGGTAGATCGGGAGCACCTCAAAGCGATTCTCAAAAACGTCGGATTGTTGGGAAGAGCGTTGCTAGCCAATTTCGTCATCGTGCCGGCTCTCGGCTTTGCCGTCGTTAAGCTGTTCCGATTGCCGCTGCCGGTCGCCACCGGGGTATTGCTCATGGCGATTGCACCGGGTGTGCCATTCGTGCTGGCGTCGGTCCGCAAGCGTGGCGGTCGGCTTGCGCTCGCGGTGGAACTCGCCGTCTTCCTCCCGTTGCTTTCGATCGTGACCGTGCCGTTGACGGCAGCCTTGCTCTTACCGGACATCGTGAAGGCAGAGTTGCCCCTCGCGCGGTTTGGCCTGACACTCGTCCTCTTTCAGCTTCTGCCCCTCGTGATAGGAATAGCTGCCGGCGGCCGATTCCCCGAGCTTGCAACGCGGCTCGGCCGCCCGCTACAGATACTCTTTTTTGGTGCGGCGGCGATCCTCATTATCATTTTGATACCACAGCTCGTCCATGGTATAGCGACGGTGTACGGGTCGCTCGGATTGATCGCCATGCTGCTACTGACCGTGCTCTCGATGGCCACGGGCTGGCTGCTCGGCGGTCCGGCGCTGCAAGACCGGCGTGTGCTGGGATTGGGTACGACACTGCGTAACGTCGGACTCTGCGCGTTGATCGCAACCTCGAGCTTGCGCAACTCGGAGGTGACTGCAGCGGTGCTGTCCTATCTCGTGATTCAGCTGATCGTCACGACATTCTTCGGTTCCGTCTTCGCGCGCAAGGCGAAGGAGGCGACGGCATGACGCCGCTTATTATGGCCCCGCTGATGTTCTCGAAGTTTGGTATTTGGACATTCAACGTCGTCGATTACCTCTCGCTCATCGCGGCGACGACAAATGCCTTCAATGGCGCGCTGCTTGCGCGCCGGCCGGACCACTACAAGCATTTCACGGTTGCGGGAATCATTATTTTAGGCTACGCCGGCGGCATCGGTGGTGGAATCGTTCGTGACGTTCTCGTCAACAAGGTACCATCGCCGCTTGAAAACCCTTGGTACCTTGTTGCTTGTCTTGGCGCGGCCGCTTTAGCGCTGCTCGTCGATTACAGTACGGCGCAACGGTTCAAAGATGGTCTCTTCCAGTTCATGACGGCCTTTTCGCTGCCATGGTACGCCATCGTCGGCGTTCAGGCGGCGCTTGCCGCGAATTTGGGGTATTTCGCCGCAGTGCTCATTGGGATCATCGCCACGACGGCTGGACGTTGGATCATCGACGTTGCCTGCAACTGCGTACCCAAGCAGCTCGTACGTGGCGAGTTTTTCGTGACCGCGGCAGCGCTCACTGGAATTGCGTACCTGCTGTGCGATCAGCTTCTCCATTGGCCGATCATCGGATCGACTGCCGTAGCATTTGTGGTGGGCTTCGGATTTCGCTTGCTCGCGCAGTGGTTCGGTTGGGAGGAATGGGAACCGTGGGAACCCGCAGGGCTGGACCAAGGCGAAAAGGCTCGAAAGACGCTGGGCGAGGGGTTGCATAACGAACTCGAGAGTCGTACAGAGACGTAATGGTTCGGATTGAGGGCGGAGACTTTCGCATGGGGTCGGACCGCTTCTATCCTGAAGAAGCTCCGGTTCGTGAAGTTCATGTCGAGAACTTCTGGATCGATCCGTGCGCCGTAACAAATGCCGAGTTTGCAAAGTTTGTCCGCAAGACGGGGTACGTTACGGTTGCTCAACGCGACCTGAATGCGGCCGATTATCCGAACGCGCCGCCTGAAAATCTCGTTCCCGGCGCGCTCGTCTTTCACATGACCGCAGCGCCCGTAGACCTGCGTGATTACTCACAATGGTGGTCGTGGATTCCGGGCGCATGCTGGAACCATCCCGAAGGCCCGGGCAGCTCGATCGAATCGCGTCCGGACCATCCTGTCGTGCACGTCGCATTCGAGGATGCGCAAACGTATGCGAGCTGGGCCGGAAAGCGGTTGCCCAGTGAGGCTGAGTGGGAATACGCCGCGCGCGGCGGCCTCGACGGCAAGGACTTCGTTTGGGGCGACGAGATGTATCCCGATGGGCGACCGGCCGCGAACACGTGGCAAGGGGCATTTCCATGGCAGCACGAGTCGCGTCACGGTCCCCGAACGCTGCCCGTAGGAAGTTTCCGGCCCAACGGATACGGCCTTTACGATATGGCCGGTAACGTTTGGGAGTGGACGACGGATTGGTACGTCGCCGATCGCGGCGCCGCGTCGCCCTGCTGTGCCGGCGATATGCGCGAGCGTAGCTATGATCCGTGTCAGCCCGAAGTACGCATCCCGCGCAGAGTGCTCAAAGGCGGGTCGTTTCTTTGCTCGCCCGAATACTGTTTACGTTTTCGGCCCGCGGCGCGCTCGCCGCAAATGATCGACACCGGTATGTCGCATCTCGGCTTCCGCTGTGTAAGAGACTGATGTATGAGGAGCTATCGCAATGAGTAAGGACGGCAAAGGCGCAACTGCTACGCCGCTGGTAACGCATCGGGAGTTCAAGCTGCTTTTGAAGCCGGAGAAGTTTCCAACTCGCCGGGCAGTGCTTGAGTTCAACGAGTTGCTGCACCGAGCCGCCGAAAAGCTCGGCGTGCATTACGATCCGGTGGAGTCACTCGACGCGCAACTGCGAATCGTTCAGTTTTATGATACCGCCGCGCAGGATCTGCGTAAGAACAAGCTGATCTTCCGCATTCGGCAAGTACGCCAAGGTATCTGGCCCGACGAAAGTTGGGAACTTACGTTCAAGTGCCGCGCGCCGGAATATGAAAAAGCGGCGGCCTTCGACACGGACACCACCTTGACCAAGTTGCAAAAGAAGAAGTTTAAAGAGGAACTCATACGCGGCGAGGTTCCGGGAACGATGACGAGCATCTTTTCCAATAACGTGATCGTGGAGTACCCTGAGATCCCGCTCGAAGCCCCGATTTCGCGTCTGGCAAATGCGCTTCCGCACCTCAAAAGCCTTGGCATCGATATGAACCAAACGATGTCCATCGTTGCCGGCGCGAAAGTCTTCGAGCTTCAGTCGACGCTCGGTACGCTTTCCTTCGGCCACGGTGTCAGCGCTCGTGTTACACTCGCGGTTTGGGCGCGACCCATCCCCGATCGCTTCGAACCTTTGGTCGCGGAGTTTGGGTTTTCGACCCATGTGCTTGGCAAGGACGAAAAAGAAGAGAAGGGGCAGCGGGCCGCGGACGAGTTCTTCAAGGCGCTGCAGGGCCCGTTGCACGATTATTTAGCGGAAGGCACGACGAAGACGGCACTGATCTACGGCGACGAGGGCGCGTAAGTTCGGCGAACGTTCGGCCCCGGTTTAGTCGCCGGCGCATCGGCGAACGATCCTACAACCGTCGGTGCAATTGCTGCCGTCGGCGCAACGACCGGATACGCGATGGCGTGGCTCGTCGTATTGCTGCTCCCGATCCTTGCGGTCGTTCAAGCGATTGCAGCTTCGGTCGCGTCGACGACGCAGATGAGCTTACAGCAGGCGATCTTGAGCAGGTACGGCCGCGGCGCGGCAGCGGTCGCAGCGATTTCCATCGTCTTCATTAGTCTGCTGACGTTGGGCGCCGACGTCCAGGCCGGCTCCGAGGCGTTGACCTTGCTGACCGGCGTGCCGTTCTATTATTTCATCGTTCCCCTGGTTTTGCTCGTCGGTTGGATGCTGGTGGCGAAGTCCTACCTGAAGATCGAGCGTTTTCTTGCGTGGCTGACGCTCATTTTTCTGTGCTACGTCGCCTCGGCGATATACGCGCAACCCGATTGGGGCGCGGTGCTTCGGGCGATCGCTCTACCGCACGTAGCGGCGACGAAGTTAATGCTGGGCGCTGCACTCGCACTGCTTGGCACCACGCTAACTGGTTACGTATATTTTTGGGAATCGATCGAAGTCGCCGAGCGCGGCACGCTTGAGACTGACGTGAGATCGGCTCAGTCCGACGCGGCGATCGGAATGCTGGTCGCCGGGTCAAGCTTCATTTTTATACTCGTCGCGACCGCTGCGACATTGGGAAAACATCCCGCGGCGATAGAGACGGCGGCGCAGGCCGCCGCCGCGCTGCGGCCCCTCGCAGGCCCGTGGGATCAAGCGCTCTTCGCGATCGGTTTGCTGGCCTCGGCAGCGATCGCGATTCCCGTGATCGCGGCGACGAACGGCTACGTCATCGCGCAAACGTTTGGCGCGAACGCCGGGCTGACGTCGACCCCTCATCAAGCGCCGCTCTTTTACAAAACCATCTTCGCGTCGTTGGGTTTGGGGGCGTGCTTAGCGATGCTGCCGCTGCCGACGATCGCGCTGCTCTATTGGGTCTCGGTGGCGGCGGGCCTCACAACGCCGATTACGCTTGCATTGACCATGCTCGTTGCTAGGAATCCCAGAACGATGCGCGGCCGTCCCATCGGCGGACTCTTAGCCGGTGCGGGCTGGGCCGTCACGGGCGTCGTCGCGATGGCCTCGGTCGGGTTCGTGGTCTCACTCTTTATTGGATGACGTTCGCGTCGTTCGAGCGTCGATTGCATCCGCCAGCGGCTGAAGAAGAAGATTTAGCAGTATTATTGCGGCGGCGCCCGCCGTGGCTTGCGGCCATAGGCCGAAACCGGCGAGCGCGCCGACCCCGGCGGTGGCCCAAATCGTCGCAGCCGTGTTGAGGCCGGTAACGTTAAATCCCGAGCGAAATATGACGCCTCCGGCAATGAAGCCAACGCCAGTAACCACGCCTGCGACGATGCGCGTCGTATCGCCGGCACCAATCGTTACGTCGAGAAGTGCGAATAGTGCGGAGCCGATGGAAACCAGGCTGCTCGTGTGCAGCCCCGCGGCTCGCTGCCGCCATTGTCGCTCGAAGCCGATCGCGATGCCGAGTCCGGCGGCAATGGCTAGACGCGCGATAAACTCGACGACCGTCACAGATTAAACGTGTACCCGAGAACCGGGCCGCCGAGATCCAGTCGTTGAGTATGCGCCGTCGAGGGAAACCCGTAATAGTCCAACTGCCGGTAGAGTACTACGAACGACTGCCCATGCTGGAACGCGTACCCGGCACCGCCGTAGGCCTGCCACGTCTGATTGTTGTTGGCGCCCCCGAAGTCGAAATAATACGGTATGTACCAATGCTGATTGGCGAAGGCGCGGCCGCGCACGCCAAAGATTGGGTCGCCAGTTCGATCGGAAGGTGTGGCAGTGCCGGAGGTCGCGATGATGCCTCGCTTGCCGACCGTAGCGTTGTAACTCACGTTCAAATAGATTGGAAAATCCCGATAACCGAGAAAGGTGCTCAGGTCGGCGTTGTGGCTGCGCGCAATCGTGAACCCCAGCGCAAGCTCCCAGATGGCGGTGGCGAGTCGTGCTGAGCTATCAAACGTTACCGGAATGTGAATTCTTCCGAATGGTCCCGTAATGGTTGAGGAAATTGTCGCTGTCGTCGACGCGTTCAGATAGATTGCATCCCCGTAGAGATCTACGTTGCCTTTGCGAATATCGAATGCGCCCATTGCCGCCGCGTTGAGCTTCGGGAGATAGTTGCTTGGCCCAACGTCGACCGTGCTGTGAATCGACTTCCCGCCGTGTGCGCGAGGAAGCCGCGGTATGAAGAACTGGAAATTTGCGTTAACGCTCGGCGCCCAGACGTACGGCGCCACCATGACGTGCGTCTGGCCGTCGTATTGTTGGTCCAACAGCGTCGGCTGGATCGTTTCGGTTGGAGAGGGGGAAGCCGGAGCCTCCTGGGCGCGCGAAACAGCGGTATTCGCGGCAAGGCATAGCGTCGCGATGATCGCCGCGAAAGAATACTTTAGGAAAATCATTTTTAAAGCCAGGGCTCCTTCGAAGGCGATTGTAGGCTGTAGCTCGCCCAATGTCTATCCAGGATACGCAACTTATTGCGTTTAGCAACTTTCATGAGCGCCCGCCGCCATCGTCGCTGCGCTACTTCGCGAACGCCGCCATGTGGTTGTTCGCGATGACGAGCTCGAGGGCGTCTCGAGAGACATGAATGGCGCCCGAATAGGGCGTGCTCAGTTCTACGACCAGCCCAAAAAAGAGGCCGATCGAGCCGGCGAGCAGCGCCGTCATGATCATTTGCTTGGCGTAGCTGCGCACTCCGAAGAGAAACGTAAACGCAACTACTGCAGCGGCTCCCAAAATCAGCGCCTCGAGCATCCCTTCGGGTAGGCGGCTCTGCGACTGAACGAAACGGAGTCGCCGAGTGTCCCCAATTTGGCGCAGCGAGTCAATAAGTGCCGTTCGAATAGTGTTCGACTCAAGGATCGCGGCGGAGCTCGCGTTCTGCCGCGCGGGCGGGACGGCCACGGCAACGCGTACGGCTTCGTAAAGCACAGCCCCGCTCGCGTCTTTGCCCGCCGGCGCGACCGACCAGTCTTCATCGCGAACGGCCAAGGCATAGCGGGCGAGGAGGCGTTGCAGCCGCGTGCTTTGCGGAGGCGACAACTGGGCGGCAAAGTTGAATGCGTCCGCGACGTATCCGGCTTCGAGATCGGCGGTCTGCTGCGCCGACGCAAAGGCGGTCCAAACGGTGCCGACGAGAAAACCGAGCACCACCGAATAGAGCACTCCCACGACCCCCATCAAGAATCCCGGAACCTCGTGATGCTCGCTCAGCCGCTCAGGCGAAGGCAGAACGCGTCGAAGCGCCGTGTGGGCTGCAACGGCGATTGCCGCGAAAATGCTGGCAAAAAGTGGCAGCGCCACGAGAATCGGAACGCCCGAAAACAAGCCCATCGCTTAAATGCATCTTAACACGCCGGCAGCCGTGCCTTGCAAATCTCGGCGACCCTAACTTTGCGGTTTCCGGCTAGCTAAGGCCGAGTGGTATTGCGTATAATCGAGAGAAACGCCACGCCCGAAAGCGAGCTATTTGACATGGCAGCCAATAAGCGGGACACCCCGAGCGAAAAGCCCTTGCAGCGCGAGATCTTGCCGATTCCGGATAAAGCCTACCCCGGATTCATCGCCTACGATGCGAAGGACCCCGACTCCAAATTCTTGCCGATCGAGCCGCTGACGCCGCCCAAAAGCGCGCCGAACGTGCTGATCGTGTTGATCGACGACGCCGGCTATGGCGCCTCGAGCGCATTCGGCGGACCGTGCGCATCGCCCACGGCGGAGCAGCTTGCGAAAAATGGATTGAAATACACGCGGTTTCATACGACGGCGCTCTGCTCGCCCACGCGCGCTGCATTGCTCAGCGGGCGGAACCATCATACGGTCGGCATGGGAGGAATCACCGAGATCGCCACGTCTGCGCCGGGGTACAGCTCGATGCGTCCGAACTCGATGGCGCCGCTCCCTGAAATCCTCCGATTGAACGGATACTCGACCGCGCAGTTCGGCAAGTGCCACGAGGTGCCGGTATGGGAAGCGAGCCCTGTCGGGCCATTCGATCGGTGGCCGACCGGCTCGGGTTTCGAATACTTCTACGGCTTCGTTGCAGGCGAGACCAATCAATGGTATCCAGCAATTCACGAAGGCACAAAGCACATCGAACCGCCGAAGACGCCCGAAGAGGGCTACCACTTCATGGACGACATGACCGATCGCGCGATCGCGTGGGTGCGTCAGCAGCGGCTCCTTGCCGGGAGCAAACCGTTCTTCATGTACTTCGCACCTGGAGCGACACACGCACCTCACCACGTGCCTAAAGAGTGGGCGGATAAGTACAAAGGCAAGTTCGACCAAGGTTGGGACCAGCTGCGCGAAGAGACCTTCGCGCGCCAGAAGAAACTAGGAGTCGTCCCACAGAACTGCGACCTCACCGAGCGTCCCAAGGAAATTCCATCCTGGGATTCGCAAACGCCGGAGTTCAAACGCGTGCTTGCGCGCGAGATGGAAGTTTACGCGGGCTTCTTCGAGTACGCGGACCATCACATCGGCCGGCTCATCGACGCGTTGAAAGAGGTCGAAGCGTTCGATAATACTTTGGTCTTCTATATTATCGGCGACAACGGCGCTTCCGCCGAGGGCACTCCACGCGGCACGTTCAATGAGGTTTTAAGCTTCAATGGGATGAGCGCCCTCGAGACCGATCAATTCCTACTCGACCGCATCGACAAACTCGGCGGCCCCGAGTCGTATAATCACTATGCCGTCGGCTGGGCTCATGCCATGGATACGCCGTATCAATGGACCAAGCAGGTCGCGTCGCATTGGGGCGGCACGCGCAACGGCATGATCGTGCACTGGCCGAACGGCATCAAAGCTGATGGGGAGATTCGCAATCAATTCCATCACGTGATCGACGTGGCGCCGACGATTCTCGATATTGCCGGTCTCCCCGAGCCGGTTATGGTTAATGGCGTAGGCCAGGTGCCGATGCAAGGCGTCAGCATTTCATACAGTTTCGACGACTCGAAGGCGGCCGAACGCCGTGAAACTCAGTACTTCGAAATGTTTGGCAATCGCGGTATTTATCATAAAGGCTGGACCGCGGTAACGCGTCATCGCACGCCGTGGCTCATGACTGAAACGGCGCCGCCCTTCGACGACGATATTTGGGAACTTTACGATACCAACAACGACTGGTCCCAGGCGCACGATCTCTCAAAGCAAATGCCTGAAAAGCTGCACGATCTGCAACGCCTCTGGCTCATTGAGGCCACTCGAAATGGCGTCTTGCCACTAGACGACCGTACCGCCGAGCGATTCAATTCAGATCTTGCGGGACGACCGGTGCTCATCAGCGGTAGCTCACAGGTGCTCGCGAACGGAATGGGCGGCCTCAACGAAAACGGCATCGTCAACGTCAAGAACAAGAGCCATTCGGTCACCGCGGAATTGATCGTACCGGATGATAAACCGAGCAATGGCGCCATTCTTTCCCAGGGCGGAATCGGCGGCGGTTGGATGCTCTATGTGAAGAACGGAACGCTCACGTACTTGTACAACCTTTGCGGGTTGCGCGCTTTCGTCATCACATCAGGGGAGGCGCTCACTGCGGGAAAACACCAGGTCAGAATGGAGTTTGCGTACGACGGCGGAGGGCTTGCAAAAGGGGGAACCGCGACCCTCTTCATCGATGGCAAGGAAGTCGGCAGTGGTCGCATCGAGCAGACCGTTCCCATGGTCTTCTCGGCCGACGAGACTACGGACGTTGGGGTCAAGTTCGGATCTCCGATGACGCCGGATGTTCCGGCCGGTGCAGATAGCGCGTTCAATGGTACCGTGATCGCGGCCGTGATCGACCTCAAAGGCGAAAGCACCGATCATCTCCTTTCGCGCGAGGACGTTATGAACATGATCGTCGCGCGTCAGTAACGGTCGTGGTTCAGAGGGCCGGCCGATTCTCTCCGTCCGTATTGGTGGCCGCCCTCGTCGTTGCAAGCTGCGGTTATACAACGCTCTCCTCGCCGTCGTCGCTCAACGATCGACCGCAGACGGGAGCGCCCGGCATTGCCGTACGCGGCAACGAGTTCGTCACGACTACCGCGGGACGGCTTGGCGTCCAGTACGTGCGCGCAAACGTTCCCGTCGTATTGCGCGGCGTGAACCTTTCGGGCGCCGAGTATGCCTGTTTGCAAGAGCACTCCTTTTGGGATAACCCCAAGGGGGACCAGGCGACGATTGATGCGATGCTTCGTTGGCATTCCAACGTGGTGCGCGTGCCGCTCGACGAAGAGTGCTGGCTCGGCATCAACGGCGCACCCAAACGATACAGCGGCACGCGGTACGCAAGAGCGATGGAAGCCTTCGCGAATCTTGCCAACGCGAGCGGCTTGATCGTCGAGTTCGATTTGCACTTCGGCGCCGCCGGCGGCGGGCTTCCCACGAGCGATCGATATCCTGGCCTCGATCTCGATCACGCGCCGGCCTTTTGGCGTTCTGTCGCGCGCGCCTTCGCGACGAATCACTCCGTCATCTTCAATTTGATCAACGAGCCGTATGTTCGGGCGTGGACCTGTTATCGCGACGGAGGCTGCGAAACCCCGCGCGTTGGAAAGCTCGGAAGCTGGAAGGTCGTGGGCACTCAGTCGATCGTGAATGCGATCCGCGCGACCGGAGCAGCGAACCCGATCATCGTTGCCGGATTGAGGTACTCGAACGACCTCTCGCGGTGGGTGCGGTACGCGCCGGCCGATCCCGACCACGCGATCGTCGCAGGAGCTCACGTCTATTTCGACGGGCTTGGTTGCGAGGACCCGGCCTGTTGGACGAAAGAGTTTGGGGCTGTCCAGGACGCAGGCTATCCGGTCGTCGTCGACGAGTTCGGCGAAACGGACTGCACGCACGCAAAGATCGACGTTCTGATGAAGTGGGGGGACGAACGCCGTCCCCCAATCGGCTATTGGGCCTGGTCGTGGAACCCGTTTAGCTGCGAAAAAGGGCCCTCATTAATAACCAACGATGCCGGCGATCCCACGCAAACCTACGGGGCCGGATTCGAGGCGCATCTGAAGCGCGTTCAGTAAGCGCGTTATGGTGAATTGTCGCTGCAGCCGTGGATCTTGTTCGAGTAGATCAGCTGCCAAAACCATTTGCCCGTGCTGAACGGCTGAACGGCGTAGAACGTCTCGCACTCGTCGGCGACTTCCGATGGAATGGTCGCGTTGTACCATCCGAGCGGGTAGCCGGGATCGGTAAACGCCTCGAACGACTCATGGCCAAGCGATGCCGCCATCGCGTTATCGAGCTGATTTGTTCCCGAGGGCGTCCGCGGCACGCCGCATGGACGAACCTCCTTTCCGCGTACTTTCTCGGAATAGTTCTGATAGGGCTCGACGCTGTAAACGATCTGAAGTTTGGAGCCGAACTCCACGAAACTATGGTATGCGCAAAAGAGGTTCGTTGACTCGCGTTCCGGCGAGTAGCAGGTCTGCGTAAACGAGAAGCACGTATCGCTGCCGGGCGGCAAGAAGATATGGTAAATAGTGTTGTATCCGTGCGATTTTAGCTTGTGGTACGCAGCCGCCAAGACGACGTAGATGTCGTTGTCGTAAAAGACATTGTCGAGCTCATCTTCATCGACGATGTGCAGGCTGCTCCCGTACCTATACGCGTCGGCGCTAGCGCCGGTATACTGTTTCAAAAGTCCGGCGATTGGGCTGCCGGTAAGACCTTGTAAAAACTCTTCAGGATTGCCCCAACACTTCTCCGTCTTACACTGTGGCAGGCTTGGCGTGGTCACATAGAGATCGTAAGCCTTCGCGGACTTCATTACCGGGCCACCATAGTATTTCATGTCGCCCGGGTATCGGGTCACGTCGGGCGCGAGGCGCCGTTGTTCTTCGCTCTGATCGCGGTTGAGGCTGTTATAAAAAATATGCACGCGCCCGCGATGCGCCGATCGCGCGAGCTTGCGATCGGCTCGAGAAACTTCAATGGTCGGAACGTCGTCTCGCACCGTTGACCTAACGTTTTGTTCGACTTGCGGAGTTACGGAAGCTCTCTGAAACGAACACGCGGCGAGCGCCAAGACGCCGATCGGCATGACGAACGATCGAACAAAAAATCGTGTCATGAGGATACTCCTTTTCAGCCTGGTTCACCGGCAGCGCCAATGGTCCCGCGCGAGTAGGCGACGCGGGTTACAGAGGCTAGCGATGGCCGCTCAAGTTGGCGAAGGGATTGCCGTCGACGTCGACGATCTTGGCGAGGATGCGAAAGCCGGGCCGCTTGAACGGATGATCGTTGTCGACAGCGGCTAGCGTGCCGGGGAGCGTGCACTGCTGGACGTCGACGCCATTGACGACTCTCAGGGATACGTCGTCGAGATAGAAGAGCCCAAACGTCTTGAGCGGATACCAAGCCGGCCGGACCTCGAAACAGATTCGCCGGTACTCGTTGCGGTTCTGCCGGATCGCCGCGAAAAGCGCGCCGGTCCCGGAAAACCATGCGTTTGAGTTTCGATGCACGTAACCGGTAAAGTAGAAATGCGCAAAATACACTGTCGAGAAGACCATCACCGTTGCGAAGATCGCGCGAGCAACGACCCCCGCGGAGCGAGCAATGCCGGGCTTGCGCACGGAAGCGGCCCAATCGAAGATGAGGGCGCTACCGATCGCGGCGAGGATGCAGAAGACCGGTGCACCGGCGAGCGTCCGCGGCGCATTGGGCGTTCCCGGCGCGCCTTGGTTGGTAAGCGCACCTCCAAGCGGATATGAAGCGAGCCAAAGCCACGTCCAGACCAGCGCCCAGCGGGGGCGGATGTATTTCGCGCTCGCCGCCAATCCAAGCGCAGCGAGCGGAACGACCCATCCGAAAAACGCGCCCATGCCGTTCAGATAACGCCACGTAATTGCCGGCTTCGGATCGCCGGTCGTTACCAGATACGACCAGTAGAAATGCGCAGCGTAGTTGACGAAAAACGTATGTATCGAACCGAGTGACACGCCGCCTGCGAATGTTGCCATGTTGAGCGTGTGAGAAACGGTGTGCGGGTCAAAGAACCACATCCAGAGCGCGGGCGCGGACACGAGCAACCACATCGCGCAGGCGCCCGCGACGGTGAGCGCACCGCGCCATGACGCAAAACGGCGCAAATTGAAAGCGAGAAGCGCGCCGCCGAGCAGCACGGCGTAAAACCAACCCGCCATGTACGTATATGCCGTGAGGGCGAGCACGAGCGCCGCGCCGAAAACGGTGCCGATCGGCACCATAGAGTAACCTAGAGCGCGCAGCATCAGATAGATGCCGCCCAGCAGGAACGGCAGCTCCGAAGCCGGCTCCCATCCGATGCGCGCGAAGTGCACGAAGATTGGCTGCGTCGCCATGAGGAGCGCTGCAATCGTCGCGACGTCGCGTCTTTTTGTCAGCTCGAAGCCAATGCCATAGAGCAGCCCGATCGCGATCAAGCCGAAGATGACGGCCGGCAGGCGCAAGCCCAGGGGCGTGCGCCCGAAGGTCAGCGCGGATGCGTATGCGGCGATGGCGTAAATCGGCGGATTCCGGGTTACCGGCGAATAGAAGAATGGTAGCAAGGTACCGTCGAGGTCGTGTCCGGTCGTTGCGATGCTGTATGCGGAGTTATAGAGATCGATTTCGTCGGCGTCCAGTTCGGTCGGGACGCCGCCGATGTCGTAGAGCCGTAACACCGCACCCAGCAGTAAAATCAGGCCGAGCGCAACCGGAACGGCGTAGCGAAAAATGCGTGCTTTGATTAGGGTGCGCTTGGGTGATTCACGAAACTCGGGTTGAGGCATTGCGTTCCCCCGTTATCGCGAGGAACGAAGCTGCTCAACCGCACCGAAACGGAGCTTGGCGCTTCCGCTGGAACGGTGTAACCGTCAAATCGCCACTTGCCGCAATCCTTCACATAGTATTCGGTGAGCCGGCCTTTTGACTCAATGTCAACCCGAGCATAATCTTGCACGACGAGGATGTCCATGATCCTCGAGACATCGGTCGCGCCGTGTGAAAGAGCCAAATTCTCAAGCGAGCTCGTGTCGGCATTTGAGCCGCAGTAGGCGGCATCAGCCGGCCAGGGCAGAACGAACACCGCGGCTACCGCGCAAAATACGACCGTTAACTGTCGGAAATACGTCATTCGTCGTACACCTCCGAATCACAACATGTGCGATCCTTCGCTGAACGCCCGAACGTCCCTATCCTAGAAAAGGCCGCTAAGACTTCTTCCTTGGTGCACCGCCGCGCTCTCGGCGTTGCTTCGCGCGCTGTGCGATCGAGTCGACAAAATCGGCCGTTTCCCTAATGAGTTCGCCGGCAGCGACGACGGAGTCTCCAACGTCGCGCGCGCGGACCGCGGTTTCGTGGACGTTATTCGCCGCTTTTCGAACCGTCCGTCGAGGATTTGAAGCGACGGCTTTAGCGCGTTTGGCGGCGCCGCTAACGGCTTTTTGCGCTGACTTGCCGGCCTTTTTTGCCGCGCCACCAACTCCCTTGGCCGCCTTTTTCGCAGTCTTACGCACGACGGCGCCCGCAGCTTTCCGCTTACGCGCTCCAGTGCTCTTCTTGCGGGTTTTCGGTGACGGCATTTTGCTTACTCTCCTTGTAGACGCTTGAACGGTTCCCACGCCATTGTAGCGTTAAACGTCCGACCGTGTGATTAGTTCGTTCGCCCTTGGGTAAGCCCGCTTTCATTGGAGGAGTACGCATATGGCAACAAACGGCGCGGATGATAAAACCGGCGAACCCACGAGTCCCCTTCAACAGCTCGCCGCCGATATCACAACCCTGATTCGGCACGAAGTCGAACTTGCCAAAGCCGAGCTGGGAGAAAAGATTAAATCCGCCGGGATAGGCGCTGGAATGCTCAGCGCTTCGGCCATTACCGGGCTTTTGACCGTGGGCTGCCTCACCGCGCTCGTCGCGCTGCTGCTTTCCTTGGTGATTCCGGGATGGGCCGCGGTGCTCGCCATCACCGTACTATGGGGCGCCGTAACGGCCGTCTTGGCGATGCTCGGCAAGAAAAAGGTTGAAAATGCGGCCCCTTTCGTGCCAGAACAGACTATCGAAAACGTCAAAGAGGATTTGGAATGGGCTCGTCAGCGCGCCAAGCAGCAATCTCGAACGTAATCCCCCTTCTCAAAGAAACGTTTTCGGAGTTTCAGCGCCACAAGGCTCAGTGGCTCGCGGCGGCGATTGCGTATTTCACATTGTTCGCCGTGGCGCCGCTCATCATCATCGTCGTCGAAATTGCGGGGTTCTTTCTCGGGCGCCATCAGGTCGTCTTGGATCAGCTATACGGCTACATGTCGTCGACGGCCGGTCCGGCTGCCGCGCACGGAATACAGTCGATCGTTACGGCGACCTTCTCGCAGCGCAAAGCCGGCCTGATATCGCAAATCGGCGGCTGGGTCGTCTTCATCTTAGGGGCGGTCGGATTATTCTCGTCTCTGCAAGAGGCGCTCAACACCATCTGGGACGTCGAGCCCCAAAAACGATCGCTGCTGCAGACGGTCAAGGAGCGCCTGCTTTCCTTTGGAACGGTTCTGGCCATCGCGTTCCTTCTGCTCGTTTCGCTCGGCCTCAACTCTTTGTTGACCATCGCCAGCGCAGCGCTCGTGCACGTGTTTCCAGGATTTCCCCTCCTGCTCAAAATTGCTGACTTCGTGGTATCGCTGGGGCTCGTCACCGGCCTATTCGCATTGATGTACGAATTTCTGCCGGAGTGCAGGATTGCATGGCGCAGCGTTTGGCCTGGAGCAGCCGTGTCGGCGTTGCTCTTCGTGATCGGCCAATTCTTGCTCGGATGGTATTTGGGGCGTGCCGGGGTTTCTTCGGGGTATGGAAGTTTCGGCGGCGTCATCATCTTTTTGATCTGGGTGAACTACTCGGCTCAAATCATGTTGTTCGGCGCCGAATTCACGCACGTCTACGCGAGTCGCTCGAATGAGCCGCAATCGTCGGCCCGTGGCAAACGGCGGAAAGGCCGCTCCACGGCAGCGGTAACGACGTAGCGTGAGGCGATCGAATTATTGTGCTTGCGGAAAAGTAAACTCGCGTTTTGTAACCGCATAGCACTCGCAGGCTTCCTTCTCCAAGCCCGCGCGGTTGAGAATTACCATGTTGCCGCGACTGTATTTGATGAATCCAGCGTCGGCAAAAGCTGTCGCTGCAAGCGTTACGCCGGATCTGCGCACTCCGAGCATCATCGCCAAGAACTCTTGCGTTAGCGGAAACTTATCTCTGCCGACGCGGTCGTGGGTCATGAGGAGCCAGCGGGCGCAACGGGCATCTAAATGGTGAATGCGGTTGCATGCCACGAGCTGAGCCACCACATTGAGATACCCGATCGTATAGGCATTCAATGCGTCACGGAACGTGTCAGAGTCCGCGAGAAGCCGCATAAATGTCCGTCGGGACATGACGAAGGCCCCACCGCTCACTTGACAAAATGTCGCGTTCGGAACGGTTGACGCGCCGAGCGCGCTGAACATGCCAGTCGTGCCTTCGCTTCCGATAGTTCCAACCTCCACGGCAGTACCATCCAACAATGTGGTCACGACCGAAATTACCGAATCGATGGGGAAATAGACCTCGTCCATCGCCTTACCGGCTTCGTACACCGAGTCGTGGGTCTTGAGGTCGACCACATGAATGCCCTCGGGCGGCGTGCGATGGCCGTCGCGCAGCGTAGCCAGAAGGGCGTTTTTCGAAAGGAGCGTTGTAGCTTCCATTTTAAAGGAATCTCCCCGCAGGTTGGACGGCGAACGCTTATTTGGTCGAGCTCAGCGTTCCTCTTATGCACAGTGCCCGATAGCGTACGGATGGGCGGCTAAGCGTGTCATCGGGCAGTGAGAATCGCCGCAGTGTGCTATGTTTACAAGCCCCTGCCGGCGATCGAGTGAGCGGCCGAGACATTTGAGGCACTGCAGAGTGCTCAGAGAGACCGAACAGTGAACCAGGCCGCTACTCCCGTCGTGCGGATCCATCTTCGCGGCGAGTACGATATCGCGTCGGCGGAAAAGCTCAGAGCGTTGTTGGCGCCCGCCGAAGAAGCGCAAACGGCAATAATCGACTTGAGCGAAGCCACGTATATAGACTCAGCTACGCTGAATTCGCTCTGCCGCCTCAAGGTAAGAATGGTGGCGCGGCGCGGAGGCTCCGTTCATTTAGTTGGCGTGAAGCCCATCCATCGTCGATTGTTGCATATCACGAACCTCGACAGATTGTTCGAAATTAGCGAGTAGAGCGCCAAGTCGCCGCGCCGCGCGGTTAAATTACACCACGACGAACTCGTTTAAACGTCGGTGGTCGTTGGAAATATATAGCCACCAATGCTACGCCGTCGATCCCGTGTATTCTGCTTTGCCCACCTGCGTTGGGACTTTGTCTACCAGCGCCCCCAACATCTCATGACTCTTCTCTCGGCCGATCGTGACGTGATCTACTACGAGGAGGCCCAAGAGACCGACGGAGAGCCCTGCCTTTCGCTGCGACGGGCGGGCAACGTTACGATCGTAACGCCCCGGATCCCCTCAAGTCTTCGGGAGGAGCGAGCCATTTCGTTGCAGCGGCGAATGCTCAAACAGTTCGTCACCGACGGGCAATACGATGACGCCGTGCTTTGGTACTTTACGCCCATGGCCATGGAGTTCAGCGACGACCTTCAGGGAATTCGGGTCTACGATTGTATGGACGAGCTGGCGTTGTTTAAGGGCGCGCCGCCCAAGCTGGCATTGTTAGAGCGCGAACTTGTGGCACGCGCGTCGTTGATTTTTACCGGCGGCCGCAGTCTCTACTATGCGAAACGACGTCTCCACCCCGACGTATACTGTTTCCCGAGCGGCGTCGATGCCGAGCACTTCGCGCCGACTGGTAGAAAGGAACCTCACGACCTCGAGAGTGTTGGGCGGCCTCGAATCGGATTCTATGGCGTTATCGACGAACGCTTCGATGCCGACTTTGTCGCGGTTCTGGCGCGTGAGCTGGATGACTGGCAGTTAATTTTCGTCGGGCCCATCGTGAAGATCGACGCCGCGACGCTCCCCCAAGCGCCGAATCTCCACTATTTCGGAATGCGCCAGTACTCCGAGTTGCCGGCCTATCTCGAACACTGGGACGTCGCACTGCTACCCTTTGCGCTGAACGATGCGACTCGATTTATCAGTCCAACGAAGACGCTGGAATACCTCGCAGCACGCAAAGCCGTGATCTCCACGCCGATCGCCGATGTGGTCGACCCATATGGCACGCAAGGCCTCGTCTACATCGCTGCGACAGCGGCGCAGGCCGCCGGATATGCTCGCGCCGCATTGCGACAAGGGCCGTCCCCGGCGTGGCATAGCGCCGTTAGCCGAACGCTGGGCAATTCGTCCTGGCAGGCCACTGCGGCGGCCATGGAACGCCTCATCGACGAGGTCACGGCGACCGCGTCGGAGCGCGCCGGATGAGACATCCTTTCGACTATCTAATCGTCGGGGCCGGATTCGCAGGCGCCGTTGTAGCGGAACGGCTTGCATCGGACGGCGGAAAGCGCGTGCTGGTCATCGATCGCCGCAACCACATCGGCGGAAACGCTTACGACTGCCTCAACGACGACGGAGTGCTGGTCCATCGCTACGGGCCGCACATTTTCCATACGAACTCCGACGAAGTCTTCGCGTACCTTTCGCAATTTACCAAGTGGCGGCCCTACGAACATCGAGTGCGCGCCTCCGTCAGCGGTATGCTGTTGCCGATTCCTATTAACCTCAACACGATTAATTCACTCTATCAGCTCGACCTCGATTCCGAACAACTGGAGCGCTTCTTCGCCGCACGTGCCGAGCGAAGAGTTCCATGCCGAACTTCAGAGGACGTCGTTGTGTCGCGCGTAGGCCGCGAACTATACGAACTTTTCTTTCGCGGGTACACGCGCAAGCAGTGGGGTCTCGATCCGTCAGATTTGGACGCTTCCGTAACGGCTCGGATTCCAGTTCGCACGAACCGCGACGACCGGTATTTCGACGACAAGCATCAGGCGATGCCGCTCGACGGCTACACCCGGATGTTCGAAAACATGCTCGACCATCCGAACGTGACGGTCTCCGTCGGGGTGGCCTTCCAGGATCTCATCGTCGAACGACTCGCGCGGCAGGTTATCTTCACCGGCCCCATCGATGAGTATTTTGGATACCGCTACGGAAAGTTGCCGTACCGCTCGTTGCGATTCGAGCACCGAACGTTCGAGGTCGGGCAACTACAAGCCGTTGCGGTTGTGAACTACCCGAACGATCAGCCCTATACGCGGATCACCGAATACAAGCATCTGACCGGGCAGAAACACGCGAAAACGAGCGTGACCTACGAATATTCGCAGGCCGACGGAGACCCCTACTACCCGATTCCGCGCGCGGAGAATGCGGCGATCTATGCCCGATACAAAAATGCAGCCGATGCTTGTCCTAACGTACGCTTCGTTGGACGACTAGCGACCTACAAATATTACAACATGGACCAAGTAGTGGCGCAGAGCTTGGCAACGTACGCAAAGATCCGAGGCCGTCGGTCGTGGACGGAAGTCGCCTGAGAATTTGGGCGGGAGTCGAGCCGTCGCTCATTCGCATCGGCGACCGTTACGTGGACCAAATCCGGTTGACCGGGCATCACGAACGGCAGAGCGACATCGATTGCCTCGCCGGCTTGGGGGTGGAGGCGGTTCGCTATCCGGTCCTTTGGGAGCGCATTGCGCCCCAAGGCCTCAAGAGTGCGGACTGGAGTTGGACCGACGAACGTCTCGATCGCCTTCGAGCGTTGCACATCGAGCCGATCGTGACGCTGCTGCATCACGGCAGCGGACCCTCATATACCGAGCTTTTGGATCCTGACTTCCCAACGAAACTGGCGAAATTCGCGCGTGCAGTCGCCAAGCGCTATCAGTGGGTCCGTTACTTCACACCCGTGAACGAGCCGCTCACTACCGCCCGGTTCAGTGCGTTGTACGGACACTGGTATCCGCACGAAAGCGAAGACTGCGCCTTCGCAAAGGCTCTGCTCAACCAGGTAGCGGGCATCGCACGCGCAATGGAGGCGATTCGCGAGGAGATTCCACACGCCGAACTGATCACGACCGAGGATTTGGGAAAGACTCGTTCGACCGCACGGCTCGCCTATCAAGCCGCCTACGAAAACGCGCGGCGCTGGAGCAGCGTCGATCTCTTATGCGGAACGTTCGATAACAACGCGGCGATGCGCTCGTGGCTCGATCGTATTGGTCTTGGCATAAACGAGCGCGAGCTGCAGCGCTACCGCTCGATGCCTTCGATCTTGGGCTTCAACTATTACGTCACCGGAGAGCGATTTTTGGACGAACGGATCGATCGTTACCCGGGCTGCGCCGCCGGTAGCAATGGTCTCGACACGTATGTCGATACCGAAACGGTGCGCGTATCTGCTGAGATGGTTGACGGAGTTGCCGGCCTCCTGAGCGAGGCCTGGAATCGTTACGGTCTTCCGCTTGCAATCACCGAGGCGCATCTGGGCTGCACTCGTGAGGAGCAAGTTCGCTGGCTCGAAGAAATCTATCGCGATGCGGTAGAACTGCGAAGTCGCGGAATTGAAGTGCGGGCGATGACTGTCTGGTCGGTCTTTGGCGCCTGGGAATGGAACTCGCTGATGACTCGCTCGGAAGGACATTACGAGTCCGGCTGCTTCGATTGCCGTGCGACACAAATAAGGCCAACGCTCGTCGCATCGTGGACAAAAGCGCGTGCCGGGGGAATCGCGTTCGATCATCCCGTGCTCGATCGACGTGGGTGGTGGCGAAGTGCATCGGCTTCGCGGGAGCGGCCTCGCCGCATCGCGATCTGCGGCAACTCCGTTACCGCGACCCACTGCGCGGCGCTCTGCGAACTGCGCGGACTTCCGGCGACCGTGCTTTCCGACGACTTGCCCGTCGCTCAATGGTCCGCAAGCCTACGCGACGATCGTGTATGGCTCATCATCGACGCGGACTCTGGATGGGGCTCTCGACCGGCTCGACTCGCGAGCAGCATGGACGTTTCGCTACTCGTGCTCTCGACGTCGACCGAAACTTCGCTGACAAAGTCTGAGCTAGCCTCGATCATGTCAGTGGAAAATCCTTTGATCGTCCGTTATGCCGGCTTTCAAGACGCCACGACTTGGTTACATCGCGCGCTCGACCTTATGCTAGACGGAGAAACCGGCGTCTGGAACGAGGTCGTGCCAACAAATACGTCGAGGGCGTCGTGAAGGCCTTGCATCGCGGCATCGCCGTTGATGACGACGTTGTGCTCGAAGCGCTCAGAGAGCATTCGGGATACCTTCATCAGATCGCTTGTTGCACGCGCTTGCACTTCGATGCCATTGTTGAGCGCACTTTCGAAGAGATCGCTCGCTTTCAACGCTCGCAGAACATGTTGCGTTTCGCCTACAGTGTGAAAACCAATCCCGATGCGACGTTGGTCATGCAAGCGCAGCGCAGCGGTCTGTTGGCGGAAGTCATCAGCCCCGCCGAGGTAGCGCACGCGATTGCATGTGGATTCGAAGCCGAGCGGCTCGTTTATAACGGGCCCTACCCTGCGCAATACTCCAGCGTTTCACCAGGGCACGTGTTTGCCGATTCCCTTGAGTCCTACGTGGGTGCGGCGAGCGTTTTCGCAGGAAGCCTCGTGGGCGTCCGTCTGCGTCCGGAGGGAATTCCGTCTCACTTTGGTCTGCCCCGAAACCGGTTGAGCGCCGCCGCGACGGCGATACGAGCCTCCGGGCGCGAGCGATTCGGCGTCGCATTTCACGTGCGACCCCAAGATTACGGCGGCCGTTCGTTCGTGGAGATCGTTGAAGACGTCCTCGCGATGGCGCGGGATCTCGAAAAAGCGGCGGGTGTACCGCTGACCGTCTTCGACGTCGGCGGCGGTAAACGACCAGCAGAGTTTGATGAGGCAATCGCCGCGGGAGAGTTCGAGTGGCTCCAACAGCGGGTCGCCCGCGCGCTGCCCCAAGTCACGACGTTGATTGCCGAGCCCGGGCAGGCGCTGGCCACATCTTGCGAAGGCGTCGCAGCGCGCGTTTTGGAAGTGCGCTATGCGGGAGGAGCCGTTGCCGAGATCGTTCTTGACGCCGGTTTTGCCGACGTGCCGCAGATCGCGACGTATCCACACCGCTTCTTTCTGATCGACGGCGATCGCGTGAGCCGCATTCCAGCGGGAGATGCGCGCATCATCGGGCGTACGTGTCTCGAATACGACATTTTGGCGAAAGATCTGGCTTTGGACGACTGCCGCGTTGGTGACATTGTGGCCATTGCCGACTGCGGTGCCTACGATGCGAGCATGTCTTTCGAATTTGCACGGGGATAATCGATGACCGCAGCAACCTACATACTCCCAATTCGGTTGCAAAACGCCGAGAACGTCGTCGAACTTGGCGGTTACTTGCAGTCACTGAACGGGATCGAAATCGTCGTCATCGACGGTTCGGACGCAGCAACCTTCGCCGCGTTGGACTCGACGATCGGCCACTTTGCGAAACATTTGCCGGCAGATGCGCGCCACCGCGGGTCGAACGGAAAAGCCTGCGCCGTCTTGAGCGGGCTCGCTGCCGCCGAGGGTGCCAAGATTATCGTTGCTGACGATGACGTGCGCTATGACGCTAAAGCACTCGGCGAAGTTTTGGAACGCCTCGACGACGCAGATATCGTCCGTCCGCAAAATTACTTTCGGCCGGCGCCCTGGCATGCCGTGCTCGACGGCGCGCGATCGCTGATCAATCGCGCTCTCGACGGCGATTGGCCCGGTACCCTGGCGTTTCGTCGAGAGGCGCTTCCGTTCGGTTATAGGACCGACGTTCTCTTCGAGAACTTCCAACTGGTTCGAACGATTCGAGCACGAGGCGGCCGCGAACTGGTTTGCCGTGACGTATTCGTGCGGCGGCTTCCGCCCACGTTCCGCCACTTCCTGGACCAACGCGTTCGCCAAGCGTACGATGAGTTCGCGCGACCTGCGCGTCTGATCGTAGCACTCGCGATTTTGCCGATTATTCTCGTGGCTGCTGCCATGCGGTCATGGATTGCGATCGAAGGAATAGTGGGCCTCGCCCTGGCCCTCGCGTCGTTCGGATGGCTGCGAGGCGGCGCGTTTCGCTACTTCAGCATTTTCTCCGTGCTGGCGGCTCCGCTCTGGGTGATGGAACGCGCCGTATGCTCGTGGTTAGCGTTGTACGAGCGAGTCCGGTTCGGCGGAGTACGTTACGCCGGCACGGTTATCGCGACGGCCTCGCGCCGGCCTTCGGAACTCTTGTGAGAACATGACTATCGCTCAAGCATTGTCGCTGTACGAAAAAGCGAATCCCTTCGATTCGCCCTCCGCGTTGCGTGATAGCAACTATTCGGCTTACATACAAAACCGCTTGACGCGTCTGCTTGACTGGCGTGAGCCACTTCCGCGGGCGCGCCTGGCAGACCGCGCGCTGCGTGCGTTTCTGACGGGCGGGCGCTTCCCTTGCGTCGCGGGACGTGCCGCGGTCGCATCGGGTGGTTACCGATTCGGCTACTATGGGGACTTCGCCGATCTCTCGTCAACACACGGTATTGCGCGAGACCTCGCAGCGTTCGTTGCGGAGCGGCCTTCCATGACAGGGCCATACGCAACGTTCATCGCCGTTTTTGACGGGCCGCGATCGTGCGACGAACGGTGGTTCGAGCAATCGTTGTGGTGCCGATTGCAGAGTCTGGCCGATCTCGATCGACGATATTTCCGTTGGGATCCCGCGGTCTCCGGCGATCCCGCATCGCCTCAATTCGCATTCAGCTTTGCAGAAGAAGCATTCTTCGTGGTTGGGATGCACCCGAACAGTTCTCGCCTGGGACGCCGTTTTTTTCTCCCGGCCCTCGCATTTAATTCGCACCGTCAGTTCGCCGAGGCGCGGCGCACAGGCCGCTTCGAGCGTCTTCAGCGTATGATCCGAAAAAATGAGATAGCGCTCCAGGGTTCGATCAATCCCGAACTCTGCGAGTTCGGCGAGCGCAGCGAAGCCCGTCAGTACTCCGGGAGGCCGACGGAGACAGGTTGGCGATGCCCCTTCCGCCCCCATTCGTAGAGATCCCAGCGCAATCGGGCGCTGCGCTCGTCGTGCGGCACGGCGACATGGTGCGGGTCGTCGATCCCTTCGGACAGCAGGTGGCGGATGTCGCGCTCTATGATGCAGCCGACCCACGAGATTTTTTTTCGCCGGGCCGCACTATAGACTACAATGCTTCCTTGCGCCTGCGACCCGGCGATTGTCTCTATTCACAACGGGGCGTCGCACTCGCTCGCGTCGTCGAGGACACGGTCGGCACTCACGATATGCTACTGGCTCCCTGCAGCCGGCGCATGTTTGCACGGCGCGGAGAGAGCGGCCATCCGAGCTGCCACGCGAGCATGACCGCCGCGTTGAGCCCTTTCGGTATCGACGCCGACATGATCACGGCGACGTTGAATGTTTTCATGCACGTGGCAGTAAGCTCGTCGGGAAGCATTCGAATTTTGCCTCCAGCATCGCGGCCGGGTGATGCGTTCGCTTTGGAAGCGCTCGTCGACATCGTCGTCGCGATTACGGCCTGTGCCTCCGAGCTCACCAACAACGGAAGCTGTAAGCCTATTCGTTACGCGCTGATTTGCGGCACGCCGCCGGGCTGCATCGAGCGTTGAACACGGGGTCGCCCCCAGCGAACACAGCCGCTAAGCAATTGTGGGGCTTATAGCTCTCTTCTTCGGTCGACGACCGCCTGCATGCCTGCTTAAGCATTTTTTCCGCCACGCGCGTGGTCCGTGTCGCGCTGACAAGCAAGGCAGGTTAGCCTTGCGGCCAGAAAAAGCTGAATCCAAAACTTAGCGGTGCAGTTCGTGTATAGGTTGACGAAATGGATCTCGCTATGCGCAACGCCGTGCCAGCGGATCTGGAGCAATGCCTGAGGTTGGCGCCAGATCGGTTTTTGTACGATTCGGCGCACCTGGATGCACTGCATCGTATGTGGTCCCACATCATTGTTTCGAAGGCTGGAGAGTTAGGCGTGCTCGTCGACCCGCGCCGGCCGTCCGAAATACTCTTTTTCGGAGTGTCAGTCTTCGTATCAGATGAGAAAGTTGAACGTTACCACGCTCTAACGAGCCCCGGTATCGCGTATCGAATGACCGAGGATTGGGATCGCGGCCGACGTCCATTTCTCGCGCTGGATGAAATTGGCGCCGCCAACGCGGGGAGTGGCTTGAATATCGTCGTTACCCACTACGCATTTGCAATTGAGTCGGGCGACAACGCATTAGGGGATGAGTTGCGCTACGCGACCTATGAGTCATTTCGCAAACACCACGCGGGCCTAAACTTCCGAAGCTTCACGGGTGAGATGTTCGCGCGCGATTCGAGAGAAATGGGGAAAGGTTGGGGCTTTCGCATAGGGGAGTATCCGAAGGAAAAACTCCTGGCGGCGCGCATCCCTCCCGAAAATACACCGTGCGTGTGGATGGCGACGCGCGAAGATGCTTGCGCACCGGGTGCCGTCTTTCCCGGTGCCCTCTTTCATACTTTCGCACGGCCTCGTTTTGGTTTCAACCTTAAGGAGCAAGATTTACTGAAGCTTGCGCTTGAAGGTCGAACCGATGAGTCAATTGCATCGATTACAGGCGCATCGCTATCTACGGTCAAGAGACATTTTCGCGCTCTCTACGAAAAAGTGCAGGACGTGAGCCTCGCTGCGGACGCCATATCGATTTCCGAGAAAATGTCAGACGGAGCGCGCGGCGTGGAAGTGCGGCGCCAACTGCTTAATTACCTCCGGGGGCACCCGGAGGAGCTACATCCATACGGTGCTCGCCGAAACGATACGATTAAATAAGACTTCGGCCGCCTAAGCATGTGACACCATTAGATACTTCTGTCCCCCGTTCGGTTATGGCTATCTTGAGTGGAACTGGATCCAATCGTAGCGGCGGGGCTGCGCTCCGCTCGAGCGAGATGACCGTACCAGGGGTCTGGGGCTGTCTGTGGAGGAGCGCAAACTTTATGGTCATTCGTCGCACGATGCAGAAAGGAACCAAAATTCCCGTCCCTTCTGCGATCGTTTCAGTTGCAATGCTGGCGGCCTGTTCTGGGAGTGGCTCGTTGCCCGCGTCTTTGCCGCTCGATCAAATTCGTACGCTCGCCCTGCGGGTGCAAGACTTACCGGGAACGCAGCGGCAAAGGAAACCAGGCGGCCTTTACGTGGGCGTTTTCGGAGCCGGTTATATTCCGGAATTCACCATTCCAGATAGAAAGGACCTGGGTCCGAGGTGCTCCGATACGATGCCCCTGGCCGGCGGCGTGAACGGTATTGCGGTTGACGCTCACCGCATTCTGTATGTGCCATATAATTATAATTCCGTGCACGACGTCGCGACGTTCGGTCCCGATTGCGGCGTTCAGGGGCCGCAGCTCGTGGATCAATACGACGTTGCGGACGTTGCAGTCAACGACAAGACTGGAACAGTCTACGTTGGAAACGCGCAAACGGGGAATGTTGATGTCTTTAAGAAGGGTGCAACAACGCCTACCGGCGCGCTTCACAATTCACAGCATGGCGGCAGCGGGTTCGGAGTCGCAGTAGATAGCGCCGGGAATGTATTTAATTCTGGTTCGACCATCGTAGAATTCCCGCGCGGTCACAACAAGGGAAGCACGGCGCTGGCGCTTTCGGGATTGACCGGCCCTCTAGGCTTGGCATTGGACAGCAAGAACAATCTGATCGTGGCGAACGAATACAATGTTGTCGTCTATGCACCTCCCTACAACGGGGCACCTACATACACTATTGCGACGAAACGGTTCTGCTTGTACGTCGCGGTCGATGCGACGAATACGAACCTATACGTTAGCGAGCAGAAAAATAACGCCGTGGACGTGTACACGTATCCGTCTGGAACGTACGAGTACTCCATAACCGACATACCGTCTCGCTCGGTTGGTGGCGTCGCGCTCGACCCACCTTCAAGAACGTAAATCAGGAGGAGAATACAAATGAGAGAATTCAGCTCTTTAGCTCGCGCGCTTGCGACGGCATCCATTGCGTTCGCAATGCTTCCAGGCTGCTCGGGCAATAGTTTACAAGCGGCGCCCGATTCCCTTGGTCAGATCGCATCGGGAGCTCAAGGCGCAACCACGGGCAGCCTTCTTACGGCGAGCGCCAAGCCCAAGCCGCTAATTTTTGTGTCCGACGAACGGCACAACAACGTCGATATATTTTTGCAGTCTGGTGGAAACCACGTTGTGGGACGAATTAGCGGAATCTATGAACCGCTTCGCGTGGCGACCGATCGGGCTAACAATGTATACATCGCCGACGGCAATGGTAATGTTAGCGTCTTCGCGCCTCCCTATACGGGTCCACCGAGCTTGGTTCTTAGCGGAGGTTATGCCTTTGGAGTAGCAGTTTCTAAGAACCGTCTCGTCGCAGCCGTTGGTTATCCTCAAGGCGTTCCCAGCGTCACGTTTTTTGCAAAAGGCGCGTCTACTCCGTGTGCGACGGTCACCAGTCCTGGCTTTTCGATTATGAATAGCGATGCATTTGACGGCCAGGGGAACCTTTACATCGAAGGCCGAGATCCATCGAATCAGACGGAAATCGGCGAAGTTACTGGCGGTTGCAATGCGACGGCGATTACTCCGCTGACTACCGCTAACGCGCTCATCTACTCCGATGGCGGTATCCAGGTCGATAAGCAAGGGCGAATAGCAATCTTAACAGACAATTCAGCATCTTCCTTCGTTATCTACACTTACAATCCACCGGTAAGCGGGTCTTTGGGAAATCCGGTTTCGACGACGATCCTTAGTCACCAGAAGGGCCCATTTGGTTTTGCATTCCTTGCATCAGGAGCCGGGGTGTACGTCGCGGGCTTTCTCGAATCCACCGTGAAGGAATATGCATATCCAGGTGGGGGCGTCGCAATACGCAAGCTCCGCATTCATGGCTTCAGAGGCCTGCCATCAGACGTGGCCGTTACGCCGCCGCTTGTTCCGTAGACCGTCGCCCGAGCGAATCGGCGTTCACGCCTTGAGGACCTTCAGGACTGTAGCAATCGTATTCCACTTTCGCGTCGTCACCGGTACTCCCAATGCCTGATCGATTTTGCCGAGGTAAGCGATCGTGCGGATATGGCGCCGGTAGAGGCCGAAGACGAATGCTTTGTGGCTGCCGAGCACTTTGACATACCAACCGTCATCATGCGGAATTCCAAATGGCATCGCAGGTAAACGTCCCTTTACCGGCGCTACCAGTACGCTCACGAAGCGAACGATCTCCGGCGCTTCATCCTGATCGTCAAAAAACCGGCCGTTTTCGAGCTCGAGCACGTCGCGTGCGTCGCAGATCGCGACCTGTGTGTCGAACGGCAAGCGGCGCAGGAGTTCAGCGCGAAACTTGTTGACTGGCCCTGGGTTGCGAACCACGAATAGTCCGGTCGCACCCACGTTGACGACATCGTAACGCGCAAGCTCCTTTGCGACCGCCGTCGGTCGGAAGCGGCGATATCCTCCGACGTTGACTCCGCGCATGAAAACGACAACCGCCATGCGCCCGCAGTATAGCATAAGAGAGGAAGTCGCGAGGCCAGGGCGGGAGCGGGCCCGAAGCCACCTACCAGTGCCGGTCGTTTCTCGCTCGCTCGTCGCATTGATGATGGCCGCCGCTGCTGCGGCTGCCGTGGTGGCGCATGGCACGATTGACATCCTTGCCGATTACGTCGTCGCCCACGCAAGCTACGACGATGTTTCTAGTCACGCCTCGCGCGGGCTAGGGATGGTGATCGTCGCGGTGATCGCGGTTGCGGTTGCCTTGCGCGGCCTGCGGTTGTGCTGCGATGCAGCCGCGCATCGAACGCTCGCATCGTCACCTGCGCCCAGTTGGCGCAGCGCGCCGCTCTTCGCCGCCGTCACGATGGTGCTCGCGTCGATGGCCGTGCCGGCGATGGAACTGCTGGACGCCCAGCTGGCCGGAACAACGCTCGCGAACCTCGACGATGCATTTGGCGGCTCGCTGCTCCTCGGAGTAAGCACGACCTTCGCGTGTGCCGCCGCTGTCGCGATCGCGGTTTTTGCCTTCGCGCGCTGGATTCTTTCGCATCGCGATCGTATCATCGCCGCAATCGTCGGTATCGTCGGTTTTTGCTCGCAAACGCCGGCGGCCTCGCGACGGCATGGCTTCGCCGACGCTCCAATTTGCCCGCGCCGGCTCTCTGCGCTGCGGCGCGGAAAGCGCGCGCCTCCCCGTGATGCCCTTCGCCATCCCAAAACACAACGCTCACATTGCGAGGGCATCGATGTTTCCTTTACTCGTCGCGGCGTGCTGCTTAATCGGCGGCAACGTCCATACGCCGGCCGGCGCGCCGATCGCGCAGGCACAACTAACGTTCCGCGGTCCGAAGTTTGCGACGGTCTCGACCGACGCGAAAGGTACTTTCGCGGTCGCCATTCCGGCAGGCAGATACGATCTTTCGGTCGTCGCTAAGGGCTATGCCGGGGTCACCGTCAATACCGGTGATCTGAACGACGGAGCCCACATCTCCGTAATTCTGGAACCGAGCGACACACCCAAACTGCGCACCATCGGCCAAGTGACGGTCAATGGCGGCTACACGCTCGATCGCAGCGTCATACCCGAAATGGACGTCTCGCGCGCGCAGATGGACGCACTCGGATACTCGCAAGTGCTCGAGGCGCTGCAGGAAGTTCCTTCGGTCGTCATTCAGCATCCCGACGCCGGCGCGCCGACGGCGCCGGAGGTTGTCTCGCTCCGCGGACCGGATCCTTCGGAAGCTATGGTGACGCTCGATCGTCAGCAACTGAATGACGGCAACACCGGCGACATCGACCTTTCCCAGTTTGCGGTGCCGGCCTTTAACAGCGTTAACGTCACCGAAGGTCTCGGGCCAACAGATTTAGAGGGAAGCAATACCTTCGGCGGTGCGGTCAACTTCGTTTCGCTCCGACCGACACAAGAGAATCATCTCAACTTGTCGACATCCGCCGGTTCGTACGGCACGACCCAAAGTTGGATCAATGCCACCGGATCGATCGGCAAGCTCGGTTATGCGCTCGCGGGGGACAGCTTTCAGCAAGCCGGCCAAGTGAACGAATACGATTGGGTTGTCCCGGCAAACAATTTGCCTATCTATTGCGGACCGGCGACAAAAACGAAGACTCCTAACTGCCCCTTCCACACGCACCTAGGGTCCTCGATTGCCGCCAGACTCGGGCTCGTGAATCTCGACTATAACTTCTCGCAGCACGCCGACGTAGGATTTCGTCTCTTCACGTTGGGAGACAATCGCGACGAGTCCGGCGCGCTCAACGGAATCGCCGGCAACCCGGCCTGCGTCTTTAGCGGACCCGGACCTGCCTGCGCTTTTTCGCCTTCCGCCACCGACTCGTCGAATGCCGTACCGAACCCGGTTTTCGGCGAGCACATCGGTCAAGGAAGCGCGACGTTTGCTCAGAGTATCCGGGCGTACGATGCCTACTCGCGCTCGCCGCTGGGCTCGGGGACGCTCTCGGCCGACGTTTACGCCGACGACAATAACGTCGATTTCGTTGGCGGAGCGGTCTCGCCGTACGACGTTTCACACCTCGACACGAGGTACAACGAAGGGCTTTCGTGGGGTCGCACCTTTGACGATAGCGAGTTTGCTGTTGGAGGGTATGCGCGTCAGGAAACGCTCTCAGGCCTTGGCATCGATGAAACGCTCGCGCAGAGCATTGATTCGTACTTTTTTCGCGGAGCGCAGCAGCTGGGAAACAACGTCCGCCTCTCCGGCGGGCTGTACGACGCCGACTACTCGACCTTCGGGAACACCCTCAACTGGCGGCTCGGTCTGAGTGACGATCTCGGTACCTCCAGCGTGGTACGGTTTTCAGTCGGCACCGGGTTTCGGCCGCCGTTACTCTTGGAGCGTTACTTCTTTCCGCCTGTGGTCGTCAACGGAAAACTGCAGCCGAATCCAGGCCTCCCGCCATTGGATTCCAACTGCGTGACGGTCAACGGCGATCCGAACGAGCGCCCAGAGCACGCGACGGAGTACGAGCTGGGCTTCTCACATCTATTCTCGAGTACGTCGAATCTCGACGTTTCGATCTATCGCTCGAACCTGCGCGATACGATTGAGAATTACTACCCCGGCGGGGGCGCGCAAAGCTTCTGCGGCACACCCCAAGGGTTTGCCTATGAGATTCCGATCAACATCGGCAATGCCGTGTACGAAGGCGCCGAAGCTCGGTACAAACAGACGTTTCCACGCCTGAATCTGACGGCGACGTTCTCATACGGGCTCAACGTCGCCTATCCGTACGCGCTCGGACCGTTCGTTTCAAATCCGACGTCGGGTGGAACGCTCGTCGATTATCAACAGTTCCTCGGCGTACCGCAACAGCAAGGCTCGGCGGTCCTTGCCTGGGCGCGCAACGGGTGGCACGCTTCGACGGCACTGACCTTCGCGGGAAGGAACAACACGCTCAATCAGCCGCCGTATACCCTGGTCGACGGTGCCATCGGCAAGAACTTCGGCCACATCGACTTCACGATTGCGGCAACGAATCTCTTTAGCACCGCCGCCGGTCCGTTCACGCTTTACGATGCGGGCATCCCCTACCGCGGTTTGTACTCCGGCCCGACCAACAGCCAATACCTTGCCAACACTCCGACCAACGCGCTCTTCATCGAACCGGCGGCGCTAAAGTTTATCGTCACGGTGCACGAATGACTACTCGGCAGACGGCGCCGCTCCGGATAGGGACGCTAATCCGCCGATCGTGCCTAATCCCATCGTTTCAACGGCCGTGCTTGGCACGACGATCATGGCGCCTTTTTCTTTGAGGCCCTCGTACAGCATATTCATGGCGCGCAGATGCAAGGCCATCGGGTTTCCTTCATATTGTTTCGCGGCATCGACGAAAGATTGAGCAATTTGCTTTTCGGCATCGCCGAGAATCACCCGCGCCTGGCTCTCGCGCTGCGCCTGCGCTTGGCGCGACATTGCGTCCTGCAAATTATCCGGGATCTTGATGTCACGGATTTCTACGGAGTTTACCGTGATGCCCCACGGTGTGCTTCGCGCGTCAATGGCCTTTTGCAGAGCCTCATCAACCATTTGACGACTGGAGAGCAGATCGGCGAGAGAGGTCGTGCCGATGATATCCCGCAAGGCAGTTTGCGCCGCCCACTGAATCGCCTGTTGATAGGACGTCACTTCCAACGCGGCTTTCTTGGCATCCCAGACTACCCAGAAGAGAACCGCATCGACGTCGACCGGCACCGTGTCCTTCGTCAGTGTTTCCTCTGCTGTGAAGGTTGATGTTTGAACGCGCTGGTCGATCCAAAGTGCCACGCTATCGACCACGGGCAGAAGGAAAAAGAGGCCCGGTCCGGCTAGCCGGCGGAATTTTCCCGCTCGCAAGACGACCGCCGACTCCCACGGGTATGCCATTTGTAAACTCAGCACGATAACGACGAACGCGATCGCGCCGGCCACGGCAAACGCCAGGTTGCCGGTCGTATGCCGGAGTTCAAGTCCAATCAGCAGCGTAGCGACGCCGGCAACGATTGCGATTGGGTTTGCTCGAAATTTCGAACTCGTACTGGAACCCACCCCGGCGCCGCGCGCCGATGGAGAAAGTGTCGTTAGAGGCATTCTGTTCTCCTACTTTTCTTTTCTGGCCACTGAAGTAATAGCTCTTAGCAACTCGCGAGCATCGAAACCAGCGGCCGCTGCTTCGGCCAGCGAACGGCGTGCGACGTCACGCAGGCGAGCGCGGCGAGCCTCCGGCTCCATTCGGCGCGCGCCCGTACCAACGAACGTGCCGCGGCCTCGCGCCGTGATCAAGACGCCCTCCCGCTCGAGTTCCATGTACGCGCGGTTCACGGTGTTCGGGTTTATCTGCAAATGTATGGCAATCTCTCGAACCGTCGGCAACTGGACGTTTGGCCGCAAAGCTCCGCGCCCGATGGCCTGGATAATCTGATCGCGCAGTTGCGCGTACACCGGTAGCGCGCTGTGGGCATCGATCGATAAGTCGCTTACCTTCACCGTAATCCCGGTTGTCCGATTGTCCTAGATATTTAGGACAACTTGTTTCTTTTGTACTACACTCAGAGCCCCTGCGTCAAGCAGAGGGGGGTCGAAACCTCGCTCGAGTTTGAAAAAGAACCGAAGTCGGTGATCGCCCTAGCCGGGCGGGGCTTGCATCCAGGTCAAAATCGCTTCGACGACACGCTTGGTTTCCTCAACGTCGCGCACGCGAATGCAGTCGACGCCGGCTTCGTACGCTGCGTAGTCGTTGCCTCCCGGAAAGATCGCGTCGCCGACGAACATCATATCGGGAATTTCAATGTGCAGCGTTTCCCGCAACTTGCGAATGCCGTACCCTTTATCAATGCCCGGCCGCGTAACGTCGATCGATGTAGTGCCGCCCAGACGTACGGAGAACTCGGGCAATGTCGTACTGAGAATGGCCTGGATCTGCTTGCGTTTTGAAAAGTCGGGATCCCATGCCGACTTGGCTTCCAACGGCGCCTGCTGACCGAGAGCCGAGTACGTAATCTGCGTGCCTCGATCTTCGATACGTTCGCCCCACGTTTCGTTCGGTTGAAGGCCCGTTTTCGCAACGGCGGCATCGAGCGCGCTCTCGATCTTCGCTTTTTCCTGGGAGGTCAAATCTTCAGCATAGAGCTTGTGCCAGCCGTTGTCGTATATAAAAAATTTCGTTCCGCTCGTTGGCAAGATCGCGAGCTTCGTCGAATCCGTTCCGGGCGGCAGCCGATCGATGACTTGTGTTTGAAACTGGGGAAAGTCCCCGCCTGAAATGATGGCGACTCGAACGAGGCCCAGCAGACGCTTGAGCAGCAGCGCCATTTCGTCATCCAGCGCCGACTTGCTGAGTGCAAGCGTGCCGTCAAGGTCGAAAACGACGAGTTGTTTCAAATTCTAACGCCTCCCAATGGAGCTTCCTTTCGAGCGTCGCGCAAGGCCGCTTTCACGCGCAACAGGGGATCGTAGGCGTCACCCGCGGCTACCACTAGCTTGTCGAGCATCCCGATCTCATCGGGATCGATTGCAGTGCCGTCTTGATGTTCGGAATAGAGTGCGAAACCTGCCAGTTCGCGCGCAACCATGAGCGGGAAGCCGTGCTGCGGCGTAGCGGTCGCTGGGGGAAGCCCCGCCCTCCCTCTGAGCAAGGCGCGCAGATCCAAGTGGGACGCCGCGCCTTCAAAGTAGAGGATCAGCGGATCTTCCGCCGCGATCGCCGCCACGTCGGCCTCGCTCCAACCGACAGACGCGCGGCGCACGAACGAGCCGTCCTCACGTCGTCGAAACAATGCGGCCGAGCCGAGATTCATTGCTTCGGCGGGCTCGGCAGTCAATGCCGAAGCGATGACGTCGGTCGACTTCGCGTACTTCAATCCATCGCCGAGCCGTTTGAGTCGTACCTCGGTTGCGTGCGCGCTGGGAAAAATGTAGCGGTCGACGAGCCAGTCGGCAATTTTATAAATACGCTGGGTCGAGAGTCCCAATCCGATGGCAGTCGCGATCTGCAGGGCGGTCGAGAACGTTCCCTTGAGGTACGTGCCCGCCAGAAGTTTCACCAGACCCAGCGAGCCTAACAGCACGGCGGTAACCGCGCCATAAATGACGGTGCGGTTGACGACGAAGCCGACGTCGACCACGCGATGGCGCAACACGCCGTAGGCGACCAGGATCGGCACGAGCATCGTCAGCATTCCGAAAATGCGTGCAAAGGTCACGCCGGCCTCGTTATGAATCCAGGAGACCGAAGTGTTCAGCGGTTGAACGATGCAGCCCAACACGACGCCGACGATGACCCACTGCAAGCGCCGCCGCTCCACGCCTGTAGAACGCATCAAGGTCAGAATCAGAACGACGGCTGCCACGAGTGGAAGATATGTAACGAAGCGCCCGACGACGATGACGGCGATTCCAAGCGCGGCGCTGCTCCAGTAGAGGGCGCCGATCCGGCTCGCGACCCACCGGAAGACGACCAATATGCCGCCGATGGGCCAAGCGCAGGCGTCGATCGCCTTGGCGACGCCGCGGACCTCGTTGCGCGGAAATCGCAGCGCGAAGACGAGCGCACCCAGGTGACCGAGCACGTCGAGGCCGCCGTAAATCGCACCGATGACCTGGTCGAATATCGGCCCTACAAATGGGGCGACGTACCGCAGTGCCGTTTGCCCGGGAGTGAGACTGAGCAGAAAAAGCGCCAATCCCCACGTCATTTTACTCGGAGCGCGGACGATCAGAAGGACCGCCACAATGGCTAGCACGATGGTTTCGGGGATGCGGATGGCAATGAAGACGCGGTTGAACGCAGTGTCCGGCAGAAAAACGAAACCAGAAGCGGCAACCAGCGTAACCGGCCGCGGTGTGCCTCGTCGGATCAGATCGAAGGTGTGTGACGCTCCCGGGCGCGTCGCAGCGGTTGCGGCGAACCGTTCGCTTAGGGAGGCGTTGGCAGCGAGATGATCGCCCCTCAGAACGCCGGCGCGCTCCGCCGGCGACCCCCGTTTGATCGCGACGACCGTCAGGGCGTTACGGCCAGTCTCATCCGCGCGCACGCCGAAGCGCATTCCAAAGTCACCGTTTGCAAAGCCCAGAAGTCCCAGCCCGGGCAGCTCCGAAATAACCACAAAGAGCGCCAGCGCAAAGATAGCGGTCAGTTCGATTAGCCGAAGGGCTCGCGCCATGGCGAACCCTTTCGCATAAAGCTCCTCACGCCTATAGGAAACACCCCCAGACCGTTGAAGCGACGAGCCTAACTCGTTTGGCTTCTGGAGATTTTGAGCATGCGTAATACTTCGGCGAGGTTGCGGCTGCAGGGTGCGGCGATCATCTTGTTGGCGTCAATAGTGACTGGATGTGCCGGCCACGCCGGCGCCGGCTCGACGATCCCACTCGGCGTGGAGTCGGGCGGGGGACCGTTATCCCTCATTCGCAGCGCTCATCGAATCCAGGAGCTCAGCAAAACGGGAATCGGCGACGCGGTGAACCGTGCGGGTGCCGGTTATCCGGTTACGGCCGATCCGCCCGTGGCGCACCCACCTGAGGCGCCGTGCGTTGACAAGCTTTTTAATCCGCACACGCCCCCACTGAATCCCAGCGGTTTGCCGGTCGGAGACTTTGCCGACTATGCAGATCACACGTTTAACTATACGCCGCCGTCGAATTGTGCCGGCCCTTATGCCGCCATTATTTTCAAGATGCATTTTCGAGTGACGGCGGGCGTGCAATACGACCGCACGGGCGCCGTTTGGATCGGTGCCACCAACGTGTTTTTCGGCACGACCTCCGAGCCGGGCCAGAACGCCAGTCCGGAGTGGAACGTGGAACGCGACGTCACCGAGTACGCGCCGATCTTTGCGCAGCCGTCGATCGGGCAAGCTTCCGTATATAACATCGTAAACTCGCAATACACCGGTATCATCTACGGAACCGCAGAGCTCGATTTCTATCCGGCGGTCAAGAAGTATCCGGCACCAGCGGTTGCCGATGCGGTCTACCCGCTCTCTGCCGGACCGACCGGAGGCTACGTCGATCTCGATGCGCCCTCCGACCAGCTCAGTGGAACCTTTACATTTCCTCAAAACGTCGAAGCGGCGTACCTTGACCTCATTTTGGAGCCGCAGTCGAACGACGAATTTTGGTACACGTGCTTTCCAAACGATCTGGCGCAAAAGCTGAACAACTGTGGCGGCACCGCGTTTCGCGAAGGCGAAGTAACCGTTGACGGACAGCCGGCCGGCGTCGCTCCCATCTATCCGTGGATCTTCACCGGAGGGATCGATCCCTATCTGTGGATTCCTATTCCGGGAGTCGAAACCTTAAACTTCAAGCCGTATCGCGTCAACTTAACCCCGTTTGCGGCTTCACTCGACGACGGAAAACCGCATACGATCGCGGTGTCGGTATTCAATGACGACAATTACTTCGCGACCAACGGCGTGCTTCTCGTATACGAAGATCATGGCTCGTCGGTAGTTACGGGCGCGCTCGTAGAGAACGGAACGGCCATCGCGCCGGCCGAAACCGTCGTCGAACACGTAAAAATGAATCCCTCCGGCGCTGCGAACGGCACGATTAAAACCTCGGCGACGCACCCGGTCAGTCTCAAAGGCTACGTCATGACCTCGCAGGGTCGCATTACGACTCAGGTTACGCAGAACATCTCGTTCTCGAACGACCAGAAGATCGCGGTGTCGAGCTCGCAGTTTTTTCAGAACATCGCGCAGCTGACGACCATCGCGTCGAATAGCGTCACAACCGCGAAAGGCCATTCGACGAAAGCGCAAAGCCAGTGGACCTATCCGCTGAACGTCAAGTACAACTACATCGTCTCGGGCAGCACGGCGACCCAGCGGGCGGACATTTTGCAGACCAAGAACGGGAACGGCCTCGACCAAACGCGGCACAACGCGGCCTCGTGGTCGCTGCTCAATACCGTGCACTCGTCGGACACGCTCAACTTCACCGCTTCCGGCTTCACTCCGTCGAACGGCAAGAGCCGCCAGCAGTACAAATCACTGAACGTGGATGGACGTTGCTACCTGAAAACGATTACGTCGAAGAACTACGTCCTCACCAGCATCATGAAAGGCTGCTCGTAGAGACGCACGGGATATTACTCGGCCGCTGGATTACGGGCGATTCCTTCAACGTCGGTTGATGGCTGAATACCGTTGTTGTAGCTGTACTCGTACGTGATTCCGGAGGTTCCGGCGTACGCATAGACATCGACCTGACTGTAGGGGATGTCGGCGACCTGGAGGGTACTGTCGGCGCGGTTGACTCTGGCGTATGTGCCGAAGGCGGCGCTCTTGAGCGGAAATGGCCCGTGCGCAACGCAGGCGGACGGGCAGCCGCTGTAGACCCACACCGCGGGCGGGCCGCCGGTGTCGAGCGTGACGATGTTGCCGCTGTGATCGATATCGAGTCCGCCGGGCTCGAAGTTCTGGTACGCGGTGATCCTTATTCCGTGGCCACGGCCGCGCGCCCAGTAGACCATTGACGAGCCGAAGCTCGAGGACTCTTCGCCGGTCGCATAGACACCGCCGTTCTGGTCGACGGCGACGCCGAAGATAAATCCGCTGATCTCTGGGTTGGCAAGCTTCGACGAGCAGCCTCCGGCCATGGTGCAGATTGCAATTTTACCTCTGGGGCTCGAGCCTTCGGTATTGGTTGCCACATAAATCGTCCCGGACTTAGCATTGAGCGTCGCGGCGTTCGCCGGGCTTCCGTATGGGTCGTGGAAGCGGCCCAAGACCGGCCCGCACATGTGCGGCCCCGCGTAGACGACGACGGTGTTGTGCGCGCTCTCGGGAACCAGCAAATCGCCCTGTGGGTCGCTGGCGATACCAGCAATGCCGTCACCGGAAAGACTGCATCGCGCAGGCCTGTTCCTGGCATTGCTAGGCCCGTAGCCGAGAACGGTATCGTTCACCGCCACGTAGACGCCGCGTGCGCCTTGGCCGTCATTTTTGATGCGAATCCAAGCCGGACGCTGAAGGTTGTTCGCCGGAAGATTAGCTTTAAGCGGCAAGGTGCTCGCGCAACCGCCGAACGTGAGAGCGAACGTTGTCGAGAAAACCGCGAACGCGTAGCGCATATTTATCCCTCGAGCCTCAATGATTAGTGCGCCGCCGGGCTGCGGGCGATGCCTTTGAACTCGCCCGCAACGTTCATGCCGCTGTTGTAACTGTATTTGTACGCGATGCCCGCCGTACCGTGATACGCATACACATCGACCTGGCCCAGCGGATAGTCGGCGGCTTCAAAGATGGAGTTCTGCTCGTTGACCTTGCCGAATTCGGCGGTCCCTTTGAGCGGGAACGGCCCGTGCGCTGCGCAGGTAGACGGGCAGCCGCTATAGACCCAGAGAGCCGGAGCGACCGGATCGAGAGCCAGAATGTTCCCGGTTGCGTCAATATCGAGGCCGCCCGGCGAAGCGTTCTTAAACGCCGTCATCTCTCTGCCGGTGCCCTTGCCATTGGGCCAGTAGACCAGCGAGGCTCCTTCACCCGATTGCGCCGTTTGGCCGCTGGCATAGACTCCGCCGCGCCGGTCGACGGCCACTCCGATCAAAGCACCGCCGATGGCTACATTGGCGAGTCTCGTGGTGCAACCACCCGAGAGCGAGCAGACCGCGACGTCGCCATACAGCTGGTTGCGCGCCTCGAAGTTTCCGATGTAGATAATTCCAGTCGCCGCGTTACGCGACGCCGCGTCCGTCGGATAGCCATACGGGTCGCTAAAGCTTCCAATCTCCGGTCCGCACGTAGGGGAACCTGCGTAGACGACGACCGTAAGCGGTCCGCCCTCGGGAACGATGAGATTCCCCTGAGGGTCGCTCGCGATATCGTTCGGATAGCTGCTCGAGAGGCTGCAGCGCGGCGGCCGGTTTCTATCGTTTGCCGGGCTAAAACCGAGAATCGTGCCTTGGTAGAACGACGAAACGTAGACGGCTCGCGCGTCGCTCGCATCGTTCCGAATGCGAACCCATGCCGGTGGTGCCATGGTGGTGCTCGACAGCAAGCCCGTATTCGGCGAGGACGCGCTGGCGCAGCCGCTCAGAAGCGCAAGTGCCGGTGTTGCCAAGGCAACCGCAGACATGCAACGCATGTGATCCCCCGTCAAGTTCGTCAGCACCACGATGGTGCTACCGGAGCTGCACGACCATGCCGGCTCCGATATAATTGAATTTCAGCTCTGCAATTCCGGTGAATGCGTGGCCATATTCTAGATCGAGCTCCGTACGAGTGCCGAGCAGTTTCTGAACGCCGAAATCCGTGAATGCACGGCCACCGGGGCTCGGCCCGATTTTCGATACATAGACGTACTCCGCGTAGAACTGATAGTAGTTCGGAATCTGGGTGGTGAGCACGAGAGACGGTGTGGTTACGCCGTATTGCGTGCGCAGATCGTTTGAGTAGTGCCCGGTCGACGAAACAGCGATCGTCGTACCAAGAGCCGTCGCAGAACTCATCGCATAGGATGCATCGAAGTTGCCGGTCAGCGTGGCGCTGCCCGCAGTCAGAAATTTCGAGCCGTTTGGCCCCGTATAGAGCCCGTCAAAGGCGACCGTCCACCGACCGGTTGGGGGAAATTCGTATTTGAAGCCGAGTCCGGAATCGGCGACTCCGTTGAGCACTGTACCGGACTTGTCGGGCGCATAGGTGCGCACGCCTTCGTAGTTTGGCCCAATCACGTCGAATTCGAAACGCGGTGCAATACCCAGGCGAAGGAAGTTCTGAGGGACTTGGCTTTGGACCGAGCCTTTCGTTGGCGTGCCGTTCACTTGGTTCTGATAGCCGAGCTCGAAGACCGCGGTGCCATGTTGAACCGCGCACGTACTGAAGCCGACAGTTGGTCGATTTGCGGTCGCAAGTAAGCGACTGGGGCCGCCGCACGGGTCGGAAGCAGTCGGACTTGGCGACGGCGACGTGGGCTGCTGACCATCGACGGGTCTCGCAGTATACGTTAGCGTGAAGACGACGGCGGCCAGCGTGGTTGCCAGCCAAAGAACTCTCCTTACCGTCATCGCCCCTCGATCGCCACGTCAACCACCATCGATCGTCACTCTTCCGCTTCGAGCGCTGAGTTCCACCCTACGGCCATGCGTTCCGTGGGTACAGTACCGTACAAACGGTCGAGGAGGTTTCAGCACGTACCATGCCGGCACGCCGGGTTGAACTTCGAAAAGAGCTAGGTCCTATAGTGAAAGCGACGGTCGCGGGATTCCAACGACACAAAGGGCAGTGGCTCGCTGCCGCGATCGCGTATTTCACGGTCTTTGCGGTCGCGCCGCTCATCATCATCGTGGTGGAAATCGCGGGCCTCATTCTTGGCCGCCATCAAGGCGTCTTGGATTCTCTCTACGGATATCTTTCGCAGACGGCCGGAAAATCGGCGGCGACCGGCATCCGCGCCATCGTCAGCGCTACGTTCGCGCAGAAGCATTCGGGAATCATGGCGCAGACCGTCAGCTGGATACTTTTTGCGGTGGCGGCCGCGGGGCTCTTCGGATCGTTACAGGACGCGCTCAATACGATCTGGGACGTGCAACCTCGAAAGCGCGGCTTCCTCGATACCGTTCGTGAGCGGGCATTTTCGTTTGCCGGCGTGCTCTGCATCGCATTTCTTCTGCTCGTTGCGCTTGGGGCGAATACCGTTCTGACGATTGCCGGCCAAGCGCTGGCGCATGTCGCTCCGTTTTTCCCAACCTTGATCAAGGCTGCCGACTTCGTTTTGTCGTTCGCCATCATTACCGTGCTCTTCGGACTATTGTTCAAGTACTTGCCCGAATGCCAGGTCGCGTGGACCGGCGTGTGGCCGGGCGCGGCCGGCACCGCATTACTCTTTGTCATCGGGCAGTTCTTGTTAGGCTGGTATCTCGGGCGTGCCGGAATTTCGTCGACCTACGGTGCATTCGGGGGCCTCGTCGTCTTTCTATTGTGGGTGAACTACTCCGCGCAGATCATGCTCTTGGGCGCTGAGTTCACGCACGCATTTGCGAGTCGTTCCGGCAGCGGAAAGTTCGAAACGTAATCCGAAGAAAGGGCGCATGGAAATCGCGATCGCCGAGAAGGGCGCGTTCTACTTCGAACCCCGGATCACGACGCAAGAGGCTCGCGGCCGCGCGAGCGCGCACAAAACGTCGGCGTTCGGAACGCTCTCGCGGCTCTTCTCGCGACCGAAAGAAGAAGACATCGCGCTATCCGATCAAGGCCTGTGGTATCTGCCGCTATGGCATGCAAAGGCCCATCTCCATTTTGTCTACGATCGCAGCGAATCGTATAAGCTTCCAATAACGACTCACCACGCGTCGACGGTCACCTTGGGCGGAAACGAATACCCGGTCTCCGGCGGCGCCATTGACTTGCCGGTGATCGAGCACTGCGAGCGCGAGGAACAACGGGAAGTATGGCTCGACGGATTGAGCGGACAGCCAATCAATTCGCAACCCTATTTGAAGGCGGCGGCGATTCCCGTCGACCTCGACGGCTTCGCCCCGGAGGGCGCGAAGATCGTTGCGCCGGCGTTTCGCGCATCGGCCGTCGTTCGAACGCTGTTGGGAGAAGACTTCCGCCCAACCGACGCCGACGACATGAAGCAAGAAGAAGTGAACGTCGAGTGCATCGACCTCTATCTTCGGCCAACGTTCAATTTTACGTGCAACTGGGCGGCAAAGAACAAACTGGCCGATCTGGCCGTCGACGCGCTTACCGGAGAGCTGCAAAGCCAGCCGCCGGTCGCGGTGGCCGCGGTAGCAAAGCTGTTGAAGCCCGAGACTCTCTTCGATCTCGGCGCCGAAACGCTGAACGTGGTCGTACCGGGCGGTGCGATCGCCCTAAAAGTCGTCAAAGCGCTCGCGCACAAACAGAAGACCTAGAGGCCCGCAGCCCGTTTAGGCGGCGTCAAGCCGATCGTAGCGGCGGACCTTGTAAATGGCCGTCGATAGCGCCCAGCTCGCAATGAATACGCCCACGATGATGAAACCGAGCGTTCCGAAGTTATCGCTCAGCGCGGCGATTCGGTCCCAAACTCCGCCGCTCAGGTGGAGCTGCGAAGCGATCACGCTCGTTGCTTCGATCCCGCCGACGATCAGTGCGACCAGAACCGAAACGAGCGTAATAACCATATTGTAGTAGAGCTTACGCATCGGCTTGATGAAGGCCCAGCCGTAGGCGCCGAGCATCAGGATGCCGTCGGTCGTATCGATTAACGACATTCCCGCGGTGAAGAGCAACGGAAATATGAGGATGTCGTAGACGGGGAGTCCTTTTCCGGCTTCGACGGCAGCGATTCCCAGCAGCCCGACCTCGGTGGCCGTATCGAACCCCAACCCGAACAGAAGTCCGATCGGATACATCTTCCAGCTGCAATCGACCATCTTGAGCAACGGCCGGAAGAAGCGGGCAATGAGACCTCGCCGCTCGAGCATTTCGTCGACGCCCTGATAGTTGTATGCCTTGCCGGCGCGGGCGAACTGGAATGCTTGAAAAATGTCGAGCAAGACGAGAAGGTTGATTGCCGCAACCACCAATAGGAACGACGCCGAAACCGAGGTTCCGACGACTTCGCCAATCCTCTGCAGCGCCGGTAGCTGGTTTTTTACAATCGACGCGGCGAAAGCTATGGCAACGGTCAGCGCCACGACGATCGTCGAGTGGCCGAATGAAAAGAAGAAGCCGACTCCGACCGGCCGCTTATTCTCCTGCATGAGTTTGCGAGTGACGTTATCGATCGCAGATATATGGTCGGCGTCGACGGCGTGTCGTAAGCCGAACGTATATGCGAGCAGAGCCGTCCCGAGTAAGAGCGGCCGTGACGAAAGCAGCAGAAGAGCCAATCCCCACGCGGCGCAGTTCAAACCGATGAGGAATGCGTAGACGAAAAAGATCTTATTCTTCATCATCGCTCGAAGGAGGCGAGAACGCGGCGCGCATCGTCGGCATAAAAGGGATGGAACTGCGGGTCGGCCGCGAGCGCGGCGCGAAGCCGCCGCTGCGCTTCATCGCGATGACCGGTATGCCAGGCGATGATGCCGGCGTGATATTGGAGCTCCGGATCCTCGGTTTCATACCGCGTCGCGCGTTCGGCGAAAGCGCGAGCCGCTCTCCAGCGACCGGTCGCTGCGAGCACCCAAGCCAAGGTGTCGTCCGCGTAGATTTCGTTTCCGCGTTTGGCCACGTCAGCGCGCGCTTCGGCCAGGGCGTCGCCGAGGTGCTCGCGATGCTCGGCGTAGTACATCGCCAAAAGGCGATCGTTGATTCCTTGAACGTTGAATAGCCGTTGCTCTGCTCGGATCAGTGCGTCGGTTTTGCGGGCGCCGTTTTCGTCACCCAGAGCCCGCTGCGCGTCGGCTTGATATCCCAGAGCCTGCGGAAGCGGGTAAAGTTCGGCACTACGCGTCGCCGATTCGAGCGAACGCTGCCAGTCGTGATGCGCGCGGTAGACCTTTGCCTGAAATAACAAGGCCATTGCGTTGTCGGGAAAGATCCGCAGCGCCTCGACGAACTGGGAATTGGCGGTCTGCGCATCGCCGGCTTCGAAAGCGAGCTGGGCGTCGCGTACGTGATACCAAGAGCGCGTATAAGCAGGAATGCTCATCATGCGATCGACGATATCCGTCGCCTGCGCCATCTCGACGCGTGCCTCGCTCAGACCGCCGGTAAGCTCGTTGTAGCGCGCGCGGATCGACATCCAGGTCGGATTGGGATCGGGCCCGGCCGGACTCGCTAAGGCGCCGGCGGCTTCCCGGTAGCGTCCCAGTTCCATGAGAATCGAAGCGATCTGCGCGCGCGCGCTCTCGTCGGATGGGTAGCCGGCTAATGACGCCCGTTCCGCTGCGAGCGCGGCCGGAAATTGGTGAAAAGCGATATCGCTTGCGGCGATGACGCCGAGTGCCTGGACATTGCCTTGCGGCTGAAGCGCGAGAGAGCGGACCGCCATGGCGTGCGCGCGTGTAACGTCGTTGAGGTCGCCGGTTTCGCGGAACCTTTGCAAATACTCACTGGCGAGGACTCGCCGCGTGATTTGATCGGTTGGATCGCGCGTGACTTGGTCTTCGTAAAAGGTGATGAACCGGTCGCGGTGCAGGTAGTCGGTCGAAACGGGCGCCGATGCCAGCCCCGTACTCTGCGTTTGATGCGTGGCAAACCAGGGCCACGCCGCGCCGAGGGCGGCCGCCGCTACAAACGCGACGACCGCCGTTGACGTCCTCACCTAGAGGGGTGCCTGGATGTACGGGAACGTGTCGGTATTCGACTTATCGTAGGCCACATTGTCGGTAGTTAGACACGGCACTTCCTTATGGTCGTCGGGAGCCAGGCCGAGTGCCGAAACGGTGTTTCCGAAAATGGCGCCGAGCGAGATATCGATGATGTCGTCGTCAAGGGCGCGACCACCCCACTTGCTCCCGGTCGCCCCGCCGGTTTCATAACCGAGGTATGAAGCCGTCGTGACGTTCTGCGAAAGGTCGGCCTTCATAACGTTGGGATAGAGCACGGCTTGCAGCACATCGGCCGTTTTTGCGCTGCGGAACATCAGTGTAAACGACTTGATCTGCGCGTGGATGACGGGATCGTTGTAGGGTTCCGAGCGATTCGTCTTATTGTGATCTTCGAACATTTCGAAGGCTTCTTTGACCGCAGGCCGCGAGAGCAGTTCGATTTGCTTATAGACCGTCGCTCCCGGCGGTGGGCTCGAGCCCCCGGGATTGTGCGGATTGAAGACGCCGGCGCTCGAGCTGCAACCCCCGAAGATCGCTCCCGCGAGAAGCGCAGCAAGAAGTCCGAGTTTTTGTCGTAGTGTCATTCTGTTCTCTCTCCTTATTCCGTTGACTGGCCGGAGGTGGCAGTCGTAGCCCAGAGGCCGATGACCCCGGGCGATCCGCCCGGCGGTGCGAGCAGCGACTTGGGCATCTCGATGACGACTGAAATGACGTCATATGGTGCTAGAAAATCCTTCGGCTTTGCGATGTCGCAATGATTCGAGCCGGCGGTTCCATAGTCAACGCCGTTGAGAATGATCTTCTCCGACTTCGAGGGGAACCGGAACGACGTCGCCGTCGGAGGCGGCGGATTCGGATGGTTCATATAGTTGCGGTCCGGAATAATCTTGAAGAACTGCGCGAGATCGAAGAAGAACGGATCGCGCCGCGGACCGACGAAGATCTTGATCCCCTTTTTCAGCGTTGTCACCTTTCCGAACGAGAAAGTGCCGGTTTTACCGATCACGGTGTTCGCGGTTCCCACTTCGTTTGGCTTACCCGGTCCGTACAAAGTGATCTTTTGCCCGGTTCCGGTCGAATCGGCAGTCAACTGAAGAACGGTGTTCTCCGTAAACGAGCCGGTGGAAACGCCGGAGTTAGCGATCTTGAACTGGTAGAGAAGGCTTGGATCGAGTGCGATTCCACCGTACATGCCGGCGGGAATGAGCGGACGTACATCCATGACGAGCACGACTTTCGAGGCGTCGTGCGGGTTAGGGAAAGCGAAGACATCGGTGATGTCCGCGAGGGGGTTTGCAACCACGGTGGGCGAGTCTTGATGGTCGGATCCTCGCACCGCTCTAACGGAGTAGAGCGAAATCGAGAAGGCGAGCAAAAAAACCGCTGCCGTCGTTGCGAACGATCGAAGCAGTTTCATATGGGCTCCTTTATGGCGAGTGTGCGGTTTTCCGACCGCGTTGAGACGAAGAATGGAAAGAGAGCGAAGGTCGCTATGGCGAGAAGCGTCAGCGCCACGACGACCGGCCCCGGCATCGTCACGCCCTCGCCCGCCAGTCCCTGGGCGAGCATCGTTCCTCCGATGATGGAGATAACGCCGGAAGTAAGGAATGGCGCGATTCGGGCGAGGCGGGCAAATCCCGAGCGCCGTTGCAGCCATGCGGCGCCGTGAACGACCGCAAATCCCAACGCGGTTAGAATCGCCGCCAGGCCCAGGCTAAAGATTACGATCAGGAAGAGACCGTAGCCGACGCGGTGCAAGTGCAACGCGGTGAGCAGCACGACGATTGCCGCTGGACACGGCGCGATGCCGCCGCTCATCGCCGCGATGACGGCGCTTGGGAAATGCAGCGGCGCCGATCCCGGAATCGCGTGCGAATGATCGTGAGCGTGAGTGTGGTGTTCGTGGGGATGCCCGTGCGCGTGGGCATGCGCGTGCTCCGATTCGTGGACGACGCGTCCGACCGCCGCGGATAAGCTCCGCGCGCCGATGACGGCGACGGCTGCGCCCGAAACCAGTGTGATCCATGTGAAGAGGCTTTCCGTCGCGAAGCCCGCCGCAAAGAACAACAGAATGCCGAGTGCAAGCACGGCAATGGTGTGAGCAAACGTTAACGCGCCGGCGAGGATCACCGCCTGCCTCAACGTCGCCCGCGCGCCAACCAATGTAAAGGCGAGCAATGCTTTCCCATGGCCGGGTTCGAGGCCGTGAAGCGCTCCCAGGCCGAACGCCGCGAGGATCGTTAGAAAAACCAGCAACGGGGTTTGCCCTTGGCGCGAAAAGAGATCGGAGAGGAGCGAGGTTCGGACGACGGACGCCGCGCCCCAACTTGTCGCATCTTCGCCGCTCACGCGCACGTGCGCGATGCGGCCGCCGGCGAGGGAGTCGAAGGTCGCACCATCGTTGTGCCGGGGAGAGCCGATGAGCGCGCTTGGATAGAAACGCAGCGCATCGGTCGGATCGGCCAAGCCGGGTAGGATGATGTCTTTCCAGCCGATTCGACGATCGGCATAGACTTGGTCGCTTACGGATATCGTCGCGTTCGAGGGTAGCGCAGCGTTGTAGTCGCCGGTCCAATAGAGCGTCGGCAATCCGCCGGCGCCGGGACGCGTGGTCGTCGTGGCGCCCAGCAGCGTTAAGGGAAGCCGCACACCGTTGGCACGGATCGTCAGGCCGTCGGCCACCCGCGAAGCCTCTTCGGTTTGCCAGTCGCGTGCGCGTGCGGTTGTCCACGCCCCGCTTGCGTGCATGATTTGGAACGTTGGGATCTCCGCGATATCGAGAACGTAGTGAATGCGTAATCGGCCCCGCTCTGGTCGCAGCATGGCGAGATGATTAATCGTGAAATTTCCGAGCGGGTGTGCGAAAGCGGAACCGACCGCGAGCAGCTCGACGAGACCGCCCAGCGCGAGCGCAACCGCTATGCGGCGCAAGAGCGAAGCCACGCCGGCGTTTTCATATCATAGCGAACGCGCTCGGGTGGCCTTTGGATTGGCCTCCAGCTGAATTTAGCTCAAAACGAAGCGGCCGCCGTTCGTGCATAGAATAACGAGCAGCATCGAGACCAAGATGAGCTCGTAGCTCCATCCCAGCCCGTCGTCGCCCCAGAACCCAGTCTTCCATACGAAGATTTTCTTTTGCAGGGCGCCCAGCATAATGAGCACCAATCCGATGGAGGCCAGCTGGGTCAGAAAACCGATGACGATCGCAAGTCCGCCCAGCACTTCGGCCAGGCCCAAGAAAAGCGTGACGCCGGGAGGCAGGCCGACACTCTTGCTCCGAGCGGCCCGATCTTTTAAGTCCTTGTAGCCGCTATCGAGAAAGACCAGGCCTACCATCAGTCTGAGGAATACGAGAGCAACGTCCGTAAAATGCTCGAGTCGCGGAAACATGGAGTACCTTTTTAGGGTGAGGACCGAGGCGCCTGCGCTCGCGGAGCGACGCGACGGCGATACGCGTACGGAGAAATAGCGAAACGTCGCTTAAAGACGCGCCCGAAGTGGCTTTGATCGGCGAAACCCGCCCGTTGCGCGACCTCGGCGAGGGGAACTGAGGCATCCTCGACGAGCCCGCGTGTCCGCCAAACGCGAATGTCGCGCAAATGATCGCCGATTGTCTTGCCATAGGTCTTCTTGAAAATCGTAGCCACGTGACTTTCGTTGCGATCGACGGCAGCGGCAATCGCTCCAAGCGTCGGCGGATTGGCGTACTCTTCTTCGATCCAATCGCGTACGCGGCGGATCCAGCGAGAGCCAACCGGTTCGCGGTTGTGTCCGACGCGTACTCGTCCGTCAATTTGCGCGCTCAGGCTTTCGATCGCGAGCTCTGCAGCCGAATCGGACGCGTCCAGCTCCGCCGATAGGCGACGTGCAATCCCGTGCCAGTCTGCGTCGATAACCGCAAACGCGTCCGACCTCGCGCCGTCGCTCGCGGGCAAACGGATGGCCAGGCAGACCGTATTGCCCAAGTACGTGTCGCAATGTTCCATCTTGGCGGGCCGATAGATTGCGCGCCATCCATCGAGTTGAAACGCTTCTCGACCATAGACGGAAGTAAATTCGCCGCGCAGAGTGAGAACGATGCGATCTTCCCCGTGTACGTGCTTGCCAAGAGCGCAAGAAGGAACGTAGGTGCTCCGACTGACGACGTAGCCGCCGGCCCTTCGACAGCGATGACCGAGTCGCGGGCATCCGCAGCCAAGACCCGTCTCCACGAGCACACTGTTAGTTTAAGGCGTCTGTGCCGCCTTTGCATAGAGTTCTGCGAGTAGGGCGGTTCGGGCATCGATCAGCTGCCCCGACGTGGCGACGAGGCCGGCCTCGTTCGAGAGGTCGATCCCCAGAAATCGCCGCTCCAGAGCTGCCGGAGTATCGTTGAATCCGTTCTCGAGCAGAGCGACATATCTATGCGAGAATGCCGGCCCGTCGCGTTGAAAGTCGACGAAATAATTTAAGGCGAGGAGCCCCGCATAGAGATAGTTCACGTCGTACAGCGGGTCCGTAAAGAAGAGCCGGTCGCGGGCCCAATACAGAGCCGTCGCCGGATCTTTCGTTGTCGACGGATCGTAGCGCGCAAAAACGGTCGCGGTGAGCGCATCGAAGTCGGTTGCAACCTTGAGCGTGCGGTCGTCAATTCCGCTATAGATCGCGCGCTCCAGTTCGGTCTCTTCGGCCGAGCCGAATACCTGGAACGTCGCGTCGTCTAAGAAGTAGTTGAGGAAATATGCTCGCTGTTCGTCATTTGCGGCGGTTTCGTAAAGATGATTGAGAAAGAGCAGCTCGTTAAAGATCGCAAAGGATTCAAACATAAAGCTTGGGCCGCGGTTGTAGGCGGCAATGGGCTGATGCCGGCTCATGAATTCACGGTGCACGGCGTGGCCTGCCTCGTGAGCGAGTGCGCGCACCGCGTTGATAGTACCGGTATAGCCTCCGTAATACACTCCCGAGTCGATCCCGGCGAAACCGACGGAGAAGCCGTCGTCATCGCACGATGGCGCGGTGCAGAGTTCCAAGCGCCCGCTGAGCGGATTCAGGAGGTCGGCGTAAGCGCTTTCGTACGCAACTCCCATCGGCCGTTCCGCGGCAAGAATCGCCACGATTGCGGGCCCGATGAGAGTGGGTGCGGGAGTGAACCCGGCCTTCGGCGCGAGAGCCGAAATTTTTCGATAACGCGCGTACGCTGTTGACGCGTGAATCGCCTTCAGCGTGCGTTCCACCGATTCGGGGGATAGCGATCGATCAAAGTACGCTGCCTCCGCTGCGCCGGCAAAGCCCCGCAGTCGCGCGACGCCGTTGCGCGCCGCGCCGATCGAAACGAGCAATGCCGCGTAGGCATCTTGATGCATCGCGATCGGGGCGGACGCCTTGCGTAATGCCTTATAACTGCTCGCCGCTAGGTCGAGAACCGGAGTGGCGGTCAGTGCAACGGCCCGCGCATCGGCGCTGCTGAGCCGATGGGAACCGCGAACGAGTAAGTCTTCGAGCAAATAGCGATACGCTTGCAGCGGCGCAACTCGTGTCCAGCTTGCGATGCGCGACGCTCCCAGCTCCTGCGCGGCTCGAACGACACGGTCGGTAATCGCATCCTCTAGGGCACCCAGCGTTTCGTCGGCCCGCAGGTCGGCGGTATCGCTGTCATTTTCCTCCGACATCAAATAAACGTAGACATCGTGCCGCTCGAGGCTTTCGAGCAGATCATCGTAGCGCTGAAGCCAGCGCAGTAAGCCGCGCGGTGACGAGGGGGTTGCTGAGACCGCGAAGACCCTCGCTTCGTCGCTGGTCGCCGCTCTGCTCTGAGCCTCCCCGGAAGGGCTCGAGAAATAACGTGTAAGGTCGATGTGGTATTGTTCGGCGGTCGTTGCGCCGAGCAAGAGAAGGCTCGCGACGGCGAAGGCTGCGTGCTTCACCGAGTTAGAGTAGCGAATGGGCGGCCGGCGCGTCTAGAACGAACTTTCGATTCTGCGAGGCGCCGACCGCCTTGGGTTCAGGCTAACATGTTGTCAGTCTTGGCCGTTGCGTCTGCTCTCGATGCGCCGTGCGTCGGAGCCCTGTTCGATGATTTTGAGGGGATTGTAGTACGGGGGCTGCGTGGGAATCGTCACGGGACGAATATCGAGCGTCTTGCAATTCCACGGCGATGGGAACTTGTTGACGACAATTCCTGGGATTTCGGCTAACTGTGCCGAGTTGGGTATCGAAGTTCCATCGAGCTTGGAGAGATCGAAGGCGCCGGCGAGGTCCGAGATCTCGTCGTTGGGATAATCGCGCGGCCCGTATGGAGCGACGATGGCCTCGTCGGGAAGCGAGGCCATCGTTGGAACGCCAAACGTCGCTTCAACGAACCTCGCGACGGAGACCGTATCGCTATAATCGGTCACGACGGCACCGGAGAGCGAATACGGCGACATGACGATGAACGGTATGCGCTGACCGTCGCCGCACGGGTAACCGTCGTTGCATTGTTCGAAGCTCTTGGGCGGAACGTGGTCGAAGAAACCGCCTCCGTCATCCCACGTAAGCAAAATCGCCGAATCTTTCCAATACTTGCTCTTCGCGATTGCGTTCACGTAGGTGGCGACGAATGCTTCGGCGATTTGCGCATCGGAGTTTCCCGGTCCCGGATGATCGTCGTCGCCCAAAAAGTCCTTTTGAATCGTTGCGTTCTTGTTCGCCGGCGTCCAGCCGAAGTGGTTCTCTTTCGAGCCTTTGATGAAGAAAACGCCGCTATCGGGCAACGTTCCGGTTTGAATCTGCGTGAGCACCTGTTCCGTGGTGTTCACGTGCGACCAATAGACCTTATTATTTCGTACGTAATCGAAATACTGCGGAGCGTTATGGTGAGCGACGTAGCCCGGGTTCGCGCTGCTTGGCGAGCGGCTGTCGACGTAGCCTTCTTGCGACCACTGCCAACCGATTGGCGCGCGTCCCGACGCCGCGATGGTCTGAAGGTCTTTCTTCACGCTTCCGGGACGCGCGAGTGCCTTTTGCGCCGCATCGGCACCGCCGAGCGTCATTGCCAGCGTGGCGTAGCTTTGCTTGATCTGAACCGTGGTATCGCTTCCCGAATAAGGCCCCGTAAACGGATCGAGATCGCCATTAATCGGAACGCCGGGCCCTTCGCTCGGGTTGGACGCCTCACTGGGAAAGCGCTTCTCCTGCGAAATGCCGGCCTGTCCCGCGAACATCGCTACGTTCCCCGGCGACGACGGGCCGGTCTCAGACTGAAAGTAATGGTCGAGCAGAGCAAAATTCTTCGCATACATCCAAAGGTACGGAATCGTATCGCAGTCGTAGATCGCCATGGTCGTCAATCCATACTGGCGCGCGACTTTTTTCGACGCTCCGTAGTTCTTGATGTTGTCGAGTTCCTCGCCGGCGAGGAAGTTATTCATCTTGCCGCCGTTAAATTTATCCTCGAGGACGTAGCGGTCTTGGTCGGGTCCAAGAACGGTGGGGTTGGTAATCTTGAAGACCGTTTGCATTCGCTTGGCGACGTAATCGTACTGAGAGTAGCCGTGAGACTTCGCGAGCTGGGTCTTGAGATTTTCCGACCCCGGATAGGTGCCAAAATAATTATCGAATGAGTGGTTCTCTTGAAAGATCACGAAGACGTGCTTAATCTTCGCGTGCAGCTCCTTTACGAGCAGGGCGTGAGTTTGGTACGACATTCGCGATTGTTCGGTGGTGCCGTATCGGGAGGCCGGCACCAGGGACGACGCGCCGTTGCATGCCGACAGACTCGGTGCGGCGAGCGCGGCGATCGCAAGTGACGAAGAGAGACGCCGAAGTATCATCGTGTGCTCCATGCGGTCTTGCAGTGAGTGGAAGTAGCCTGCTGCAGTCGTTCGACGTCACGGCAAGCGCGGCTCGTTAACGAATTCGTAAAATTGTAAAGCGCAGGTGTAGCTGCGTGGCAGGTTCTCCGCAGAACGAGGTGTGGCGCGCGCCCTAACTATGCGTGCAAGAGGTTGTCGCGCGAAATTTCCTCGAGGCTCTCACCTTTCGGCTCGGGCAGAAATATCCAGGTAACGATGAGACCGAGGACCGCTACGACAGAGACCGTTCCCATTGCGCCCGGGAGCCCGAACTTTGCCATCAGCAGCGGGAAGGCAAAAGTGCCGATGAAGGCCCCGACCTTGCCGGCCGTCGCCGCGATGCCGTGACTGGTGGTTCGAACGCGAGCCGGAAAAATTTCGGCAGGATAGACGAAGGTCGTCGTATTCGGGCCGAACTCGGCAAAGAAATAGCTGAGGCCATAGAGTAGAACGAACGGGACGACGGCTTGGGCGCCTCCCGGAAGCAGCGCGATGGCCGCAAACGCGATCGCCATGAAGAGAAAACCAACGCCCTGGATGACCTTTCGACCAATGCGATCGATCGAGATCGCGGCTAGAAGATACCCGGGAAAGGCCGCAATGACGAAGATCGCCAGCGTGATCAGCGTGTTTTCAATCAAACTCGCGTGAGGATTGATCGCCTTCACGACCAGCGGGCTCGACAATGTGTTGCCGTAATAGGCGATATCGAGCAAGAACCACGCGAGGCTCGCGCCGATCAGCCAGCGTAGCAACGTGCGATCTTGCGCGTACAGAGCCAGCTCTTGCCAGAGGTGCTTTTTATGGTCGCGCCGAGGACCTTCACCCGACGAGAGACCTTGCTTGGTTCCCAGCGCGTGCGCGGTCGCCGTGTTCGCCTCGTTCATCGCGCCGGCGAGTGCGGCGAACCGCGGTGTTTCATGCATGCGGCGGCGCATATAATAGACTGAAAGCGCGGGGATAGCGCCAACACCAAGCATCACGCGCCAGGCAATCTCATTCGGGACGCCGGCGGCAAGCAGCGCGATTGCAACCAGTGGGCCGACGATGAGGCCGACGCCTTGCATCGAAAAGACGAGCGAAATCAGCATTCCGCGAACGCGCTTTCCCGCGTACTCGCTCATAATTGTCGCACTGACCGGGTAGTCACCGCCGATTCCCAATCCCATGATGAACCGGAAAATGACCAGCCACCAAAAGGACGGCGCGAACGCCGATGCGATGGCGCCGGCTGCCAGTACCAAGACCTCGAAACCGTAGATCCGTTTTCTGCCGAGCAGATCGGCGATGCGGCCGAAGGCAACCGCACCGAGCGCGGCGGCAAGCAGCGACGACGATCCGAGTATAGAGACCTGGAACGTGGACAAATGCCAAATGGGCTTGAGTATGGTAAGCGCGACGCCGATAATAAACAGGTCGTAAGCATCGGTGAAAAAGCCCATGCCGGAGACGAGCATGATGGTCCAATGAAAACGAGTGATGCCGGATTCGTCGAGTTCGGCAAACATTGCGCGTCCGGCCGTAGTTTCGGCGCCCATACACTCTCCTTGTCGGTGGTTACGACTTTCTCCGCCGGTGTTTAAGGCGGAGTGAAGACCAGATTAAGGCTCTTAATGCTTGGTGAGGACGAGCGTCCAGGTGGCCGGACCGAGCACGTTCCCTAATGTGGCGGCCGTGCCGCCATTCGCCAGCGGGATCGAAACGCCACCGCCATAGACTGGAATAACGCCGGGCCATGCATTGAAGATGTTATTACCGGAAATTTGCAGCGACAGTCTGGTTGTAAACGGATAACGCAGCGTAAAGTACCCATAGCCGAACGGTGGCTCATTGAGGGAGTTATTGTTGCCGTAGTAGGTCGTGCCGAAGAGAACGAACGCCCCCTGTTTGAACGTGTAGGAGAGCGCCGCGTTCCCTTGAGCGTACGGAATGCGTGTATTCAGCGATCCGATCGTGCTGCCGAATCCAAAGTAAGGAGCGAACGACACGCCCCCAACGCCCTCGCCGTTGAGATTTTGATTAGCAATAATGTTGAGATTCTGGTTATACTGACAGCGCGGGCCTGGATTGCTGCAATAAAAGTATGGCGGAAGGTTATAAACGTAGCCACGGAGCAGCGCGCCGCTGAACGTGAAGCCCCAGCCAACGGGGGGAAGGCGTTGGAGTTGAGCTTCAATTCCCTCGAAACGAAAGTTGCTGATATTCGTATTGAGCATGTAGTACACCGGCGTGCCCGGCGGGGCCATCTTGCCGCCCTGATTGATGCACGGATACGATACTTGCCCGCAGGTGAGTCCGCTGAACAGCGTCTCTCCAAAATAATGGTTAAACAGATTGTTTTGATAGATGTCGCCGGAAAGCACCGTCCAGCTATCTTTAAAGCGGTAATCCGTGCCGAGGTCAAACCCAAATGCCGTTTCCGGTAAGAGCTGCCCGCTGTTCTTCGTAAGCGTCGCAATGCGCGTCTGCCGATCCCAGCTCGCCGTCGGAGCGGTCACTTGACTCAGCAGATCTAAGTAGGGCGGCGCGATCGCGCTCCCAGCGGCAAGGCGAACGGCGAGATTCGAATGCGGTTGCCACACCAAGCCGGCGCGCGGGTCGTTATGCGCAGTGGTAGTCGTCGCGAAGTTTACGTTGCTGCCATCAATTGCGCAGTTCGAAAACCCGTACGAGTACGGGCAACTGGTGGCATACGTGCTTCGATAGATGTTTGCGTAGTCCGCAAGCATTGCCGTCAGGGTGGGTGCAAGCTGGAGATTTGCGTGCAACTGCAATGTGGTGAAGAGTTGCGACGACCCGCGCGGAATCGAAACGCTGGTAAAGGTCGAGTTTTCGTACGCCGTCGCCTGCGTCGTACTTTGATCCGCGCTGAAACTGATCGTGTTGTCGCCGAACGGATGATCGTACTGGACGGACCAACCTCCGAGCTTGTCAAGTTCGCTTTCGTTGAAATAATCTTGGAAAAAAATCGGTGCGGCGAGGCCATTGAAGGGCTTCGAAACTCCACTCGAGGATCCGTAGAGCGTGAGCTGATACGGATCGAAGATTCCAGGTCCGGAACCTTGCTGCGTTTCGCGGTAAAGAGTCGCATGATAGTAGCGCGCGAGCAACGTGTCGCTGCCGATCGCCGAGCTTATCTCCGCCTGGAATATCGGTTCGTTATTGACCTCGTTATTCGGTGCTCCGGCAAAGAGGTAGGCGACCTGCTGGGAACCCCGAGAAAGCGCTCCGGTATATCCGCTTCCTGGAAGAAATTGTGCGTTGGTCAGATTGCCGACGTTATCGTTCTGATCGGTGAAGGTCTGTCCGTCGAGATAGCTCACCGTCGCCACGGTTGATGGCGAAAAGCGATAGCGCAGCTTCAAGAGTTCGGAGACGTTGTTATAGTCGCCCTCGAGCGTGTAGCAGCATGCCAGGAGCGAATATCCCGTCTGGATGTTACTTTCCGTAGTACCCACGTTCGAATAGGTGCCCGATCCGGAGAGTTGCTTGCCCGACTGACTGCCGAGATACCCGTTGCTAGGATCGATGAGTACGCGTTTTCCGTTCAGCGCGGATGGATCGTCGATCACCGAAACGTCGAAAACATATCCAAGGCGGCTATCCGTAGCGCTCAGGCCAAGGTTTGCAAAGGTTCCGCCGGTCGTGGTAAAGCCGACCTGATAATCGGCATTGGGTTGCGCGGTTGGATCTTTAGTGCGGAAGTTGACCGTGCCGTTAATCGCATTGTTGACCTCAACGGCGCTCGCGCCTGGACCCTTCACGACCTCCACGCTGCCGAACATGAAGCTGCTGAGATAGCTCGTGATGTAATCGCCGTAGCTCGCGACCGCGAGCGGGTGCCCGTCGATGAGTGTCGCCGTTTCGTATGATGCCGCTCCTCGAATATTCGGAACGGTGACCGCTCCTGGGGCGGCGCCGTTGGCGGACCCGCCCGGCAGCGAGATCTGCACGCCCGGAACCTGGTTCAAAATCTGTGTGACCTGCGTCTGGGCTTGATTCTCAAAGTTCTGTTGCGTTACGATGTTCACGGCAGCGGGCGTCGTGTTGAAGTGCGCCCCTGCGCCGTTGCTTCTAACGTAAGCAATTGTTTGCAGCGTTGCCGTAAGCAGCGTGAGCGTAAGCGTGGTCACACGTCCCGCCGAAACCACGACGCCGCTCTCCGAAGCGGTCTGGAATCCACCTTTCGAAACGCGCAGCGTGTAGCTTCCCACGACGGCATCGGCAATAACGAAGGCGCCATGAGAGTCGGTCGTGGAGGTGTAATCGTGCGGGCCGGCGAGCGAAATCGAGGCTCCGGCAATAGGGTTTCGGCCGCTGTCCTCGATCGTACCCGCGAGGGTACCTGTCGCGGCGGTCTGCGCTTCAATCGGCAGCGTGGGAATGAGCGCGATGACGATAATGAAGGCTACCGTGGTTGAGAACTTGGCCGCGCCCTTCACGCTATCAGGCTACGGTCTCGAGCGTTAAGGCGTCTTTAACTGGCTTGTTGACGTATCCGCTATCTCCGAAGCCGAACCTTTCGGATGGCGAATGGGTCTTGTCTGCCATGAAGATTGGAATCATTGGCGCCGGAAACATCGGCGCAACCCTCACCCGGCGCCTGCGCCAACTCGGTCACGAAGTTACCGTTGCGAACTCTCGCGGACCGCAATCGCTCGCCGATTTAGCGCGCGAAACCGGAGCGCGCGCGGCCGCTGCCGAGGAAGCCGCCCGCGGCAACGACGTCGTCATCGTTACAATTCCGGAGAAAAACATTCCCGACTTGCCGCGCGATCTATTTACCGGCGTTCCCGAGAACGTCGTCATCGTCGATACCGGCAACTACTATCCGCGCCAACGCGACGGACGCATCGAAGGCCTCGAATCGGGTAAGACCGAGAGTCGCTGGGTCTCGGAGCAGATCGGCCGTCCGGTGATTAAGACGTTCAACAATATCTATGCCGCGCACCTGATGAATGGTGGCAAACCTAAGGGTGCAAAGGACCGCATTGCATTGCCGGTCGCCGGCGACGACCCAACGGCGAAGGAGCTCGTCATGCGCCTCGTCGACGAGCTCGGCTTCGATCCCGTTGACGCCGGCACCATCGATGATTCATGGCGTCAGCAGCCGGGGTCGCCGGTGTATACCGGTGATTACGATGCGAGCGGCGTCCGCGATGCGCTGGGGCGAGCCCATCGCGAACGCGATTCGGCGTGGAGCGGTACTTCGCAAAGCCCGGGCGACTTTCAAAATCCGCGCTAAGAGCTACGGTGAGCGCTGATCGATGCTCGGATTAATCTCGTTCGTACTGGCTGTTGCCGCGCCCGCAACGGCCTCGACCGTGATCCCCTTTGCGTTGATCGACAATCGCATCGTCGTGCAGGCCCGCATTAATTCGGCCGGGCCCTTTGCAATGATTCTCGATACCGGTTCAGATGAAGTCGTCGTTACACCGGCCGCCGCTGGTCGCCTTAAGCTTCGAACGCAAGGCGTTGGCAACGTTGGAGGTGCCGGGAGTGGCCGCGTTGCGCTCGCGCGCTCGCGGATTGCAACCATCAGCATCGGATCGACGACGGTTCGATCCCTACCGGTCGACGTCATCGATCTCGGCCCGGTGAAGCGCGCAATCGGCTTTCCCCGGCTCGACGGCGTTATTGGATACAGCATGCTGCGAAATCTTCGCGTCTTCGTGAACGCCGATCGGCGCGAGCTTACGCTTTCGCGCGAGCCGCTGCAGGCGCCACCAAGGGCGCGCAGCACGACGTTCACGATCGCCGGGGCGTCGATTCACGTGCGAGCCGCAGTCGATGGCGTCCGCGACAGCTTTGTCGTCGACACCGGGGATCGATCCTCGTTGACGCTATTCCGCGGCTTTGCCCAGGCACACCACTTCTACGACCGTGCAAGCGTACGCGACGTCGTGACCGGCATCGGAATCGGCGGCCCGATCTACAGCGACTTGCTCCGGACCACCGTCACACTCTTTGGCAACACGATACCCTCGGTACTGACCCGTGCGGCGCGCGATCGGGGCGGTGCATTCGCGAGCGTCACCGAAGCCGGCAGCATCGGTTACGGTTTGCTCAAGCGGTTTAACGTCATCTTCGACTTTCCGCGCAGAACGATCATCTCATGGCGGAGCAATTCTTTTGCGAGCAGCGACCATTATGTGTCGCTGCAGCTGTCGCATAATGGCATTTTCCGCCGCAGCATCCCATCGCCCGATCCGACGCTCGTCACGAAGACTTCCGCGCCTCCTCGGCACGCGACCTAAAGGAAAGGAGAGCTCCATGCCCAGCATCACGCCGTTCCTCTGGTTCACCGGTCAGGCCGAAGAGGCCGCAAAGTTTTACGTAGCCACCTTCAAAAACTCGAAGATCACCGAGGTCAGCCGTTACGGCGAAGGGGGGCCAGGGCCGATTGGATCGGTGATGACCGTCGAGTTCGAGCTCGACGGGCAAACGCTCATGGCAATTAACGCGCCTCAGAAGGCGCCGGGGGCGCCGAGCGTCGAGTTCGAGCAAGGCAAGATCGCACTCTTCGTCAACTGCGAAACGCAAGCGGATGTTGACCAGCTGTGGACCACGCTTTCCGAAGGCGGCGAGACGCTACCCTGCGGCTGGCTTCAAGATCGCTTCGGTTTCCACTGGAACATCGTGCCGGCGGGGCTTCGCGAGATCCTGGGGGGCAGCGATCCCGAACGTTCGCAGCGTGCCATGCGCGCAATGCTCCAAATGAGCAAGCTCGATATTGACGAGCTTCGTCGAGTCTACAACGCGTAAAGAGAGAGGTTGAAGAGAATGAGGATAGTTTCGCTGATTTCCCGCATCGTGCTGGGGCTGGCATTTGTGGTCGCCGGAACGTTCGGATTCGTGATGACGTTCGGCTCGGGCCCGCCCCCGACCCCGGGGCTTGCCGGCGAGTTTCAAAGCGTGATCTTTCAATCGCACTTCGTGCTCTTCGTCGACACGATTCAGTTGATCAGCGGCGTCGCATTCCTTGCCAACCGCTTCGTGCCGTTGGCGCTCGTTGCGTCGGCGGCGATCCTTGCCAACATTCTCGCATTTCATATAACGATGATGCCGATGGGAATCTTCCCGGGGCTCATTCTGACCGTGTGCTGGATTCTAGTCGCGCTCTCTATGCGCGATCGCCTAGCGCCGCTGCTATCGGCCTAATCCGGACGATTAATCGCTCAGAGCGAGTTCCGACACGGGGCTTAATCCGGTCTTCGAGCCGCTAATGTCTTGGATCGGGGAGACGTTGCCGTTCGCTCGCGGCGCAAAAACCAGGATGCTGTTCACGCTCTCGTTCTGAACCGCAACAAAGATGGTGCCCTTGCGGTCTACGGCGATGCCCGTTGCTCCCGCGTTGTTCAGTGGGAATCGCGTGTTGCTGCCGGCGATGACGCGTGCGGGCTTTGCGTTGCCGCTTGCCCCGGGGCCGAAGACGAGCACGTTGCTGCTGTTGGCAACGTACATGTAGCCTTGGGAATCCACGGCGATTCCATCGGCATACTCCAGACCGGTGTTCGCTCCTTGAATCAGCGAGGTCGGAGCGACGTTCCCGTTATCTGCGACATGAAATATTCGTACGGAGTTGTCATTGGCAGTGTAAATCATGCCGCGCGCAATGGTGATACCGCCGGTCGCCGGAATGCCGGTCTTCGAGCCAAAGAGAATGTGCTTGCTTTGTATGCATCCGGATTGTTGGTCCGAACGGTAAACTTCGATCGCCTGGCTCGGCGCGCCGTGATATAACGAGTAGATCACGTAGAGGCTACCGTGCGAATCGAATGCGATCTCGCCAGGATTTCCCGGGAAGTTCGGCGGACCGCCGCAGGTGATCGTCGCAACGGGAGCGACGTTACCGGACGCGCCCGGAGTATATTCGCCGATCGCGTTGTTGGAATCTGCGATTGCGATTTTGCCCGTGCGATCGACCGCCAATCCCGGCGGTTCGTAGATCTGCGTTTGACCACCCGAAATGGTGAGCGTGGGAGCGACGTTTCCGTTGGCCGACTCGGGATATGCCGTAACCGAGTTCCCATACTCCTCAACTGCGTACACCATTGCGCCATGGGCGGTCGCCGAGCCGGCAGCGGACTCCATCGGCGGTATCGACGACGTTGGGGGCGGCGAAAACGCCGTGCCCGAGCATCCTGGCAGCAAGCAGAAAGCCGCGGCCGCGATACTCGGACTCAAAAGAGCGTGCAAGCGTGCCATCGTGACCTCATTCCAGCGGTGATCTGAGTGACCTGAACGGTGAATGGATGCTAGGCTGAAGGTATGAAGAATTCGTAAAACGCCGTGCGGCAATGATAATTTGGTCGCAAACATGATCTTATCGTATCCGCAACGTCGACCACGCGGCTGCGTGCGCAGCGCAGTTGTGGTAAGGGTTTTCTAGGCGTTTAGCAAGAAACCGCTTGCCTATGGAGTTGCGCCCGCTGGCCTTTGGCGAAATTTTCGATCGCGCCGTCACGCTCTACATTCGGAATTTCGTTCCTTTCGCGGCGATCGTGGGAGTGATGGTGGTGCCGCTCGGGATCCTGCAATACTTCGCCGACCTCAACGCGCAACCTCAGCTCGACGCTGCTTTTCGGATATTTACGCATCCGCAGACAGCACGGACCGAACCGATGCCGACGATGTTCGATTCGCCAACTTCAATCGCCGTTCTCGTCCTCTTGGCACTTGTGGCATATATTATTTGGCCATTTGCGCTCAATGCCGTCGCCGTCGGTGTTTCGCTGCTCTATCGAAATATGCGCGTCGATTTCCGCACTTGCTACAACGCCGTTTTTCGCCGCTGGCCGCAAATCGTGGGAATGATCTTTATCGCGCTGTTCGTCTTCCTCGGGTGGTACGTCGCGCTTTTCGCCGTTCTCATGGTCGTCGGCGGGCTCGTTGCGATGCTTGCCGTGATCGCCTCGGGGTTCGCGATTTTTCTCGGCATCACCATTGGAATCGTCAGCATCCTTGCATTCCTTCTCGGGTTTGCGTCGCTTATGATCGCCGTGACGTTTGCGATGTACGCCGTCGTCATCGAGGAGCGGCCGGCGATCGATTCACTGGCATTGGGTTTCAGCCGCGTTTTCAATCGTCGCGAGTTTTGGCGCGCGGTGCTCTTTTCACTCGCGGCGGGCGCCGTCGTTTTCGCAGGATCGGCGATGCTCGGATTCGTCAGCATCATGGCCGCTCTCGCTCATCTGCCGCTCTTGCAAGCCGTCATCGACACGGTCTCTCGAGCGGTCATTACGCCATTTGCCGCCGTTCTGCTGGCAATCTACTATTTCGACGTACGCATTCGTCATGAGGCGCTCGACCTGGAAACCAGCCTGGAGCGTCTGGTCGCGACGCAATCGGCAAGGTGATCGCGGGCATCGCCGTCCTGTTCGCGCTCGCGACGCCCTCGCGCGACGCGCTGATCGAACGCTGGCTGCGCGCCGATCCGGCGCACTCGGCAGCGACACTGAGTTCCGCCCCCGCGGCGGCCGTCCGTTCGGGTGTGCCCAATCTCCACGCGCTGGCGACGCGTGAGTTGACGATTCCTGGACGTTATCAAATCGCGCTGCCACGGCCGCCACTCGCCTCTGAACCGTGGTGGCTGCGGGCCGGGCGTTGGATGTTCGACCGCTGGAAGAGCTTTTGGGATGCAACCTTCGCGCGCTTTCATATCGGACGGCCGCAGGCTGCGGGCATCGGCGACGCTTTGCTCGCGCTCGTCGGGCTTGTGGTAATCTTCATCCTGATTCGCCTTTTGCTTGGCGTGGCGCGCGCGAATTCGCAGCCTCCCGCCGGATCCGCGCCGCTCGAAGAATCGCCGCCTCCCCGAGCGCTCTACCGCTTAGCCTGCGACGCGGCCGACCGCGGCGACTACGCCACTGCCGCCCTGCGGCTCTTTGCGGCGACCGTCGCATTGCTCGAGCGGCGCGGCACTCTCCAGGGGGCGACAAGCGCTACGGTTGGTGACGTGCGCCGCGTGGTGCGCGCACGCAATGCTGCATCGGTTGCTTCATTCGATGCAGTCGCATCGCCATTCGTGCAGACGGCCTACGCGGAACGCCCCATTGACGAAGCCCAGTGGCAGCGCGCTCGCGATGCCTTCAACGGCTTGCTCCAGCGCGGAACGCTGCCGTGAAGCGGCGGCTCGACATCATCGTCCTCGTCGTCTGTTCGGCGCTCTTCGTCGCGCTCGCCTACGGACGATTCACGCTCGACCGAGAGCGCCGTCCTTCGGTTTACTCCACGTACGATACCGGCCCGAACGGATATCGAGCGTTGTACGAGGTGCTCGGTGTCGCGGGGGTCCCGTTGCAACGATTCGAGCGTGTCCTGCCATCGCTCGTCCCATCGATTCGGACGCTGGTCCTCACAGGTTATGAAGACGACCCGTCGGCCAAGCCGCTCGATCGGCGCGATGCCGAGTTTTTAAGCGCCTTCGTCAAGAAGGGCGGACGGCTCGTGGCGATCGATGCGGAGTTCGCGGGGCCCGTCGACGTAACGCCGGGAGTCGGCACGACGCTTCTCACCCCCGGTGGCGGCGACACGATCCCGCTGGCGCGCGATGCCTACACACAGGGCGTCGAGCGGTTACGCGGCCCGGTCAACTGGATCTTTTCTTTCAAAGAACGCCACGGCATTCCACTGCTCGCCAACGCGCAGGGCATCGTTGCGTTCCGGTATCGTATCGGTCGCGGCGACGTTATCGCGATTAGTGCGCCGGCGCTCTTCGGTAATCAACGGCTGAACGATGGCGACAATTTGCGCTTTGCTTATAACGTCATCGCGGGACACGGCGACGTCGCTTTTGACGAGTACGTCCACGGCTACAGCGAGGACGCCTCGTTGTGGGCGGTGCTTCCGCGATCCGCGCAGGCCGCGCTGTGGATCACCTTGGCGATCGTCATCCTCGCTTTGATCGGAGCGAACGTTCCGTTCGCGCCACCCTATCTGCCGGTGGTCTCCGGCGAACGCACGACAGAAGATTACATCACGGCGGTCGCGCAGCTCATGCGCCGTTCGCGGCACCGCCCGCCTGACGACGACGTGCTCTGGCATGCGCAAACCGACTTCCAGCGGCGAAAGGGACACGCGTGAATATTTCCGTTCAAGAGATCGCCGGCCGTCTTGGCGCCGGAATGGAACGCATCTTGGTCGGAGCCGATCACATGACGCTTGGCCTCACCATCGCGTTGTTTGCGCGCGGTCATGTGTTGATCGAAGGCGTGCCCGGCACCGGAAAGACCCTCGCCGTGCGTGCCCTCGCACTCCTGCTTGGACTCGAGTTTCGCCGGATTGCTTTCACGCCCGACTTGATGCCGTCCGACGTCGTAGGCACGACGGTTTTCAATCCGCAGACTGCGCAGTTCGCGACGCGCACCGGACCGATCGTCGCCAATATCGTTCTCGCCGATGAGGTAAACCGCACGCCCCCAAAGACGCAATCGGCACTTCTCGAAGCGATGGAAGAAGGGCGCGTTACCATCGACGGGGTCTCCCATTCGCTGCCGCAACCGTTCTTGCTCTGTGCGACACAGAATCCGATCGAATACGAGGGGACATACCCTCTGCCTGAAGCGCAACTCGACCGTTTCATGGTGAAAGTCGAATCGTCTTATCCGCCGGAGGCGCAAGAGCTCGAGCTGCTCGCACGCACGGCTGCGGGCTTCGACGCGCGAGCCTTGGAGACGTCGGCGATCGTGCCGGTAACCACCGCTGCCGAAGTGCTCGAATCGCGAGACGCCGTACGCCAAGTGCATCTCTCCGAAGGCGTGCGCGAGTACGCCTATCGAATCGTTGCGGCAACCCGGTCGCATTCGCGCATCACGCTCGGGGCCTCGCCGCGTGCCGGGGTGCATTTGCTCAACGCTGCACAAGCAGCGGCCGCGATCGAAGGCCGCGACTTCGCGACGCCGGACGACGTGAAGAGTATGGCGGCCTTCGTTATCCCCCACCGCTTGATCGTCGGGCCCGATGCGGAAATCGAAGGCGTCTCAGCGCACGATGTGTTGCGCGACGTGCTTGCGGTGGTCGCGGTTCCGCGCGGCGCGAACCTCTCACCTTGAATCGTCTCTGGCTTCCCGCCTGGGTCAGCGCGCGGTTTCTCTGGATTCTCGCGGGCGTCGCGCTCCTGCTCGCCTGCTCTCTGGGCGTTTCCGCTTTCGTCCCACTCGCAGTTGTGGTCGCTATCGCGCTCGCCATTGCCGCTATTGTCGATGCGATCGTTGGCCCGCGCCGCGCTGCACTGCGCATCGTGCGTACGCCGTCGAACCACTTCGCACTCGGCCGAGCCGCGCAGCTTACGTACGCGATTGAAAACAGCTCGCCCGTTGCGGTGCGAATCGGGCTGATCGAAACGCCCGTGAGAAGCCTGCGCTTCGAAATCGACGAACTGATCGCTATACTTGCGCCGCGGAGCCGCACCGTAATCGCCCGTCCCCTCGTACCGATCTTTCGCGGCGCCGACGAGTTGCGCGCGTTATACGTTTGGTACGAAAGCCCGCTCGGGCTGATCCGGCGGCGCCTTCGCATTGACGCGCCCGAAGCAATCCGAATCTTTCCCGATCTGTCGGCCGTCGAGCGCTACGGGAAACTTCATTTGCGCAACCGTACGATCGAAGCGGGATTGCGTCGCATGAAGCTTCGTGGCGCTGGAACCGAGTTTGAGTCGCTGCGTGAGTGGGGCGACGGCGACGCATTTCGTGCGATCGACTGGAAGGCGACCGCGCGGCGCGGCAAACTCATGGTCGCGCAGCACGAAGTCGAGCGCAGTCAAAATGTAATGTTGCTACTCGATTGCGGTCGACTCATGACGCCGCGCATCGACACGTGCCGTAAATTGGACTATGCGGTCACGGCGGCCTTGTCTCTGGCCACCATCGCCGGGCTTGCGAGCGACCGGGTTGGCCTCGTCGCCTTTGCGCGCGACATTCTCGCGTCGAACGCGCCGCGTTCGACACGCTCTGGTGTTACGCGCCTTTCCAACGCCCTTTATGGCCTCGAGCCGCGCTTTGAAGAGTCGAACTACACTCGCGCCTTCGCCTATTTGCGCCATCATCTGCACAAGCGCTCCCTGATCGTCCTTTTGACCGACGTCATCGATCCGTTGGCGCAGGCGGCCGTCATGGCGGATGTCGGCTCGCTGGCAAAGCACCACTTGCTGGTCGGCGTCTTTATGAATGATGCCGCAATCGGTGCGGTGCTTTCGCAGGAACCCGAAACCGTGCGCGATGCTTACCGTGCGAACGTCGCGCTCGAGCTGACGCACGAGCGCGGCATCGCGAAGGCGATGCTGGAACGATCCGGGATGATCGTGATCGACGTGCCTGCGAAAAAGCTGAGTACAGCGCTGATTGACGAGTATCTTCGCGTCAAGCGCCGCGGTCTTTTGTAACGCGTCCCGCCGCGCTGAAATACAGAATCAAAACAACGGCAGTGTACAAACCGATTGCTATGCGGACCGACGCCGGCCAGCGCTGGGGCGAGATGAACGCTTCGATAATGCCGGCGACGATCAGCATCGAGGCGACGCCAACGATCAGCGTCCCGGCGCGCCGCGCATTGACAACGAGCAGATCGCGCCGTCGCATCCGTCCGGGGCAGACGGCAGCGGCAGCAATCAGTAGCCCTGCCGCGCCGGCGATCTGGACCGCCGTGAGCTCGATAATGCCGTGCGGGGCGATCGTTGCCCAGTAATCGCTGCCAAACCCGGCGTTCGTGAAGAGGGCTCCCATTCCGCCGAGCATCAGGCCGTTGGTCGCGATGATATAGATCGTCAGCGCACCGAGCGTGATGGAGCCGGCGAAGGCGATGACTGACACTTTGATGTTGTTGGCGATGATCATCGCCGACATTGCCGGCGCGAAGGCGGAATCGACGGCAAAGTTCGAGTCGTGCAGGCTCTTGCGGATCTTTTCCGAGACGAGGATCTTCGGCAGAAGCGCGTACGCGTCGAGCGGATGCGTACGGACGAGAACGTAGGCCACCACCGCGCAGGCCACCGTGACGCCAGTACAGATCGCAAAGAAGGAAAATGACCGGCGAAACTCTTGCGGAAACGTGCGTCCGTAAAAATCGCCGATCCGCTTGAGGTTGCTCTCGGGAACTCGGGCATAGACCTGCGCGTGGGCGCGCGCGACGCAGCGGTTCAAATACTCGACCAGCGCGGGGTCGTACGCGCGTCCCTGCGCGTAGGCGAGGTCGCTCGTCATGGAACGGTAGAGACGACCCAGCTCGAAGATCTCTTCGGGCGAAAGCGCGCGCGCGCCGCGGCGCTCGACGTGCTTGAGCATCAGATCGAGACGCTGCCACGTGCCCGAGCGGCGCTCGACGAAAACGGCTTGCGTCAACGCTGCGGGAGTTGGCCGGCAACTACCGTCGAACCTAGCGGTTCTGACCGTGGATCGCACGCTTGAAGTCCGAACGCCCGAAAGCATCGCTTTTCACTACGAGCTTGCCGGTTTGGGGAGCCGCTTTCTCGCGGTCGCCGTCGATCAAGCGATCCAATTCGTCGTATTGCTTGCAATACTCGGCGGAATACTGCTGGCATTGTTTCGCATGGCCCCGCACGGGCCGCCGCCCGTCGCCGGTAAAGTTGCCGCCAGTCTCGCGGCCGCAGTATTAGTGCTGATAATTTTCTCGGTTTTCTTCATCTATTTCATCCTCTTCGAGGCACTCTGGAACGGCCAGACGCCGGGAAAGAAACTCGTGGGGATTCGGGTGGTGCGCGACGGCGGCTACCCCATCGACTTCGGAGCCTCTCTGATTCGCAATCTCATTCGCGTTGGCGAAGAGCTCATCGGTTATTACTTGCTCTCGGCCATCAGCGCGCTGATCTCTCCGGAGAACAAGCGCTTGGGCGATCTCGCGGCCGGAACGATCGTCGTTCGCGACTCGCGTCTGGCCGCGCCGAGCCCTTTCGTGCGGCGAACCGACGAGCCGGTCTCTGCCGCAGCCGTTCACCTCGATGGCGAAGAGCGGGCGTTGATCAAACGGTTCCTCGAACGTCGCGAGGCGCTTTCCGAGGATCGGCGCCGCGAACTTGCAGCCAGACTGTCCACGCGCGTCCGTAACCGGTTGCCGTTGGATCTGTCGCGCCTCGACGACGAATCGCTCCTCGAACGCCTCTAGCGCGTCATTCCGAGTACGTTTGCCCGAGCAAAGGTGGCGCTCGCTTGGTCAGCGAATTCTGTGGACCACTATGAAACGTTACGCAATCTTTATTCTTGCGGTTCTTTCCCTATTGGCATGGCAGACGGCGCGAGCGTGTACCGGAATACGCTTGACTGCTAAGGATGGAAGCGTGGTCGTCGCTCGCACGCTTGAGTTCGGCGTCGATCTCGATTCGAAGATCGGCATTTTCCCCGCGGGAACGTCTTTCGCGGGCACCCTACCGAACAATGCCACCGGGTTGCAGTTCAAAACGAAGTATGGAATGGTCGGAGCGAACGCCTTCGGGCTCGCGGCTCTCGTCGACGGAGTGAACGATCAGGGCCTCTACGTAGGGGAGTTCTTTTTCCCCGGCTCCGCGCAGTTCGGCGAGGTTACCTCTGACAATGCATCGCGAGCCATGGCCGGCTATCAATACTCGATGTGGATCCTCGGCAACTTCGCAACGGTCGCGGAAGTGAAAGCGGCCTACGATCGCGTGGTGCTAGCCGGAACCGTCGTTCCGGCGATGGGAATCGCGCCGCCGGTACATTTCCGCATCGTCGATAAGACGGGCGCGGCCGTCGTGGTCGAGCCGATCGGTGGCAAGCTCGTTATCTACGACGATCCGCTGGGCGTGCTCACCAACTCGCCGGCATTCAGCTGGCATATGACGAACTTGAATAACTATCTCGGGCTTTCGCCCGTCAATCGCGAGCCCGTGACCCTTCCAGGAGCAATCACGCTGAGCAGTTTCGGGCAAGGCTCGGGTTTTTACGGAATGCCGGGAGACTACACGTCGCCTTCGCGTTTCGTGCGAGCCGTCGCCTTTGAGACCACTGCGGCTCAGCCGGCGACGGGCGCCGATGCCGTGCAACAGGCGTTCCACATCCTCAACAATTTCGACATTCCGGTGGGCGCAGTTCGCGACGAAGTCAACGGCAAGAGCGTTGACGAGTGGACGCTCTGGACGACCGCCGTCGACCTCACGAACCTGCAGTTCAATTTTCGAACGTTCGACAATCAATCGCTGCGAAGTGTCGACGTCCGCAAAGTACTGGCTGCTGCCGGTTCGGATGTGAAATATGTGCCGATGGAATCGACCGAACCAACGCCCGTAACTCCCGTTACGCTCTGATAGTTCGCCGGATCGCCTTATCGCTGCTCGCCGTATTCTTTATTTTGGCGGGCACCAACCACTTTCTGCACCCAGCCTTCTATGTGCGCATCGTTCCACCGTGGCTGCCGGCGCACGCACGCTTAGTGCAAATCAGCGGCGCCTGCGAAGTTTTGGGTGGAATCGGCGTGCTCGTTCGATCCCTGCGCAGATTGGCTGGAATGGGTTTGATCGCGCTTTTGGTCGCGGTCTTTCCGGCAAACATCTTCATGGCGCAGCATCCCGAGCGCTACGCCGATCTCGCAGGTGCCGCGCTTTTGTATGCGCGTCTGCCGTTGCAGCTCGTTTTGATCGCATGGGTATGGTGGGCGTGTGGGCTCGGACACTGCGAGGTAGAGGCGCGCCCCTGACCGCTATCCAATCGTAGGGGTGATGAAGATATTCGACAACGCAATTTCCTCGATCACGCTTGCCGCGCTTGCGTTAAGCACGCTCGGAGCGACTCCGAGCGCGTCGTTTAATGCCGGTTCCGTTCACGTCGATCAGTACGGGAGCGGCGCTCCGGCGCTCGTTTTGATTCCAGGCCTTACCGATTCCGGTTCCGTATGGGATACGACGGTTGCGCGATACGAGTCCGCGCACACGATTTATGTTTTGACCTTGCCGGGATTTGGTGGGACTCCACCCGTCGCCGCGCCCGTGTTCGATACCGTCGACCGCGACATCGTCGCGTTTCTCCCGCGAGCGGGGAAGCCGGTGCTCATCGGTCACAGCCTCGGCGGTTTTCTGGCGATTCGCCTCGCCGAGGAGCATAGCGATTTGATCCGCGGCGTCATCGCCATCGATGGATTGCCCGTTTTTCCCGGTCTCGATACGCTGCCGGCCGATAGGCGCGCGGCAATAGCATCGGCCGCCGGCAGCAGGCTTGCGAATCAATCGCAGGCTCAATTCGAGAGCGGAGAAGTCGCACAGCTCGGCTATATGACAAAGCCTTCGAACGTTCAGACGGCGCGCACTTTTTCAAAGGGCGCAAACATTGCGGCGACCGCGGCGTACATTCAAGAAATGATGTCCGCAGATCTGCGCCCCGATCTGTCCAAGATCAGCGTTCCGTTTCTCGAAATCGGGCCGTTCGATGCGACCGTCGATCCCGACAATCCGTTCGTACCGATGAAGACGTTACAGGAAAAGCAAACTTACTATCAGAGTTTGGTTGCCGGCGACCCGACCGCAAAAGTTGTCATGGTCGACGATTCTCGGCACTTCATCATGCTCGACCAACCCGAAAAGCTCTTCGGCGCGGTCGATGCTTTCCTGACGAGCCTCTGACCGCTCGATCATTTTTGTGAATAAGGCCGCGGTTTTCTTCACTCTGGCAGTGACCTGTGCGGTCTTCTCGTGTGGAATCGGCTCGCGCGCGCAGGGCCTCGATGGAGCGCCGATCCTCCCTCCTGATAGGTCGCGCATTACGTATGACATCCCGCCTCAGGAAACCGATCCAAGCATTTCGCGCTATCTCGACGCCGACGTCGTCATCTATCGGCGGAGTGCGGCAGTAACGGCACCCTTGCTGGTATTCTTACCTGGAACCAATGGGCGCCCCACGAACGTTCGTCGTTTCTTAGATGCCGCGTCGATGGCCGGGTACCGTTCGATCGGACTGATGTATGACGACTCTCCGGCCGTCAACGTCGTCTGTCCGCGCGACCCAGATCCGCAGTGCAACGAGCATTTTCGGCAGAAGCGCATTTATGGCGACAATGTCACGGGTGTCATTGACGATTCGCCGGCGGAGTCGATCGTCAATCGCTTGACCAAGCTCTTGCAGTACCTAGCCATGCAACATCCGCACGAAGGCTGGGATGGTTACGTCGCAGGCGGTACACTCGATTGGAGCCGTATCGCGGTAGCTGGCCATTCGCAAGGCGCGGGCATGGCGGCATTTATCGCTAAAGATCATGAGGTCTGTAGGGTTCTTCTCTTCTCTAGCCCGTGGGACTTTCACGCGCCGGACGAACAACTCGCGGCGTGGCTGAGCAAACCGTCGGCGACGCCGCTTGACCGATGGTACGCGGTGTATCACGCGCGCGAGCCGATGGCCGCACTCATTGCGCGAGCGTACGTGGCGCTCGGCATACTCCCGGCGCAGATTCGTGTGCTCAACCTCGATCCAAATCGAAGCACCACCGTTTCGGCGCATGGAGACATGATCTATCACACCAGCGTTGTCGGGGATTTTACGACGCCGTTAACCGCAAGCGGTACTCCCGCGTACATGCCGGACTGGCTCTTTATGCTCGGGACGCCACGCTGAAGTCGATATCGGTTGACGAGCTGGCGCGGCGCATCGAGGGTCGCGCAACGCCGTTTTTGCTCGACGTTCGGGAGACTTGGGAAATGGCCGACGGCGTTATTCCCGGTTCGGTCAATATTCCGATGGACGACGTCGAGCTTCGTCTCCGTGAGGTTCCAGCCGATCGCGACGTCGTCGTCTTCTGCCATCTCGGCGTTCGCAGCGCACACATCACAAAGAGGCTCAATGAGCTGGGCTACGATCGGGCAATGAACCTGCGCGGGGGCCTCGACGCCTGGCTCCGAGCCTTTCCTGTGTCATCCTGAGCTTGTCGAAGGACGACCCTTCGACTCGCGCTGCGCGCTCGCTCAGGACTGCGCTTCGCGCAGGCAAAATTGTGTCATCCTGAGCCTGTCGAAGGATGGGGTAATCAGGGCTGACAGCCCTGCGTCTGCCACTGCCGAAAGCGTTCGCACATTTCCGACGTCCAACGAGCTTCGCCCAAGTTCGGCGGCGGCATCGTTCCGCTGCTGACGGTTTCGTAGATGACGTCGGCGTGTAGCTGAACGCTGGCGCGATCGGAGAGATCGATTCCGGCCGCTTGCATATGCTCCACGTCCATTTCGGTGAACATCGAACGAATGTCGGTGGCGAAACTCAGCGGAGCAATATCAGCCATTTGTACCTCCTATGCAGGGCAACTCGATCGCGTTCGCCGTGGCCCAGGACGTCACCCTGAGGTCGAGATTCGGAATCTCTTGCGAACCGGCGCTCGGTCGTTGAAACCGGCGCGCCGCGCCGAGGTACTATGGCGTGATGAGACTCATACGCTTATTTTTCGCCGCGAAAACGGCCATACTCCGGGCGGTGCCCCTAATGCGTGACGTGCGTGTGCCGGTTGCGCTCAAAGTAATCGCCGTGGTCATGGGCCTGCTGGTGATATCTCCGGTCGACATCTTGAGCGATATCCCGGTGCTCGGCGTGCTCGACGATGCCGCACTCCTCACCTTGCTCTGCATGTGGTTCGTCAGCCAGGCCGCCAAACACGTCGAGCCTGCGCCGGCGCGCCCGATCGTCGCGCCGATGCTTCCCTAGACGCAATCGGGGCGCGTTACGCGCCCCGAAACGCATCCCCCTAGCGGCGCTTCTCCTGGGAGAGCCCGAAGGCGCAGAAGTTGCACCACAAGACCGTGGAGAAGCACCTCGGATCAGTCTACCAAAAGCTCCAGATTTCTTCGCGCGCGCAGCTTGGTGCTCGCATCGCGTGGCCGATCGTAGCGGCTTCACACAGCGCAACTAAGAACGGGGTGTAAACAGAGGTGATGAAACTCATAGCGTCGGTATGGTGCAGCCTTTTTAGCGTGGGAATTTTGCTGTCAGGTTGCGGTGCAAACGAGAGTGCTCTGATGGCACAGTCGGCTGCGCCGATGAGGCGCGAGCAAGGTACGTCGTGGATGCTGCCCGCAGCGGCGAACGCAAAATCGAAACTGCTGTATCTTTCGGAGTACTCGTCGAACGAAGTCGACGTGTATGACTACCCGCGGGGCAGACACATGGGAACGTTGACCGGATTTTCGTCGCCGGAGGGAGAGTGCGTAGACGCGAAGGGCGACGTTTACATCGCGAACTCCGGCAGCGGAATCGTCGATGAGTACGATCACGGCGGCAAGAAGCTGATCAAGACGTATACGACGAGCGGAGACGCGTTCGGCTGTTCGGTCGACAAAGCTGGCGACGTCGCGGTCACCGATTTTCTGACCGTAAGTTACGGTCCCGGAAGCGTCACCGTTTTTGCGAAGGGATCCAGCACCGGTACTGTTTACAGCGATCCGACGAACTGTCACTACATATGGCCCGCAGGATACGACGCCAAGGGAAACCTCGTAATGGTCGCCGAGAATGCGTCGGAGGCCGTGACGTACTGCGCTGTTTTGAAAGGATCGAAGTCGCTAACGCTGCTCACGCCGAGCGGCTTCACGATCTATTCCCCCGCCTCCACGATGTGGGACGGCAAGTACATTGCCCTTGGCGATCAACAGGCCGGCGGAGGTCTTCAGTCGGGTATAGTCGAGGTAAGTCTCTCGGGCTCGGTGTTGACGTCGCACGGCGAATCGGTTTTGAGCGACACGTGCCAGGGGGGATACACCCACGTTGTTGCACCCTTCATCGTCGGCCACAAAAACACGCCGGTGAACGACCGGCAAGCCAAGGTCGTCGTGGGCGCCAACGATGTTTGCAGCGGCGACCTTCGTTTTTGGCACTACCCGGGAGGCGGCGCACCGTTCAAATCGTTCACGTTCCCAGCAAGCGGCGAATCCGTCAGCATCGCGCCGTAACGTCGCACGCGAAATAGATGACGCCGCGTGCGGCGTCATAGGTAACGTCGTGATTGAAAAAGGCCTGAATGCTGGTGTTCGTCAGCGCTCGACCGCCGGGTATTTGGGTGATGTGGATCTCGTCGGCAAACGCTCTGCCGGCCACGACCGACGTCGCTTCCACGTCGCTTGGGTCAGGCCCAAATCCGATCTGAGTGCCCGGCCTTACGACGCCGTTTGATTGCGGGATGTGCCCGTCTGTCACGTTATGAATCCATGGGACGCCGTTCCCGGTGTCGAACGAGATCAGTATACACGTCGCAATTGCATGCTGGTTGACGAATAAGCACGCGTTGCCGAGCGACCACGTTTCGCCAGGCACGGTCGTGACTCTGCTCAACGGAAACGCCGCTGCGTTTGGCGGACCCGAACCTCCGAGAATCAAGTCGCCACGTTCTGGTGTCAGCGCCAACGTATACGTCTCGCCGTAACGGCCAGGCAGACGGAGAATCGGCGGCGGCGCATTGCCTTCTCCGGATATGAGGCCTGTTAGGCCGGCGCCAAAGACTCCATAACCGCCCATGGCCTTCGCGCTTCTGAGATCGGGTAGCTTGCAGTTTGGCAGATTCGGCGGACAGGATGCCTCGGTGAGGTAAGCAATAGGGACAGGCTGCGGCGTAGCGATTGTGCCCATCTGTAGCGTAGCGTAGCACATCACTCCACTCAGAATAATCCTCGGCGGGTTTCCGTAGACCACGCTGGTGGGTGTGCGCGAACACCGCACGCCGCTGCCGCTCCTGTCGAGTTTGGCATCGGCAAACACGTGCAGCCCGGTCGAACCGGTATCAAAGCCAAACCGCAAAGGCGCTAAATTGCCGACGCCAACGTCGATAGAGGCTTTGTACGTGCCCGCGATGGTGCGCTGCATCATTAACGGCACGTGGATCGGGTCGCGTTGATTTAGAGCTCCGGTATCGGCGCCCGCAGCGAGCGGAGTGCAACCGGAAAGAACCACCGTCGTGGCAAGGACGAACGACAGCGCCGCGCAGATCTGTTTAATCACCGATCACCGTGAGTTCGCGCGGCTTCACCTCAATCAGTACGTTAACGGATCGGGCGATGAAGCAGAGCTCGTGCGCCCGCTCGTGAAGTTCTAGGGCCTTTTCCGAGTCGCCGCGTCGAATGCCAACTGCCGGGTGTAGAGTGACGGTGACGAATCGGCCCGATCCGTCAGCGCTGGGTTCGAGCGTTCCGACGGCCTCGTCACGATAGTCAACGACGACGATCCCATTGACCGAGCAGAGATGCAGGTACCACAACATGTGACATGCGGAAATGCTCGCGACGAACAGCTCTTCGGGGTTGTATCGTTCGGCATCGCCGCGAAACGCCGGATCGCTGGACGCGGCGATCGGCGCTTTTCCTTCAACGCCGACCGTATGATTGCGGGAGTACGCACGATAGTTCGTTGTCCCGGGTCCGTCATCGGCAGACCAATGCACCGAGGTTCGATACTGATGCTGATTCTTGGCTTCAGGCACCGGCGTCGGCCATGTGACGCGCGGCGGTCCCAAGTTGCCCGGGCTTCGCTTGTTGCAAGCGCATGATCACGACGTCGCGCTGCTTTCCGATGCGAAAACCGGCCCATCAATCGTGAAGATGTCCCCGCCCTCGATGCTGATCCCGGCGCGCCCCAGGACTTCGCCCACTTCGGCCAGCGTGCCGGCGCGAGCGTCGAGCAAGATCTCCAGATCCCTCACGGACATCGGCCATGTTTCAGTCGAGGCATTGGACGCGATTATAGCACCTCATGGCGTGGCCGCGACCGTAGGTTGACGCATTTGTTTCGGGAAAAGGTCATGCGAAAGGAGCGGCCGTGACACAGGGACTGCTACAGGCCAAACCGCTAACGCCCGCGATCGGCGCGATCGTCGAAGGGATCGACCTCAGCGCCCCCTTGGCGGATGAGGACATCGCTGCAATCCGCAAAGCTCTCGATGACCATCTCGTGTTGTTTTTCGAAAACCAATCGCTGACGCGCGTGCAGCAGCGCGATTTCGCTGCGCGGTTTGGCAAGCTCTACACTCATCCGTTTTACCCTGGACAGGACGACGCGCCGGAAGTTATGATCCTCGCTCATGACGCGACGCATCGAGCCAACAGCGACCGCTGGCATAACGACGTAACCTATCTCACAACTCCACCGTTGGGTGCCGTTTTGTATGCCGAAGAAATTCCGGAGCTCGGAGGTGACACGCTCTGGGCCAATACGTATCTCGCCTACGAAACGCTATCCCATCCGCTCCAGCAGCTCGTCTCGGGTTTGCGCGCTACGCACTCGTTCGCGAAGAATTTTACGCCCGAGCGGTTTGCCGCACTGGGAATCGAAGAGCGGCGCGAGCCGCTGTACGCCGCCCATCCACCGGTCTCGCACCCGGTTGCTCGCACGAATGCCGCGACCGGTCGGAAGGCACTTTTCGTCAATCAAGATTTTACCACGTGCATTGAGGGTGTTTCGGCGCGCGAGAGCGATGCGCTTCTGCGGTTTCTCTTCGACCACATGAGCCAACCCGAGTTTCAAGTGCGCTGGCGTTGGCGCGCCGGCACGGTCGCTTTTTGGGATAATCGCTGGACGCAGCACTGCGCACTTGCCGATTATTTCCCGTCGCGGCGCGTCGTTCGGCGCGCCACGATTCTCGGCGAGCGCCCGATTTGACGCTTTCGGGTGCCCGCCTCAAGCGCCGCCTCGGACGGTACGACGTCGCGCTCATCGTTATCGGCAGCGTGATCGGTTCTGGCATATTTCGAACGCCGGCCGTAGTAGCGCAGCGCGCGCACGTTCCGGCGATTGCCCTCGCGGCGTGGGTTGCCGGCGGCGTCGTCGCGCTCTGCGGCGCTTTCGTCCTCGGCGAGCTCGGCGCGCGTCGCCCCGGTGATTGCGGGGTGTATGCCCACCTGCGCGACGCCTTCCATCCCATCGTCGGGTTTGCGTACGGGTGGGGCGCCTTGCTGGCCGCCCTTTCGGGCGGCTTAGCAGCCGCCGCGATTCTCTTCTCGGGATACGTCCTGTCGCTGACCGGGCTTGCGGTAGCACCCGGCGTGATTGCGGCGATCACGCTCGGTATTCTCGCGTTGGTCAACGCGCTTGGCGTACGACAGGGCGCCACCATACAAAATCTCCTGACGTTATTGAAGCTCGGTGCGCTCTTGGCGCTCGTCGTCGCCGGTTTGACCGCGCGCCCCGCGACCGTTGCGACGCTGCCGCCGTTTGCGGCTTCGTCTCTCGGCCCGGTGGGCGCCCTCGGCGCCTTCAGCGTTGCGATGATTCCCGTACTTTTTTCCTATTTGGGAGCGCAGGTCGCGAACTTCATGACGGCTGAGACAAAAGACGCCGCGCAGACGTTGCCACTCGGCCTTACCGTAGGAATGGTTGGGGTCGCAATCATTTACGTGCTCGTGAACGCCGCTTGCATTCGCGTGCTCGGCGTCGTTGGTTTGGCGCGCAGCGACGTGCCGGTCGCGGCGGTCCTCGCGCACGCCGCCGGGCCGCTCGCAACGCGTCTCACGGCCATCGCGATCGCACTGACGACGCTCGGATTTATGAGCAATCGGATGCTGACCGTGCCCCGCCTTTATCACGCGATGGCTGCCGATGCACTCTTTTTTCGCGCTGTGGCATGGGTTAATCCGCGCACGCACGTTCCGGTCGTTGCCGTCGCGTTGCAAGCCGTCGTGGCTATCGTCATCGCGCTTTCATCCGGCTACGCGCACATCCTCAATTTCGTCGTTGCGATTTCCTACGCGTTCGGAGGATTGCTCGCGCTTGCACTCTTCATTTTTCGCGGGCGCGATACGAAGGCCGGCGCCCCGCGTTTCGACGGCTTCCGCGCGCCTTGGCACCCCTACTCGACGGTTTTGTTCATGTTGGCGTCATGGAGTGTCGCG